>CAYZLI010000070.1:0-17760 GCA_964479195.1 uncultured Rhodocyclaceae bacterium
TCAGACGTTGAAGCGGAAATGCATGACGTCGCCATCGTGGACGACGTAGTCCTTGCCCTCCAGGCGCATCTTGCCGGCCTCCTTGGCGCCCTGCTCGCCCTTGCAGACGATGAAATCGGCGAAGGAGATCACCTCGGCGCGGATGAAGCCTTTCTCGAAGTCCGTGTGGATGACGCCGGCGGCCTGGGGCGCGGTGTCGCCCACGTGGATGGTCCAGGCGCGCACTTCCTTCACCCCGGCGGTGAAATAGGTCTGTAGCCCCAACAGCTTGTAGCCGGCGCGGATGAGGCGGTTCAGGCCCGGCTCCGCCAGCCCGACGTCGGCGAGGAAGACCGCCTTGTCCTCGTCGGCGAGGTCGGCGATCTCCGCTTCCAGCGCCGCGCAGAAGGCCACCACGGGCGCGCCCTCCTTGGCCGCATGGGCTTCCACGGCCGCCAGCAGCGGGTTGTCCTTGAAGCCGCCCTCGTCCACGTTGGCCGCATAGAGGGTCGGCTTGGCGGTGATAAGGCAGAAGGGATTGATGTTGGCCCACTCTTCCTTGGAGAGATCGAGCGAGCGCACCGGCCGTGCCTCGTTCAGCACCGCCACGCACTTTTCGAGCACGGCCACCAGCAGTTTCGCCTCCTTGTCGCCGGCCTGGGCCGGCTTGCGGTAGCGCGCCAGCGCCTTGTCCACCGTGGCGAGGTCGGCGAGGGCCAGCTCCGTCTCGATGGTCTCGATGTCCGAGAGCGGCTTCACCTCGCCGGACACGTGCACGATGTTGTCGTTGTGGAAGCAGCGCACCACGTGCACGACGGCATCGGTTTCGCGAATGTTGGCGAGGAACTGGTTGCCCAGGCCTTCGCCCTTGCTCGCCCCGGCCACCAACCCGGCGATATCGACGAATTCGACGATGGCATTCTGCACCCGCTGCGGCTTGACGATGGCGGAGAGCGCCGCCACCCGCGCGTCGGGCACCTCGACGATGCCCACGTTCGGCTCGATGGTGCAGAAGGGGTAGTTCTCGGCCGAGATGCCCGCCTTGGTGAGGGCGTTGAAGAGGGTCGACTTGCCCACGTTGGGCAGGCCGACGATGCCGCATTTGAGACTCATGGTCATGCCTCCCGCTGGGCCGCCCCGAGGGAGGCATGCGCCCCCTCGGGGGGGTGGAGCAGGGGTTTCGCGAAGCATCGCTTCGCGCCTGCGGAACGGGCCGGCTGTGTAAAGCCGGCACTCCTCGAACGAATGTGAGCGTGGGGGCTCATACTTTTCCTTTGTTTTCGGTTGCGGCGGCCGGCTTGGTGTTGAGCCGCTGCATGGCCGCGGGATAGTCGCCCTCGGCCAGCAGACGCCAGGCATCCAGCGCTCGCTCCAGGGCACTATCGATGAGTTGCCGCTCCTCGGCCCGGGGCCGCTTGAGCACGTAATCCACCACTTGGTTGCGGTCGCCGGGGTGGCCGACGCCGATGCGCAGGCGCCAGAAATCCTGGGTGGCGAGGTGGGCCGTGATGTCCTTGAGGCCGTTGTGCCCGCCCAGGCCGCCGCCGAACTTCAGGCGCAGCGCGCCCGGCGGCAGGTCCAGCTCGTCGTGCAGCACCAGCATGTCCGCCGGCTCGATGCGATAGAAGCGGGCGAGCGCGGCCACCGACTGGCCGGAGCGGTTCATGTAAGTCTGGGGCAAGAGCAACCAACACTGCTCGCGCGTGCGCCCGGCCAGGCCGTGGAAACGCGACTCACGCTTGAGCTCCACGCCGAGCTTCTGCGCCAGGCGCTCACAAAGCCAAGACCCGGCGTTGTGCCGGGTCTGGGCATATTCGTCGCCGGGGTTGCCGAGGCCGACGATGAGGCGCGGGGCGGCCATGGGTCAGCGGGTAACGGCGGCCCCCGGGGACAGAGGGGGCCGCCGCTCGCGGGCTTACTTCTTCTCGGGCTGCTTGGCGGGAGCTGCAGCCGGGGCCGCGCCGGCCGCCGGAGCCGCGGCCGTGGCTTCTTCGCCCACGGCCAGCTCCTCGGCCGTCGTGCCGCGCGGCACGGTGATGGTGGCCACCACCGGGTTCTCGCCCCGGTGCAGCACCAGCTCGACGCCTTTCGGCAGGTTCAGCTCCTTGGCGTGCACCGAGTGGCCGACGGTAACGTCCTTCAGGTCCACCTCGATGAACTCGGGCAGGTCGCCCGGCAGGCAGGAGACGTCGAGCTCGTTCAGCACGTGGCTCACCACGCCGGCCTGGAGCTTCACGCCCGGGGCGATGTCGGCGTTGACGAAGTGCAGCGGCACCTTCATGTGGATCTTCCGGTCGGCGGCCACGCGCTGGAAGTCCACGTGCAGCACCTGGGGCTTGAAGGCGTGCATCTGGTAGTCGCGCAGCAGCACCTGCAGCTTCCCGCCGTCCAGGTTCATGTTCAGGACGGAGGCGTGGAACCCTTCCGTCTTGAGGCTGTGGAAGAGGGCGTTGTGGTCCACCTCGATCGGTTGGGCCGCTACGTCGGCGCCATAGAGGATGCCGGGTACCTTGCCGGCGCGACGCAGGCGGCGGCTCGCTCCGGTGCCCTGCAGTGCGCGCTTGTTTGCGCTGAACTCGATTTTCATTTGACTCACTCCAAGAAAACCTGCCCGCGACCAGGCAGGGGTTGAAAAAGCGGTGGCCGGTTACTCCATGAACAGCGAGGAAACGGACTCTTCGTTGCTGATGCGCAGCATCGTCTCGGCCATCAGTTCGGCGATGGAGATCTGACGGATGCGCGCGCAGGCCTTGGCCTCCTCGCGCAGCGGGATGGTGTCGGTCACCACCAGTTCATCCAGCACCGAGTCGGCGACGCGCTGCACGGCGTTGCCGGAAAGAATCGGGTGCGTACAGTAGGCGATCACCCTGGCCGCGCCGTGGTCCTTGAGGGCCTGGGCCGCCTTGCACAGGGTCCCGGCGGTATCCACCATGTCGTCCATGATGACGCAGGTGCGGTCCTTCACCTCGCCGATGATGTTCATCACCTCCGACACGTTGGCCTTCGGGCGGCGCTTGTCGATGATGGCGAGATCCGACTCCAGGCGCTTGGCCAGGGCGCGGGCGCGCACCACGCCGCCCACGTCGGGCGAGACGACCAGGAGGTCCCGGTACTGGTGCTTCCATACGTCGCCGAGCAGGATCGGCGCGGCATAGACGTTGTCCACCGGGATGTCGAAGAAACCCTGGATCTGGTCGGCGTGCAGGTCCACCGTCAGCACGCGGTCGACGCCCACCGCCTGCAGCATGTTGGCCACGACCTTGGCCGAAATGGCCACCCGGGCCGAGCGGGGCCGCCGATCCTGGCGCGAGTAGCCCATGTAGGGCAGCGCCGCCGTGACGCGCCCGGCCGAGGAGCGCTTCAGGGCGTCCACCATGATGAGCAGTTCCATCAGGTTGTCGTTGGTGGGCGCGCAGGTGGATTGCAGGACGAAGCAGTCCTTGCCGCGGACGTTCTCCAGGATCTCGACATTCACCTCGCCGTCGGAGAAGCGCCCGACGGTGGCGCGCCCGAGGGAGATGTTGAGGCGCTTGACGACGTCGGCGGCAAGCTTGGGGTTGGCGTTCCCCGTAAATACCATCAAGCTGTCGTAGGCCATGCGCGCCTCTCGGGCATCTCGTTCAGAAACGACGCGGGCAGGTGATTCGTGTCTCACCTGCCCGGTCTTTTTCAATGCTGGCTGGGGAGGAAGGATTCGAACCTTCGCATGCCGGAATCAAAATCCGGTGCCTTAACCAGCTTGGCGACTCCCCAAGTATTCGTTCAGTCAGCGAGGTGGTGCAGGGGATGCTCGTCGAGGCCCCGGGCGACCCAGCCGCGCATGCCCTCCGGCCGCTGCGCCAGCACGGCGCGCGCAGCTTGCTCGGTGGCAAACGGAGCGAACACGCAGGCCCCGGATCCGGTCAGGCGCGCATCGGCAAACTGCTTCAGCCACGTGATGGCCCGCGCCACTTCCGGGTAGCGCCCGCACACGACGGGCTCGAGATCGTTCTTGCCCCAACCCGCTGAAAAGTCCGCCATTTTGATGATTTTCGTGTCGCGTGTCAAATCCGGCGCGGCAAATATCTCCCGGGTCGGCACGCTCGCTGAAGGGGCCAACACCACGTACCAGGCAAGGGGCAAAGCGACCGCCCGCAGGGCCTCGCCGACCCCTTCGGCCAAGGCGCTGCGGCCGAACACGAAGACGGGGACGTCGGCGCCGAGCTGCAGCCCCAGGGCCTGCAGCCGCTCGCGCGAAAAATTCACGCCCCACAGGCAGTTCAGCGCCAGCAGCGTGGTCGCCGCATCGGAACTGCCGCCTCCCAGCCCGCCGCCCAGGGGCAGGCGTTTCTCCAGCACAATCTCGGCCCCCATGCGGCAGCCCGCCTCCCTTTGCAGCAGGCGCGCCGCGCGCACGGTCAGGTCGTCCTCCTCCGCCACGCCGGGAAGAGGTGCAGCGCGCACGATGCGCCCGTCGGCCCGCGACGCAAAGCGCAGCGTATCGCCCAGGTCGAGCAGGCGAAAAGCCGTCTGCAGGAGGTGGTAGCCGTCGGCGCGCCGGCCGACCACATGCAGGAACAGGTTGAGCTTGGCCGGTGCGGGATAGGTGTCTTCCCAGCGGCAGACGGGCGGGGTCACGGGCACGGCGCTCACGGGGCCAGATTCCACGTGTCGACGATCAGGCGCACGTCGACGCCGTCGCCCCAGGCACGCAGCAGGACGGGCAGGGCGTGCGCCGCCTCGCTTTCATAGCGCAGGTACTCGACGGTCCAACCCTGTTCGGCGAGGCCACTCAGCCGGCCGGCTCCGTCGCTCCTCGCTGCGCCGGCGGCGGCCGGCCGCCCCAGCACCCAGTGGGCCATGCCCGAGACGGGCAGCCGGGCGCCGAAGACCCGTTGCGAGAGCTCATCGAGATCGGCCGCCTCGAAGCGCTGCCGCTGCGCCGTCTCCAGCAGGGCGCCGGCGGGACTGCTCGTCAATCGCGCCAGGCCTTGGCCGAGGGGACCGCTGACGAGGATCTGGTCGGAGGCCGTGTCATGGCGCCAGTCGATGCCGGCGCTGAAGTTCTCCTCCCCGCGGCGCACGGTGATGCGGCCTTCCAGCCGGAAGCCGTCGATGGCCTCCCGTCGCGGCCGCGGCGCCTCGCCCGGCGTTGGCGGAAGCTGCGCGCAGCCCGCCAGGAGGGACAAGGCCGCCGCCAGAGCCAGGGCAGGTCTCTTCACGGCCTGAGCCGCTTGATGACCTCCGCCAGCGCCTCGTTGCCGGGATTGGCCTTCTGCGCCTCATGCCAGGTCTTCTTCGCTTCGTCGCGCCGGCCGAGAGCCCACAGCACCTCGCCCAGGTGGGCGGCAATCTCCGGATCGTCCCGGATGGCGAAGGCGCGCTGCAGATAGTTCAGGGCGCCGGGATGGTCGCCTGTGCGGAACAGCACCCAGCCCATGCTGTCGAGGATGAAGGGATCCTCGGGGGCCAGCTGCAGCGCCTTGGCGATGAGCTGCCGGGCCTCCTCCAGGCGTTCGTTGCGCTCGGCGAAGGAATACCCCAGGGCGTTGTAGGCGTGGGCGTGATCCGGCTTCAACTGGATCAGCTTGCGCAGCCGGCTCTCCAGCACGTCCGGGCGACCGATCTTCTCGGCGAGCAGGGCGGATTCATAGAGGAACTCCGGCTGCTCGGACTGGGTGGCGAGGCCGCCGTCGATCAGTTCGAAGGCCGCGGCGGCCTGGCCGGCCCCGCGCAGGAGCTGCGCCTCGGCCAGGAGCAACTGCACACGCTCGGCGGCGGGTACCTGGGTCTCGTGCAGCAGTTTGCGTCCGTCCTCCAGCCGGCCCTGTTTGCTCAACACCTGGGCGGCGCGGATCCGCGCCGCCAGGTGCTGTTCGCCGGGCGTGACCTGGGCATACCAGCCGAGGGCCTCTTCCGGACGCTTGCGTTCCTCGGCGATCTGGCCCAGGTACAGGCGCACCGTGTTGATCTCGGCAAACTCGCCCTCGAGCAGCTTCTTGAAGTTTTCCTCCGCCGTGGTCCAGTCGTTCAACTGCATGGACAGCACGGCCACGGCGTAGACCACGTCCGCGTTGCCGGGGAAGTCGTCCAGCAGGCGCTGGAACTCGGCCCGCGCCTCCGGGTACTTGCGCTCGCCCACCAGGCCGCGGGCGTACTGCAGACGTATCTCCCGCGCCTTCGGATGGGCGGCGAGATAGCCGTGCAGGGTCTGCAGCGCGGCTTCGGCGGAATCCGGACGCTGCAACTGCGCCTTCAGCAATACCGCCTGGTCCCAGTCCGGACGCAGGGCCAGGGCCTTGTCCACCGCCTCGATGCCCCGCTGCCAGGCACCGGCATGGAGCGCGGCCTGGGCGCGGGCATGGTGGGCTTCGGCCATGCCCACGTAGGGCGTGGTGAGTTCCTCGACCAGAGCGAGCGCCGCTTTCTTGTCCGGGTGCCGGGCGAACAGCCGGTTCAGGCGCAGCAGGCCGTCACGCAGATTGTCGCCCTCCTGGGACAGGAGCTTGGCGACGTGGGGCTGCAACTCGTCGAGCCGGTTGGCGCCCACCAGCAGGCCGGCCAGCATCTGCCGGGCCTGGGGCGATTCGGGGTCGATCTCCACCCACAGGCGCGCCGCCTTCAAGGCCGTATCCAACTCCCGCGCGTGGAAGGCGACCTCGGCGGCGCGCCGGGCGATGCGCGGGTCGCGCGTCCTGCCGGCCAGGTCCAGATAGACGGCGGCCGACGTGGCCAAGCTGCCGCGCTGGCCGGCGATCTCCGCCAGCAGCGCCTGGTAGAGGATCTGGGCCGTGAGTTCCTGGTTGGGCAGGGGCTCGGCGCGGCGCGGCACCTCGGGCGGCCCCTGCGGCGCCCCGGCCTCCGGGTTGGGCTTCGGGGTAAGCTGGGTGCAGGCGGCGAGCGCGAGCGCCATGGCGAGCACGGACAACTGACGGAAGGAAGGCGGTGTCATGCGGAAGGTGCCAGGCGGAAGAGTCTTCCGTATTGGAAGGGTAAAATGCGGTTTCGTTCGCAGTCCATGTTATCGCAAAACGGGCTGTTCAGCCGGCTTTCTTGGCCTCTTTCTTGGCCTGGAACCCGGCTCAATAGTATTTTGGAATGACAAAACGGCGCTCCTCGCGCCTTGCACCGCGCCCGAAAGCGCCCCGTCGCACACGTTATAGTCGAGATAGGTTCCGTGCCCGAACTGCCCGAAGTCGAGGTCGCGCGCCGCGGCCTGCTGCCGCGCCTGCCCGGGCGTACGCTGACGGCGATCGTGATGCGCCGGGCGGCGCTGCGCTATCCCCTGCCGCCCCGCCTGCCGCGGCTGCTCGGCGGGCGCCGGCTGCACGACATCGGCCGCCGCGGCAAATACCTGCTGTTCCGGTTCGACGGCGGGACCCTGATCGTGCACCTGGGCATGTCGGGGAGCCTGCGCCTCGTGCCGGCCACCGAGCCGCCCGAAAGGCACGACCACCTGGATCTTGTCTTCGGCGCCGAAGCGCTGCGACTGCGCGACCCACGCCGCTTCGGCGCGGTCCTCTGGGAGACCGGCGACATCGGCGCGCATCCGCTCCTCGCGCCCCTGGGTGTGGAGCCGCTTTCCGAGGACTTCACGGGTGACTGGCTGTACACCGCAACGCGCCGGCGGAGCGGCGCCATCAAGCTGTTCCTCATGGACAGCCACACCCTCGTCGGCGTAGGCAACATCTATGCTTCGGAGAGCCTGTTCCGGGCGAGGATCGATCCGCGCACGCCCGCCGGCCGGCTGTCGCGGATCCGCTGCGCGCGGCTCGCCCCGGCGGTGCGCGAGACCCTGGAAGCGGCGCTGGCGGCCGGCGGCAGCAGCCTGCGCGACTTCATCCACAGCGACGGCAGCGCCGGCTGGTTCCAGCAGCAGCATTTCGTCTACGACCGCGCGGGCCAGCCCTGCCGGCTCTGCGGGGCCCGGCTGCGCGCCATCCGCCTGGGCGGGCGCTCCACGTTCTTCTGCCCGCGCTGCCAGCGCTAACCGGATAGGCGGCGGGCATGCGGCGACCGGTTGCCTTGCGCCCCCAATGCCATGTGTTAGATTGCGGCCGTGACGGCAAATCCAAGGACAACCATGGGGCTGGCGCAGCACTTTTCCGCCTACAGCGACTGGCGCGCTGCGGTCTCGGACAACCTGGTCCGCCTGCGCGACTGGCTGGGCGCGAACGAGCTCGGCGATGCGCAAAGCGAACTGCGCCTGCAGCACCTCATCGATCGCCTGGGCGAGGACAAGCTCGTCATCGCCTTCGTCGCCGAATACTCCCGGGGCAAGTCGGAGCTGATCAACGCCATTTTCTTTGCCGAGTACGGCAGCCGCATCCTGCCTTCCAGCGCCGGGCGCACCACCATGTGCCCGACCGAGCTGCTCTACGACGCCACCCGGGCGCCGGCAATCGCGCTGCTGCCCATCGAAACCCGCGCCACCCACGCCAGCGCCGCGGAGTTCAAGCGCTACCCCGAGGAGTGGTGCACGGTGGCGTTGGACACCGAATCCGCCGAGGCCATGCACGCGACGCTCGCCCGCGTCGGCGAGCAGAAGCGCGTCGCCCCGGAACTGGCCACCCAGCTCGGCTTCGCCATCGATGCCCGGGGGGAGGAAGGCCTGCGGCCGGACGCCGCGGGTCTCGTGGAGATCCCCTGCTGGCGCCATGCCGTCATCAACTTCCCGCATCCGCTGCTGCGCCAGGGACTGGTCATCCTCGACACCCCGGGCCTGAACGCCATCGGCGCCGAGCCGGAACTGACGCTCGCCCATCTGCCCAACGCCCATGCCGTCCTTTTCATCCTGGCCGCCGATACGGGCGTGACCCAGTCGGACCTGGCCGTCTGGCGCAACCATATCAATTCGGTGCGCGGCCGGCAGAGGGGGTGCATCGCCGTGCTCAACAAGATCGACGGGCTGTGGGACGGCATCCGCACCGAACGGGAGATCGCGGCCGAGATCGAGCACCAGGTGCGCACGACGGGGGAAATCCTGGAGCTGGACGCCGCGCACGTCTTTCCCGTCTCGGCCCAGAAGGGGCTGGTGGCCAAGATCAACCGCGACGTGCAGCTCCTCGCCCGCAGCCGCCTGGCCGAGCTCGAGCACGCCTTGAGCGCCGAGCTGATCCCGGCCAAGCAGGCCATTGTCTGCGAGAACACCGGGGCCGAGGCGGCGAACGCCATTGCCCGGGCGCGGAGCATCCTGCATACGCGCCGGCAAAACCTGGCCGAGCAGCTCGCCGAGCTGACCGACCTGCGCGGCAAGAACCAGAGCGTCATCGAGTACATGATGCGCAAGGTCAGGAGCGAGAAGGACGAGTTCGAGCGGGGCCTGCAGCGCTATTACGCCGTGCGCAGCGTCTTTTCCCAGCTTACCAACCATCTCTACTCGCACGTCGGCATGGACGCCCTGCGCGAGCAAACCCTGCGCACGCGGGAGGCCATGCTGGAGGCGGTCTTCACCAAGAGCCTGCGCGAGGCGATGACCGGCTTTTTCGGCCACGCCCGGGTGAACCTGCGCAAGGCGACGGGCGAAGTGGCCGAGATCACCAGGATGATGGAGGCGATGTACGAGCGCTTTTCCATCGAGCACGGCATGAAGCTCGCCGCCCCGGCGGCCCTTTCGCTGCTGCGCTACGAAAAGGAGGTGGACCGGCTGGAAGCGGGCTACAACGCCCATTTCAACACCCTGCTCAACATGGTGACCCATGCCAAGCGGGGGCTGACCCAGCGCTTCTTCGAAACGGTGGCGACCCAGGTGCGGCGCACCTTCGAGCAGGCCAACCGGGACATCGACAAGTGGCTGCGCGCCGTGATGGCCCCCCTGGAGACCCAGGTGCGCGAATACCAGCTGCAGTTGAAGCGGCGGCTGGAAAGCATCAAGCGCGTGCACAAGGCCACGGACACGCTGGAGGACCGGGTGGGCGAGCTGACCCACATGCAGGCCGCGCTGGAGACGCAGCTCGCCGAGCTGGAGGGCCTCGCCGCGGCCTTGCACGCGACCCTGCACGCCCGGGCGGACCAAGCCGCCCCGGTGCGGGCAGCCTAAGGACCGCTCACGCCTTTGCGGCGGTCAGCTGAAGGAACTTCTGCTGGAGCTGGTCCTTGTCCTCGGCCCGGTCGGGGTTGGGGATGATGCAGTCCACCGGGCACACCTCGATGCACTGCGGGGTGTCGTAATGGCCGACGCACTCGGTGCACTTGTCCGGGTCGATCTCGTAGATCTCGGCGCCCTGCGCGATCGCGCCGTTCGGGCACTCGGGCTCGCACACGTCGCAGTTGATGCATTCGTCGGTAATCATCAGAGCCATGTTGCTTTTCCTCAACTCGCGTTACTAATCTTCTGCCGCAGCCGCTCCTGCACTTTCGGCTGGACGAACTTGCCCACGTCGCCGCCCAGCACCGCAATCTCGCGCACCATGGTCGCGGAGATGAACATGTACTGCTCGGCCGGCGTCAGGAACACCGTCTCCACGTCCGGGTAGAGATTGCGGTTCATCCCCGCCATCTGGAACTCATACTCGAAGTCCGACACGGCGCGCAGGCCCCGCAGGATGATGCGGGCGTTCTGCTGGCGCAGGAAATCCATCAGCAGGCAATCGAAGCCCTGCACCTCCACGTTCGGGTAGGCGACGAGCGCCTCCCGCGCCATGGCGACGCGCTCCTCGAGGCTGAAGAACGGCCTCTTCGAGCGGCTGTCGGCCACGCCGACGACGACGCGCTCGAACAGCTTCGAGGCGCGGCGGACCAGGTCCTCGTGGCCGCGCGTGATCGGGTCGAAGGTGCCCGGGTAGACTGCTGTTCCGTTGCTCATAGCGCTTCAAAAAGATGGTAATACACCTGCCCGGAACGTCCCTGGCGAACGCAGCTCCAGGCGCCGATCCGCACCAGCGGATGCTCGGCTTCCGCATAGATCCTGGCGTCGGGGGCCAGAATGCCGGTCAGCCAGGGCTCGACCCGCTCGATTCCGCCCTGGCGATAGGGCGGGTCCAGGAACAGCAGGTCGTAGCGCCGGGTAGCGCGGGGAAGGAATTTTAGCGCATCCGCCCGGATCAACTCCAGCCGGTCGGGCTCTTTCTCCCCACAAAGGGCGTGGGCGTTGGCCTGCAGGGCGGCAAAAGCGCGCGGGTCGCGCTCCACCAGGCTGACCCAGGCGGCCCCCCGGGAGGCCGCCTCGAAGCCGAGCACGCCGCTGCCGGCGAAGAGATCGAGACAGGTGAGCCCGGCCAGGTCCTGGCCGAGCCAGTTGAACAGGGTCTCGCGCACCGCGTCCGGCGTCGGGCGCAGGCCCGCCACCGCGGGAAAACTCACCAAACGGCGCTTCCATTCGCCGCCGACGATGCGGATGCGGCTCACTCGCCAGCGACAATCACGGTGACGAAATGCTCCGGCTTGACGTGCCGGGCGAAGGCCGCCCGAATCTCGGCCACCGTCACGGCCTGCACCTGGCGCGGGAAATCGTCCAGGTAGGAAAGGGGCAGCCCGTAGAAGCCGATCACCGCAAGGTACTCGAGGATCTTGCGGTTGCTGTCCAGGCGCAGGGCGAAGCCGTCGGCCAGGTTGCGCTTGGCCGCCCGCAGTTCCGGCTCCGTCGGCCCTCGGGCCAGGAACTCCCGCAGCGTCGCGTCCACCACTTTCAGCGCCTCGCCGGCCTGCTCGCGCTTGGTCTGCAGGCCGACCTGGAAGGGTCCCGGCTGCTTCATCGGCTGGAAGTAGCTGTAGATGCTGTAGGCATAGCCCCGCTTCTCGCGCACCTCCTTGGTCAGGCGCGAGACGAAGCCGCCGCCGCCCAGGATGTAGTTGCCCACCAGCAGGGGAATGTAGTCCGGATCGCCGCGGCGCACGCCGGGCAGGCCGAGATAGATGTGGGCCTGGGTGGCCGGATGGGCCACCCGCAGCACGCTCCCCGCCGGCGGGTGCACCGGGGGCAAGCCGCCGTCGGGCGGGGACCCGGGCAGCCCGTCGGTGAGCCGCGCGGCGATCGCCTCGGCTTCGCCCCGGGACAGGTCGCCGATGATGGCCAGGGTCGCCCGCCGCGCCCCGTAGTGGTCGCGGTGGAAGGCCGCCAGGTCCTCCCGGGTGATGCGCCCGACGCTCTCCACCGTGGCGTTCAGCCCGTAAGGGTGCTCCGGGTAGAGGGCGGCGGAAAAGCGCTTCGAAGCGATGCTCCCGGGACGGGTGTCGGCCTCCTGGATGCCGGCGATGGTGCGTGCCTTCTCCCGCTCCAGCACCTCGGCGGGAAAGCGCGGCTGCTGCAGGACGGTGCGCAGCAGCTCGAGGGCGGCCTCGCGCTCCCGCGCCGAGGAAAGGGTGCGCAGGGAGAGGCTCGCCCGGTCCAGGTCGGTCCCGCCGGAAAGCCGGGCGCCGATGTCTACCAGGCGGCCGGCGATCTTCTCCTCGTCCAGGTCGCCCGCTCCGGCATCGAGGAGGCCGCGGGTCAGCCCGGCGAGGCCCGACTTGCCGGCCGGGTCGTAGGCGGCGCCGGCGGCGAAATCCACCTGGATGTCGATGATGGGCAGGATGCGGCTCTCGACGAAAAACACCCGCGCACCCCCGGGCGTCGTCCAGTGCTCGATCTTCACGCCCGCCTGGGCGAGCATGGCACTTAGCGCCAGCAGGACGGCAAACAGCAGTCGTTTCATCACGGCCCCTTCCTCAACCCCTCAATGCCGCAACCCGGCCGGCGCGGCCCTCGGCGGCGCCGCCGACAGGGGCTGCGGATCCAGCACGGCCACGGTCAGGGTGGCGTCCTCGAAATACTTCTTCGCCACCGCCTGCACCTCCGCGGCGGTGACGCTGCGCAGCTTCTCCAGCATGGTGTCGAGGTCGCGCCAGTGAATGCCGGCCGCCTCCGTGTGGCCGATCTCCATGGCTTGGGCCATCATAGAATCGCGCTTATAGACCTGGGCAGCAACCGCCTGGATCTTCACGCGCTCCAATTCTTCCGCGTCGATCCCCTCCTGGGCAATACGGGCGACCTCCGCCCGCAAGGCCGCCTCGAGCTCGGCTGCGCTGCGGCCCTCGGCGGGCGTGCCGTCCAGCATGAACAGCGCCTCGCCGCGCACGGCGGCCCCATAGCCGGCGCCGGCGGACACCGCGACCTTGGCGCCGCGCACCAGGTTCTTCGCGAAGCGCGACGCCTCATGGCCGTCGAGCACGGCGGCCAGCACCTCCAGGGCATAGGGCTCCCGGTCCTTTTGCACGTCGCGCAGGGCCGGCACCTTCCAGGCCAGGGCCAGGTAGGGCAGCTTGGCCGGAGCCTGGACGACGAGGCGCTTGACGCCCACCTGGGGCGGTTCGGCCTGGGGCTTGCGCCCCGGCAGGGCCCGGCGCGCAATCTTGCCGTAATGCCGCTCGGCCAGGCGGAACACTTCGTCCTTGTCCACGTCGCCGACGATGACCGCGTAGGCATTGTTGGGCGCATACCAGCGGCGGTACCAGTCGCGGGCGTCCGCTGCCGTCATGTGCTCCAGGTCGTTCATCCAGCCGATGATGGGGCGGCGGTAGGGATGGGCCTGGAAGGCCGCGGCCATGAGCTTCTCATGCACCAGGGATTGGGGCCGGTCATCCGTGCGCAGGCGCCGCTCCTCCATGACCACCTTGATCTCCTGCTCGAATTCTTTCGGGTCGAGGATCAGGTTGGCCATGCGCTCGGCCTCCAGGGCCATCATCTGCCCGAGGCGGCCCTTGGGCACCTGCTGGAAGTAGGCCGTGTAATCCAGGCTAGTGAAGGCGTTGTCGCGCCCGCCCGCCGCGGCCACGCGCTGGTTGAACTCGCCGGGCTTCAGCCTCTTCGTGCCCTTGAACATCATGTGCTCCAGCACATGGGCCACGCCCGAGGTGCCATCCGCTTCGTCCATGGCGCCCGCCCGGTACCACACCATGTGCACCACCGTGGGCGCGCGGTGGTCTTCCTTGACGATCACGCGCAGGCCGTTGGCCAGCGTCTTCTCGTAGGGATTGGCCGACACGGCCCCCGCCGCCAGCAGGGCCGCGCAGAAGGCCACGAGGGGGCCCGCCAATTGGAAAATCCGTCGAATCATCGGGGTTGCGCCTTCTGTTAGAATTGGCGAGGCCGCATGTTAGCGTTTTTTCGTGATGGCGTAACCTGAAGGTCAGCCTCCACTGAAACTGCGTTTGCCGGCCTACGCCTCACACTGACAGCCTCCTCCATGTTTGGTTTCCTGAAAAAGTCCGACGCCCCGGCCGGGCCGCGCCCCTCCTGGGCGGAGCGCCTCAAGGCCGGCCTGTCCCGTACCCGCGCCCAGCTCGGCGGCAGCATCGCCGGCCTGTTCCGCCGCGGCAAGATCGACGACGAGATGCTGGAGGAGCTGGAAACGACGCTCCTGATGGCCGATGTGGGCGTGGAGGCGACCCGCTTCCTGCTCGACGAACTGAAGGCGCGGGTGAAGCGCGGCAAGCTGGAAACCGGCGAACAACTGCAGGGAGCCCTCGCCGAGGTATTGAACGGCCTGCTGGGGCCGCTGGAGCAGCCCCTCGACGTCTCCGCCCACCGGCCCTTCATCATCATGCTCGCCGGTGTGAACGGCTCGGGCAAGACCACTTCCATCGGCAAGCTCGCCAAGTATTACCAGGCGCAGGGCAAGTCGGTGCTGCTGGCCGCCGGCGACACCTTCCGCGCCGCCGCGCGGGAGCAACTGACGGTCTGGGGCGAGCGCAACAATGTCACGGTGATCGCCCAGGAATCCGGCGATGCGGCGGCCGTGATCTTCGACGCGGTGAACGCCGCCAAGGCCCGGGGCATCGACGTCGTGCTGGCCGATACCGCCGGGCGGCTGCCGACGCAGCTGCACCTCATGGAGGAGATTGCCAAGGTGAAGCGGGTCATCGCCAAGGCCGAGCCCACGGCGCCCCACGAGGTGCTGCTGGTGCTGGACGCCAACATCGGCCAGAACGCCCTGGCCCAGGTGAAGGCCTTCGACGCTTCAATCGGTGTCACCGGCCTCATCGTCACCAAGCTGGACGGCACCGCCAAGGGCGGGGTGATCGCTGCCATCGCCCGCCAGCAGCCGAAGCCCCTGCGTTTCGTCGGCGTCGGCGAAGGCATCGACGACCTGCAGCCTTTCCGCGCGCGCGAATTCGTCGATGCGCTGTTCAATCAATGATCGGCACGCATTCGCGGCCTCGGCGCCGGTTCGACCGCGCGCGCAAAGGCGAAACAACGGCACCCCCTCCCGTCCTCCCCCGCCCGGCGGGGGAGGTAACTAGTCACCCCCGCCCATGGGGCGGGGGAAGGGGGGTGGGTCGTCAACTTCCTCATGGGCCTAAAGGCCCATGATTCGCTTCGAGGGCGTCACGCGGCGCTACCCCGGAGGCATCGAAGCCCTCAGCGAACTCAGCCTGGCCATCGAGTCCGGCGAGATGGTGGTCCTCTCCGGCCATTCCGGGGCCGGCAAGAGCACGCTGCTGAAGCTCATCCCCGCCATCGAGCGCCCCACGGCGGGCAGGGTGATGGTGAATGGGCAGAACGTGGCGGCCTTGAAGCGGGCCGCCGTGCCCTTCCTGCGGCGCAACCTGGGCCTGGTCTTCCAGGACCAGAAGCTGCTCTTCGACCGCAGCGTGTTCGACAATGTCCTGTTGCCGCTCGCCATCGCCGGCGTGCCGCCGCGGGACGCCGGCCGCCGGGTGCGGGCGGCCCTGGACAAGGTGGGGCTGCTGGGGCGGGAGAAAGCCATGCCCATCGCCCTCTCCGGCGGCGAACAGCAACGGCTGGCCATTGCCCGGGCGGTGGTGGGACGGCCCGCCGTCCTCCTCGCCGACGAGCCGACGGCCCACCTCGACGAGGCCTACGCGCGGGACATCGCCGCCTTGTTCCATGCCTTCAACCAGGTGGGCGTCACGGTGCTGGTCGCCACCCACCACGATGCGCTCTTCGCCCCGTTCATGACGCGCCGGGTGACCCTCGTCAGCGGGCGGCTCGCAGCATGAGGGCGTGGATGCGCCACCACCGGGAGGCGATCGGCCAGGCGCTGCGCCGGCTGGCGGTCAGGCCGGTGAACAGCCTGCTCGGCGCCCTGGTGCTGGGCATCACCCTGGCGCTGCCGGCCGGCGGGCAGATGCTGCTGGCCAACCTCTTCCCCCTGGCCCGGGAGGCGGCGGCCGGGCCGCAGCTTTCGCTCTTCATGACGCCCGATGCGGGCAGGAAGGACGCGGCGGAAATCGAGTCCCGGCTGCGCCGGCACCCGCTGGTCAAGGAGACCCGCTTCGTGCCGCGGGAGGACGCCTTGAGGCGCCTGAAGGCCACCGCGGGCTTGGGCGAGGTAGTCGACAGCCTGCCGCGCAACCCCTTGCCGGATGCCTTCATCGTGGCGCCCCGGCGCGAAACGCCCGAGGAGATGGAGCGCCTGCGCGCCGAGTTGGCCCAGTACCCCCGGGTCGAGCACGTGCAGCTCGACTCCGCCTGGGTGAGGAAACTGGACGCCCTGCTGCGCCTGGGCCGGCTCGGCGTCGCCCTGCTGGGCGCCCTGCTCGGCCTGGCGCTGGTCGCCGTCACCTTCAACACGATCCGGCTGCAAATCCTCAGCCAGGGCGCCGAGATCGAGGTGAGCCGGCTGCTGGGCGCCACGGACGCCTTCGTCCGCCGGCCGTTCTATTACTTCGGTGCCCTGCAGGGCTTCGCCGGCGGCGCAGTGGCCTGGTGCCTCGTCCTGGGCGCGACCCTCGCCCTGCGCGCGCCGCTGGCCGAACTGGTGCGGCTCTACGGCGCGGAGGTCGCCCTTCGCCCGCTGCCGATGGCGGACTCGCTTCTGCTGCTTGGCTTCGCCACGGCGCTGGGCTGGGCCGGCGCCTGGTTGTCCTTGGGGCGGCACCTGCGCCGTGCGGCATCCTAAAAACACATAAGGAACAACAAATTGGAAAAGCGGCCGGGGCGGAACTCCGCGACTTGTTAGCACTCTAATCGCGCGAGTGCTAAAATCCATCCCAAGGAGGACGATCCTATGAGTCATGCGTTGCCCCTGCCGGTACCTTCTGCAGTCGGGAACCTGGAAAGCTACATCCAGGCCGCCAACCGCTTCCCGCTCCTCACCGAGGCGGAGGAATTGGACTTGGCGCGCCGCTTCCGCCGGGAAGGCGACGTGGAGGCCGCCCGCCACCTGGTGCTGTCCCATCTGCGCTTGGTCGTGTCGGTGGCGCGGGGCTATCTCGGCTACGGCCTGCCCCACGCCGACCTGATCCAGGAGGGCAACATCGGCCTCATGAAGGCCGTGAAGCGCTACGACCCGGAGCGGGGCGTCCGCCTGGTGTCCTTCGCCATCCACTGGATCAAGGCGGAGATCCACGAATACATCCTGCGCAACTGGCGCCTGGTGAAGATCGCCACCACCAAGGCCCAGCGCAAGCTCTTCTTCAACCTGCGCAGCCTCAAGCCGGGCCTCGGCACCATGAGCCACCGCGAGGTGGGGGCGATGGCGAAGCAGCTGGGCGTCAAGCCGGAGGAGGTGCGGGAGATGGAAACCCGCTTGTCCGGACAGGACGTCGCCCTGGAGGCCAACGGCGAGGACGAGGACGAGCGCTACGCGCCCATCGCCTACCTGGCCGACCCGTCCGCCGAACCCTCCGAAACCCTGGAGACCCGCGAACTGGCCCGCCTGCAGGACGAGGGCCTGAAGCAGGCCCTGGCAAGCCTCGACGAACGCAGCCGCCGCATCATCGAGCGGCGCTGGCTGGCCGAGGAGGAGGAAAAGGCGGCGACCCTGCACGAGCTGGCCGCCGAATACGGCGTCTCGGCCGAGCGCATCCGCCAGATCGAGGCCAAGGCCATGCAGAGGATGAAGGGGCTGCTGGCTAACG
>CAYZLI010000071.1:0-2289 GCA_964479195.1 uncultured Rhodocyclaceae bacterium
GTCTTCGCGGCGATGCATTCGCGCACCGCGTCGTCCAGCTCCTGGGCATTGACCGAGGGGGACGGCACGAAGCGCCGGATCACATCGGAGTAATTGAGGATCGTGATGTTCGGGTTCGACGCCGGATCCAGCTTGAGCTGCTTGAGTTCCTCGACCGTCGTGCGCCGCGGGACGATCTTGTCGAAGGCCTGCTGCGCCTCCTCGAAGCTCGGCCAGGGGCCTTCCGTCACGGATTCGCCCTGCGGCAGCAGGGAACTGCATCCGCCGGCGAGGAGCGCAGCCAGGGCCAGCGCCGCCCTGCCCGCCCGTGCGACCGCCGGCGCGCGCCTGCCTTCACGCGCGTGATATCCCCTTTCCATTCCTTCTCCCTTTTTTGGCTCCGGGCGCGGAACGTGCACGCCACGCTCAAGTGTACCCCAGGGACAGTTTAGAATTCTCCTCCCCGCCGCCACGACGATTGACCATGTCCGACCCCCAGGCCAAGGGCGCCATCCGCATCCGCGGCGCCCGGCAGAACAACCTGAAGAACTTGGACCTCGACATCCCGACCAACGAGCTGGTCGTGGTCACGGGCGTGTCCGGCTCGGGCAAGTCCTCCCTGGTCTTCGACACCCTCTATGCCGAGGGCCAGCGCCGCTACGTGGAAACCTTCTCGCCCTACGCGCGGCAGTTCCTCGACCGCCAGGACCGCCCGCAGGTGGAGCGCATCGAGGGCATACCGCCGGCCATCGCCATCGACCAGACCAACCCGGTGCGCACTTCGCGCTCCACCGTGGGCACGATGACGGAGCTGAACGACCACCTGAAGCTGCTCTACGCCCGTGCGGCGCAGCTCTTCTGCCGCGGCTGCGGCCGGCCGGTGCGGCGGGACACGGCGGACACGATCTTCGGAGAACTGGCCAAACGCGCCCAGGCGGCGGGCGATCCGCGGCTGCTCGTCACCTTCCCGGTGCCCATCCCGCACAACTTCAGCGAGGAGGAAATGCTGCGGCTGCTGCAGGCCCAGGGCTACACGCGCATCCACGCCCGGCGCGATGGGGTGATCGAGGTCGTGCAGGACCGGCTGCGCATGGGCACGGCCGAGCGCCCGCGGGTGATCGAGGCGCTGGAGGCGGCGCTGCGGGTGGGACGGGGGCGGGTGAATGTCCATGTGGCCCCGGATGCGGGTACGGGATCCGTCTGGCGCTTCAGCGACGACCTGCACTGCGCCGACTGCGACATCCATTACCAGGAACCGACGCCAAGCCACTTCTCGTTCAATTCCCCCATCGGCGCCTGCGAGACCTGCCGCGGCTTCGGCCGCTCCATCGGCATCGACTACGGCCTGGTCATTCCCGACGAAGCGAAGAGCCTGCGCGGCGGCGCCGTCAAGCCGTTCCAGACGGAGGCCTACCGGGAGTGCCAGGCGGACCTGGTGCGCTTCGCCAGGAAGCGTGGCATCCCCGTGGATGTGCCGTGGCGGGAACTGACCGGGGAGCAGCGCGCGTGGGTGCTGGAGAGCGAGGGGGCCTGGGAGGACGGCAAGTGGTACGGGGTGCGCGGCTTCTTCGACTGGCTGGAAGCGAAGAGCTACAAGATGCACATCCGCGTGCTGCTCTCCCGCTATCGCGCCTACACGCCCTGCCCGGCCTGCGCGGGCGCGCGGCTCAAGCCCGACGCGCTGCTGTGGCGGCTGGGCACGCAGGAGGACGCGGGTCGCGTGCTCGGTGAAAAGGCCGTTCGTGCTGAGCCCGTCACAGCGCGAGCGACCTTCGACAGGCTCAGGCCGAACGGAACAACCAGGCGGTTCATGCCGCGCGGCGCCAGTTGGAGCGAGGCGCAACTCCAGGCCCTGCCCGGCCTGTCCATGCACGACCTGATGCTGCTGCCCATCGCGCGCTGCCGCGAGTTCTTCGCGCGGCTGCACCTGCCGGCGCCGCTGGACGAGGCGACCGACCTGCTGCTCACGGAAATCCGCGCCCGGCTGGGCTACCTTGAAGAAGTGGGCCTGGGCTACCTGACCCTGGACCGCCAGTCCCGCACCCTCTCCGGCGGCGAGGTGCAGCGCATCAACCTCACCACGGCCCTGGGCACCTCGCTGGTGAACACGCTCTTCGTGCTGGACGAGCCCTCCATCGGCCTGCATCCCCGCGACATGGGCCGCGTCATCGAGGTGATGCGCCGCCTGCGCGACGCCGGCAATTCGCTGGTGGTGGTGGAGCACGACCCGCAGATCATGTTCGCGGCGGATCGCCTCCTCGACATGGGACCGGGGCCGGGGGAACGGGGCGGGGAGGTGGTGTTCTTCGG
>CAYZLI010000071.1:2389-17735 GCA_964479195.1 uncultured Rhodocyclaceae bacterium
TCCTCGACATGGGACCGGGGCCGGGGGAACGGGGCGGGGAGGTGGTGTTCTTCGGCACGCCGGAGGCAATGCGTGCCGCGCGGACGCTCACGGCGGAATATCTCAGCGGGCGGAAGCAGGCGGGCGCTGCCCCCTCACCCCAGCCCTCTCCCCCGAGGGGAGAGGGAGAAATCCTCATCCTCGGCGCCGCCGAGCACAACCTGAAGCACATCGACGTCGCCATTCCCCTCCACCGCCTGGTCTGCGTGACGGGCGTCTCCGGCTCGGGCAAGTCCACGCTGGTGCAGGACGTGCTGCATGCCGCCGTCCTGAGGGTCAAAGGCAAGCCCACGGAGGCGCCCGGCGCCCACCGCGCCCTTCGCGGGGCGGAGCACATCGCCGCGGTGATGCTGGTGGACCAGACGCCCATCGGCAAGACCACGCGCTCGAACCCCGCCAGCTACGTGGGCGCCTTCGATCCCATCCGCAAGCTCTTCGCCCAGGAGCCGCTGGCGAAGGAGCGGGGCTACACCCCGGGCAGCTTCAGCTTCAACGCCGGCAACGGCCGCTGCCCGACTTGCGGCGGCAACGGCTTCGAGCACGTGGAGATGCAGTTCCTCTCCGACGTGTACCTGCGCTGCCCCGACTGCGACGGCAAGCGCTTCCGCGCCGAGGTGCTGGAGGTCGCGGTGCGCGGCAAGTCGATCGCCGAGGTGCTGGAGCTGACGGTGTCCGAGGCGGTGGCCTTCTTCGCCGATCGCGCCGAAGTGGTCGCACGCCTGCGGCCGCTGGCGGAGGTGGGCCTGGAATACCTGCGCCTGGGCCAGCCCGTGCCCACCCTTTCGGGCGGCGAGGCGCAGCGGCTGAAACTGGCCGGGCATCTGGCGGAGGCGGCCTTCGACTCGTCATCCCGGCGGAAGCCGGGATCCAGTGACGTTCAAAGCCGCTGGGCTCCCGCATCCGCGGGAGCGACAAGCCAGGGCACGCTGTTCCTCTTCGACGAGCCCACCACCGGCCTGCATTTCGACGACATCGCCAAGCTGCTGCGCGCCTTCCGGCGTTTGCTCGCGGCGGGCCATTCCCTGGTGGTGATCGAGCACAACCTGGACGTGATCCGCGCCGCCGACTGGATCATCGACCTGGGGCCCGAGGGCGGTGAGGCGGGCGGCAAGCTGGTGTGCGCGGGCACGGTGCGGGAGGTGATGGCCTGCGCCGCGTCGCATACGGGTGTGGCGCTGAATGAGTATGAAGCGGCGCCGGCCGCCCCTCACCCCAGCCCCGCTCCGCGCCCACGGACCGGCTTGCAAGCCGGTCCGGGTCCAGAAGCGCAGAGCAGTGCTCCGCGAAACCCTGCCTTCGCCCCCGCAAGCGGGGCGAGGGAGACGCTCCCTCTCCACCGGAACGGGGGAGAGGGCGGGGGTGAGGGGGCCATCCGCATCCACAACGCCCGCGAGCACAACCTGAAGAGCGTGGACGTGGACATCCCGCGCAACCGCTTCACGGTCATCACGGGCGTCTCGGGCTCCGGCAAGTCGACGCTCGCCTTCGACATCCTCTTCGCCGAGGGCCAGCGGCGCTACCTGGAGTCCCTCAACGCCTACGCGCGCCAGTTCGTGCAGCCCGCTTCGCGCCCGGACGTGGATGCCATCTTCGGCATCCCGCCGACGGTGGCGATCGAGCAACGCACCAGCCGGGGCGGGCGCAAGAGCACCGTGGGCACGCTCACGGAGATCCAGCACTTCCTGCGCCTGCTCTACGTAAAGCTGGGCACCCAGTTCTGCCCCGAGTGCGACGCGGCCATCGAGCCCCAGAGCGAGGCGGCCATCGCCGCGCGTATCCTGCGCGACTGGCGCGGCCGGCACATCGGCCTGATGGCGCCGCTGGTCACGGCGCGCAAGGGCGTCTACACGGATCTCGCCAAATGGGCCCGGGGCAAGGGCTTCACGCACCTGCGTGTCGACGGTGCGTTCCTGCCCACGGCAAAATGGCCGCGTATCGACCGCTTCCGCGAGCACAACATCGAGCTGCCGGTGGCCGATCTCGTCGTCGCGCCGGAACAGGAGGCCGCGCTGCGCGAAGCCCTCGAGAGCGCCCTGGATTACGGCAAGGGCGTGGTGCAGGTGATCGGGCCGCTGGAGGAGATCGCGCGGACTCACGCCGCCGTTCATGCTCTTCGACTTGGCTCAGGACAGGCTTCGACAAGCTCAGCCCGAACGGATGCCGGAGACCCGTTCGCCCTGAGCCTGTCGAAGGGCGAACTCAGCCAACAGATCTTCTCCACCAAGCGCGCCTGCCCGTCCTGCGGCAGGAGCTTTGCGGAACTCGATCCGCGCCTGTTCTCCTACAACTCCAAGCACGGCTGGTGCGAGAGCTGCTACGGCACCGGCCTGGCGCTCGCCGGCTTCGACGAGGAGCAGTCGGGTGAGGAGATCTGGTGGAACGAGTGGTTCGCGGGCGAAGCGCCGCCCTGCCCCGAGTGCGCCGGCCAGCGCCTCAATCCCACGGCCCTGGCGGTGCGCTTCCGCGATCGCTCCATCGCCGATCTCTCGGCCCTGCCGGTGGCCGAGCTGGAGCGCTTCTTCCGCGCCCTGGGGCTCGCCGGGCGCGAGCAGGAGATCGCCCGGGACCTCCTCGCCGAACTGCGGGCGCGCCTGGCCTTCCTGGGCGATGTGGGCTTGGGCTACCTCTCCCTGGACCGGGCGGCGCCGACTCTCTCCGGAGGCGAGGCGCAGCGCATCCGGCTCGCCGCGCAACTGGGCTCCAACCTGCAGGGCGTGTGCTACATCCTGGACGAGCCGACCATCGGCCTGCATCCGCGGGACAACCGCATCCTGCTCGACACCCTGGCGAAGCTGGAGGCCAAGGGCAACACCCTGGTGGTGGTGGAACACGACGAGGAGACCATCCGCCGCGCCGACCACGTGCTGGACCTGGGCCCCGGCGCGGGCACCCAGGGCGGGCGCGTGGTGGCGGAGGGCTCGGCCGAAGACCTGATGCGCCAGCCCGAGTCCGTGACGGGCCGCTTCCTCGCCGCGCCCCTGCTCCATCCGCTGGCGGCGCGCCGGCCCGTGGACGGCAGGACCCCGGCGCTGCAAGTGCTCGGCGCCGACTTGCACAACCTGCAGCGCCTGGACGTGCGCGTGCCCTTGGGCCGCCTGGTGGTGGTCACCGGCGTCTCCGGCTCCGGCAAGTCCACCCTGGCCCGGGACGTGCTGCGGGAGAACCTGCACCGGCTCGTGGCGGCGGCTCGTGGGAGCGGCGCCCTCGCCGCGAAATCGGCGGGTGATCGCGGCGAGGGCGCCGCTCCCACAAAGGCCGCTCCTACAGGCTGCCGCGAAATCCGCGGCTGGGAGCCCATCGCTCGCGTGCTCGAGGTGGACCAGACGCCCATCGGCAAGACGCCGCGCTCCTGCCCCGCCACCTATGTCGGCTTCTGGGACGCCATCCGGCGCCTGTTTGCCGACACGACGGAGGCGCGCATCCGCGGCTACTCCCCCTCGCGCTTCTCCTTCAACACGGCGGGCGGGCGCTGCGAAGCCTGCGAGGGCCAGGGCATGCGGAAGATCGAGATGAGCTTCCTGCCCGACGTGAAGGTGGCCTGCGATGCCTGCGCGGGCCAGCGCTTCAACGCGGAAACCCTGATGGTGCGCTGGAAAGGCCGCAGCATCGGCGAGGTCCTGGCCATGAGCGTGGACGAGGCGGTGGAATTCTTCTCGGCGCACCCGTCCATCCACCACGCGCTGCGCCTGCTGCAGGAGGTGGGCCTGGGCTATCTCACGCTGGGCCAGCAGAGCCCCACGCTCTCCGGAGGCGAAGCCCAGCGCATCAAGTTGGTGACGGAACTGGCCAAGGTGCGCACCGACGCCGCGCCCCACCGCGGCATCCAGTCGCGCCAGCGCACCCTCTACGTCCTCGACGAACCCACCGTCGGCCTGCACATGGCCGACGTGGAGAAGCTGGTCCGCGTGCTGCACCGGCTGGTGGATGCCGGCAACAGCGCCGTGGTGATCGAGCACAACCTGGACATCATGGCGGAGGCGGACTGGATCATCGACCTGGGCCCGGAGGGCGGCGACGCCGGCGGGCGCCTCGTCGCCCAGGGCGCCCCGGAAGCGGTATCGAGGGCGGGTGCGGAGTCCCACACGGCCCAGGTGCTGGGCGAGTTCCTGGCGCAGCGCTCGCGCCACGGCGACTTGCCGCGATAGCGCCCGCGTGTCAGAGTTTTAAGATTGCCAAGCCTTCTTTGGAGCAGCCATGAGCAAACCAAGCGGAAAATCCCTGCTGGTCATCTCCGCCCTCGGGGAAGACCAGGTGGGCATCGTCGAAAACTTCTCCGGTGCGATCACCGACTGCGGCTGCAACATCGAGGACAGCCGCATGGCGGTGCTGGGCGGCCAGTTCGCCATCATCACCCTGGTCTCGGGCGCCTGGGACGAGGTGGCGAAGCTGGAAGGGCGGCTGGAGAGCCTGGCGGGACGGCTGGGGCTCACCGTCAACGCGCGGCGCTCGGAGGAGCGCGCGCTGCCCTCGGGCAGCGTCCCCTACCAGGTCGAGGTGGTGGCCATGGACCACCCGGGTATTGTGCACAGCCTCGCCCGCTTCTTCGCCAAGCGCGGCATCAACATCCAGGACCTGGCGACCAGCACCTATCCGGCGCCCCATACGGGCACGCCCATGTTCTCCGTCACGATGACGGTGGATGTCCCCGCGGGCACTCACATCCCGCAGCTGCGCGGCGACTTCCTCGACTATTGCGACGAACTCAACCTGGACGCGACGATCGAGCCGATGCGGTAGCGGCGCACGTACGGGGATGACCCTCTCAGGGTCTTCGCTGGTCACTTCAGGCGGATGTCGTTCCACACGGTCTTCACGCCGGGGACGGCCTTGGCCAGCTTCATCGCGCGCTCGCGCTCGCCGGTGCTCTGGGCGAAGCCGCTCAGTTGCACCGCACCCTTGTCGGTCTCCACGTTGATGGCCGCGCCGCTCACCTCCTTGTCCTGCAGCAGCGCGGACTTCACGCGCGTCGTGATGATGGTGTCGTCGACGTAAGCCGCAGTGCTCTCCCCGGTCGGGGAGCCGGCACAACCGCTGACCAGGAAGATGGCGGAAACAGCCAGAAAACGTCTCAAATGCTCACTCATGGAAACCTCCACTGGAATGCCGCATCGGGCGTGGTGCGCTGCTTATGCAATGCCCATGCCACCGGAGTCTTTCCCTGCCCCACCATTGAGTTAGCGACGCGCAGGGAGCGCAGCGCCCTGCGGCAGCGTCGTGGCATCCTGACGGCATGACCGCCGTCCGCGTCAAATTCCCATGAATTCAGGCGCTTCGCGTGTCGCCATGCGGCGACAACGGCATGACCCATGGACGCCGCTTCACGAGTGACCGTGGATTCGACAGGCTGCCGGCCACCGTAAATCGGGTTGACAGGCATTCCGCCGGATGCTATCCATTAATCGTACGATCTTACGATTAATGGAACTAAACTATGAAAGGCCGTGAACTCAAGGACTTGCTCTACGAACAGGTCGCCCGGATCGGCAAGGCCGCTTCGAGTCCGAAGCGGCTGGAACTGGTGGAACTGCTGTGCCAGGGCGAGAAGTCCGTGGATGCGCTGGCCAGGGCCGCGAACATCGATCTCAAGAACGCCAGCGCCCATCTGAAGGAATTGAAGGCGGCCCGTCTGGTGGAAGCCCGCAAGGAGGGCAAGTTCATGTACTACCGGCTGGCGGACGAGTCCGTGGCGGCCTTCTGGGTGGCTATCCGCTCCCTGGCGGAGGAGCGGCTCGCCGAGTTGCGCCAAGCGATCGACCAGTTCCTGGCCGACCCGCGCGAGCTCACGCCCCTGGACCGCAAGGCCATTCTCGGCAAGGCGAAGGAAGGCGAGATCGTCGTCCTGGATGTTCGCCCCCGGGAAGAGTTCGAGGTGCACCACCTGCCTTATGCCCGCTCGCTGCCCCTGAATGAACTGGAGCGGCGGCTCACGGACCTCCCCCGGGACCGGGAGATCGTCGCCTACTGCCGCGGCCCTTTCTGCCTCATGGCCAAGGAAGCGGTCTCCCTGCTGCGCCGCCAGGGCTACCGGGCGGCGATGCTGGACGACGGCGTGGCGGAATGGCGGGCCGCCGGATTCCCGGTCGCCGGCAGTCCCGCCTCGCCCTGAATACTTAGAAACCCCAACGGAGAAGAGCATGTTTTTCAGACAACTGGCCAGCAAGGAGGCCACCCTCTCCTACTTTTTCGGCTGCGGCACCCAGGGCAAGGCGGTGGCCGTGGACGTCGTCGCGGGCGACGAGGATTGGTTCCTCCAGGAGGCCGCCAAGGCCCAGGTGCGCCTCACCCATGTGATCGACACCCATGTGCATGCCGACCACTATTCGGGGGGCCGGAAGCTCGCCCGGCTGGCGGGCGCCGAGTACTGCCTGCACGAGAACGCGGCGGTGCAGTTTCCCGTCCACCGGCTGCGCGACGGGGAGCTGATCGAGGCGGGCAACGTCCTCGTGCGCGTGCTCCACACGCCCGGCCACACCCTGGACAGCGCCTGCCTCGTGGTGACCGACAAGCGGCGCGGCGCGGAACCCTGGTTCGTGATCACCGGCGACACCCTCTTCGTCGGCGCCATCGGCCGACCGGACCTGGCCGGGCGGGAAGAGGAAATGGCGGGGCTGCTCTTCGACAGCCTGCATACGCGCATCCTCGCCCTGCCGGACCACGTGGAGATCTTCCCCGGCCACCAGGCGGGCAGCGCCTGCGGCGCCGGCCTGTCCGGCAAGCCCTCCTCGACCCTGGGCTTCGAGAAGCGCTTCAACCCGGCGCTCGCCGTCGCGGACAAGGAGGATTTCGTGCGCCGTTTGGTGGCCGAGATTCCCCCACGGCCCGCCGAAATGGACCGCATCGTCGCAGCCAACGTCGCCGGCGCCCAATAAACGCGGGGCTCCCCAATGCAAGCTCGCGAAATCGCGGATGCCTACGGACATCTCGTCTACGGCATCCGTCCCAATCTCGGCCAGTTCCTGCACCAACTGCTGCAAGTACTGCTGGTCGGGCTCACCATCGGCATGATGCGCACGGTGATCCCGGCCCTGGCCGAATCCGAGTTCGGCGTGCCGCGCGGCTCGTTCCTGCTGCTCACGGCCTTCGTGGTGGCCTTCGGGCTGGTCAAGGGCGTGCTCAACTTCGCCGCCGGCGCGTTGTCCGAGCGCATCGGGCGCAAGCGGGTGCTGCTGGTGGGCTGGCTCGCCGCCCTGCCCATTCCCTTCATGATCCTGTACGCGCCCACCTGGAGCTGGATTGTCGCCGCCACCGTGCTGCTGGGGGTGAACCAGGGACTCACCTGGTCCATGACCCAGACCGCGAAGCTGGACCTCACGCGCCCCGACCAGCGGGGGCTCACCATCGGGCTGAACGAGTTCGCCGGCTACCTGGGGGTGGCGCTGGCCGGGATCATCACGGGCTATTTGGCGGAAGCTCTGGGCGCCCGCAC
Source organism: uncultured Rhodocyclaceae bacterium (assembly GCA_964479195.1). Classification (GTDB taxonomy): domain Bacteria; phylum Pseudomonadota; class Gammaproteobacteria; order Burkholderiales; family Rhodocyclaceae; genus Desulfobacillus. The sequence goes on from CAYZLI010000071.1 coordinate 9,855, forward strand.
CGGGCTGCTGGTCTTCGGGCTGGTGGTCATCCTGCTCGCCCTCGGGCTCACCCTCGCCTGCATCACCGACACCCTGCCCTGGGCCCGGGCCGAGGGTGCGCGCCACGCCGCTGGCTTGGCCTCGGGACCGACGCCGCGTTTTCCGCGCAACATCTCGGCCCACCCCACGGCCTGGGAAGTCTTCACGCTCATGTCCTGGCGCGACCGGCGCCTGGCCGCGATCAGCCAGGCGGGGCTGGTGGAGAAGTTCGTGGACGCCCTGGTCTGGGTGTTCTATCCCGTCTATCTCTACCGGCACGGCCTCAGCCTCGCCGGCATCGGCTGGGTGGTGGGCACCTACGGCTTCGTCTGGGGCGTCGCCCAGTTCTTCACCGGCAAGCTGTCGGATCACATCGGCCGGCAGAAACCCAGCGTGTGGGGCATGGGGCTGTGCGGCGCCGGGGTCGGCCTGATGCTCCTCTACGAGTCGGTGGCCTGGTGGACGGCCGCCGCGGCCCTCACCGGCTTCGGCATGGCCCTGCTCTACCCGAATCTCAGTGCGGCCGTGGCCGACATCGCCCACCCCAACTGGCGCGGCGCGGCGATCGGCATCTACCGCTTCTGGCGCGACCTGGGCTACGGCATCGGCGCCGCAGCCCTCGGCCTGGTGGCCGCCCTGACCGAGAGCATCGGCGCCGGTTTCTGGTTCGTCTCGCTGGCCATGTTCGCCTCGGCCGGCGTTCTTTGGTGGCTGGGGGAGGAGACGCATCCGCGCCTCAACCCGGCCTGATGGAGGTTTCACTGCAGGGAGGGACAACAACGACAACGCAAGGATTCGCCGCCCGAGGGGGGCAAGGAGATCAGCCCTTGCGCCCCTCGCGGCGAATACGCTCCAGGTACTTGCCGGTAGCCGCCTCGATCTTGACCAGGTCCCCCTCCTTGATGAACTGGGGCACGAGGACTTCCAGGCCGTTCTCGAGGAGCACGCTCTTGTAGGTGGCGGTTTCGTGCTCGCGCAGCCCGGGCGGCGCGGTGACGACTTTCAGCTCGACGAATTCGGGCAGGAGGACGCTGACCGGGCTGCCCTCGTGCAACATCACGGGGAGGCGCATGTTCGGCTGCAGGAATTTCTCGTATTGCCCGATGGCCTCCCGGGGCAGGCTGATCTGCTCGAAGGTTTCCGGATGCATGAAGTGGAAAGCCACGCCATCCGTGTAAAGGTATTCCATGTCCTGGCGCTGCAGCTCGGCCTCCTCCAGCTTGTCGTGGGGATGGAGCCGCAACTCCTTCACACCGTGGGTCTTCAGGCTTCTCGCCTTGACGAACACCATGCTGCCGAGCTGGCCGCCGCTGGCGTGGTGATCCACGCTCGTCGCGATGAAAAGCTCGCCCTCGAGCTTGATGACCGTCCCTGCCCGGAGTTCAGATGCGACAAGCATGCCCGCCTCGGCTCGCCGAACCGCTACGTCGGCCTTCCGAGCTGAGACAGGAAACGCGGCGGTTCGTTTCGGCGCAAAGGCCGCAGGCGCGGCCCTCGGCTCGCGCCGACCCTACGCCGAAACCCGCTGCGCCTCGCCGTCCACGTCGTAGCCGGTCGCCCGGATGTGATAGGCCAGCGCGGCGTCCATGGTTGCCGCATGGCCGCGGAACCATTCGGGCAGCTCGTCAATGGAGCGCCGCCCGGTTTCCAGGTCGCCCGCCGCCACCCGCTGCCGCGTGTCGCGCAGGAGGCCGAGTACGCGCTCATGCTCGCCCATGTGGATGCGGATCGGCGGGAAGCCGCAGCCCGCCATCCAGCGGTTCTCCTGCGCGAAATGGGCGTCCGTATGGGCGATCAGCGGGTCCAGCGCGGCGAGAAAAGCCCCCTGGTCGCCCGCTGCCGCCACCGCGTTGCAGAGCTCCACGAATTCCCGGTGGGTTTCGTCCATCCGGGGCAGGCCGAGTTCGAGGGCTGCGCTCCACGTAATTAAGGACATTTACGTCTCCTTTTACCTGGAGCGGATTGTAGGTCATTCCAACCGTGGAAAACTGATTTCCGACAAGAAAAATGAGCGGTGGAATCTCCCCTCATCCCAAGGCACCGGCCTGGCACGCTTCAGTGCGCGCTCAACGCAAAAAACGCACCGCCCTGGTGCGCAAAAACGCAGTCCCGCAGGGAAGGCCGCCCGCACAGGGCGATGACGCTGGGCCCCATGGCCCGCACGAGGGCCAGTCCGGGCCGGTCCAGGACGAACGCCTCTCCAGCCCCCAGGACTATGTCGCGCGTGTCGTGCTCCTGGGTAATCCACACGCTGCCGACCTCGCAGACGATTCTCGTTCCGACGCCGTCCACCAGTTCCAGTTCGCGTCGGCGCGCCAGGCTCAGCAGCGCGGAGTCAATGCGGATATCCATATGGCCTCCTGCCTTCGTCAAGCTATGCATTCCCGTGTATCATCAATCCCGGTGACACTCTGGCACGCTTGCCATGGATGAACAAACGATCTTTTGGCATGTTTCGAATGAGCTTGGCGCATGCGACAGCGTGAGCTTCCTTCCCTCGACCTGATCAAGAGTTTCGAGGCCGCCGCACGCCACCTGAGCTTCACCAAGGCGGCGCAGGAGCTGTTCGTCACCCAGTCGGCCGTCAGCCGCCAGATCAAGGCGCTGGAAGAGCATCTCGGCGTGCCGCTGTTCCGCCGCTTCAACCGCGCGCTGCTCCTCACGGATGCCGGGCAGCAGCTCCACCGCACGGCGGCCGAGGTGCTGCGCCTGCTCGACGAGGCCACGGCGAAGCTGGCCCAGGGCGCGCCGGGGCGCATGCTCACCGTGACGACGACGGTGTCCTTCGCCTCCCTGTGGCTGGTGCCGCGGCTGCCGCGCTTTCGTCGGCTGCATCCCCGGATCGACGTGCGGATTTCCGCCAACAACGAGATCTGCGATCTGGAGCGGGAGCGCGTCGACCTGGCGATCCGCTTCTGCGAGCCGCGGGCCGCGCCGCCGGGAGCGCTGCGCCTGACGGGCGAGGAGGTGTTTCCCGTCTGCAGCCCGGCCCTGCTGCGCGAGCGCGCCCGGCCCCTGCGCCGGCCGCAGGATCTCGCCCGCCACGTGCTGCTGCACATCGACGACCCCGCGTGCCGCTGGCCCTGGCTCGGCTGGACGGAATGGCTGGAAGCCCTGGGCGTGCCGGAACTCCAGCCGGCGGGCTCGCTGCGCTTCAGCCACTACGATCAGCTCATCCAGGCCGCCATGGACGGGGAGGGGGTGGCCATCGGCCGCAACCCGCTGCTCGGGCGCCTCATCCGCAAAAGGCAACTCGTCGCCCCCTTCAGCCGGCGCACGGTCCCGTCGCGGGAATATTTCATCGTCTCCTCGGCCGGGTCCGCGGGCCGCCCGGCGGTCGCCGACTTCGCCGAGTGGCTGCTGGCGGAAATGGGGCAGGACACCCAGGAGGCCGGGGTAGCGGGCACGTTGATCCGTTCTTGATTCAGCGCAATGCCGCGATCCGGCCAATGACAACAATGGACGCGCCATGCCCGCACGACACCACGCACCGAACGCCAGGGAAATCGCCGCCGTCCTGCGCCGGCTGGCGCTGGCGGCGCTGCCGGTGCTGGCGAGCGGCGCCTGCCTCGCCGCCCCGCCGCTGCAGCCGCTGATCGACGCCACGCCGACCGGAGGCGTGCTGCGGCCCCCCGCCGGCAGCTATGCCGGCCCGGCCGTGATCGCCAAGCCCATGACCCTGGACGGCGCCGGGAAAGTGACGCTCAGCGGCGGCGGCAAGGGCACGGTGCTCACGCTGCGTGCCGGCGGCGCCATCCTGCGCGGCCTGCGGGTCACCGCCTCGGGCGACAGCCATGACTCGGTGGACGCGGGCATCCTGGTCGAAGGCGACGACAATCTCGTCGAGGGCAACGTCATCGACGAGGTCCTGTTCGGCATCCACCTCAAGCAGGGCAACCGCAACCGCCTGCGCGGCAACACCGTCGCGGGGCGCGCCGCGCCCCGCGCCCAGCGCGGCGACGCCGTCCGCCTGTGGAACAGCCGCCACAACCTGGTCGAGGCCAACGTCTTCGAGCGGGTACGCGACCTCACCTTCGCCAATTCGCCGGACAACCGCATCGTCGGCAACCGGCTGCGCGACGGGCGCTACGGCATGCACTTCGTCTTCTCGCCCCGCGCCATTGTCGAGAACAACCGCCTGTCGGACACCGACACGGGCATCGTCGTCCTCTACTCCCCCGACCTGACGGTGCGCGGCAACCGCATCGCCCACTCCCTGGAAGGCGGCGGCGCCGGCGTCGCCTTCAAGGAAAGCGGCGGTGCCCTCATCGAGAACAACGACGTCGTGCATTGCTCAGCCGGATTGCAGGCCAACGCCCCCCTCAACGACGCCAGCATCCTTACCGTGCGCGGCAACCGCTTCGCCCACAACCTGGTCGGCATGTATTTCTACGGCGAGAAGGGCGGCCACCGCATCCTCGACAACCGCTTCGAGAACAACCTGACCCAGGTCGCCGTCAGCGCCGCCGGCGCCGCCGCGGCCAACGTCTGGCACGGCAACCACTGGAGCGACTACCAGGGCTTCGACCGGGACGGCAACGGGGTGGGCGACACGGCCCACGAAATCCATCTCTACGCCGACCGCATCTGGATGGAATTGCCGAAGGCCATGTTCTTCCGCGGCTCCCCGGTGCTCGAACTGCTCGATTTCCTCGAGCGGCTGGCCCCCTTCTCCGCGCCTGCCCTGATCCTGCGCGACCCGGCGCCGCGCTTTGCCACACCGTCCGCCAGGTAGTTGGCCTTCGCACGCCCGGGGGCGGATAATGCCAGGCGTCGCCACCCATCGTCCGCAACGGGGCACCATCATGCGCAAGCGAGTCACGCAACTTACCCTAGACGAACTGGATTTCGCCGTCGCCAAGGCCGAGCACCTGTTCTACATGCGCGACACCGGCGGCCAGGTCTTCGGCATCCAGCCCGACGGCAAGGTGGCCGGCAAGGCTGCCGGCGACCGCATGTACCTCTACAACCCGACCCGCGACTGGCGCCAGGCGGGCCCGATCATCGAGCGCCTGGGCATCTCGATGCAGAAAATGGATCTGGCCTGGGCCGCCGACATTGGCCGCGAAGCGGCGGCCACCGGCGCCACGCCGCTCGAAGCGGCCATGCGCACGCGGGTAATCGCCGCCTTCGGGCATGAAGTGGACCTCGACCTGGAGTGATCCGGGAAAGCGTGGGGCGCGGACGATGCAAGCCTATGCCGCTGCCGGCCTGTTCCTGCTGCTCGCGGGCAGCCCCCGCGCGGCGGAGCCGCTACCCCTGTTCGATGCCCACCTGCACTACAACGTGGAGGCCACGGAGCGCTACCCGGTCGCCGCCGCCCTGGACCTGTTCCGCAGCAACGGCGTCACGGGCGTACTCGCCAACAGCCGGCCCAACGACGGCACCCGGGCGCTGTACGAGGCGAAGCGGAAGGACGTCTGGGTGGTGCCCTTCATCCGCCCCTACGTCGTGCGGCCGGACCGCCACACCTGGTTCGCCGACCCGAAGATCTACGCCCTCATCGAAGCGGAGCACAAGCGCGACTACTACAAAGGCATCGGCGAATTCCACTTGGACGGGCGCGACGCCAAGGGCGCGCAGGTGAAGCAGACGGTGGATTTCGCCGTGGCCCACGACCTCTACCTGCACGCCCATTCCGACGAGGAGGCGATCGACGTCCTGTTCGCCCACAACCCCAGGGCGAAGATCATCTGGGCCCATTCGGGCTTCACCACCGCGCCGGAAACGCTGGAGAAATACCTGCAGCGCTACCCCACCCTCTGGGGGGAACTGTCCTACCGCCACGACGTGGCGGAGAACGGCCGACTCAAGGGCGGCTGGCGCCGGCTGTTCGAGAGGTACCCCGACCGCTTCATCGTCGGCTCCGACACCTGGGTAACCGAGCGCTGGGACCGGTACGGGGAAATCATGAACGGCTACCGCGTCTGGCTGGGGCAACTGCCCAAGGCGCTGGCCGAGAAGATCGCCTACCGCAACGCCGAGCGGCTGTTCGGGAAATGAGCCCGCCGCTCGCCCGCACCCGCATCCTGATCCTGGGCGCCGCCGGGCGCAGATTCCCGGCATCGCCGGGCGGCGCTATCCGCCGGCCCCACGCATTCCTGGACCGGAAAATTCCGCCGTCGGGGAACCTGGCGGCAAAGGCGTAGTCGCAGGGGCTGGAGCATCTCCACTTGGGAGAACGCCATGAACGGCCTCAGCACGACCCAGTTGGCGAGGCTCAAAAAGGCCCTCGCCGTCCGCTACGACGCACTGATCGAAGAGGTGCGCGCCGCCTCCGAGCAGACCCAGAACTGGCAATATCCGGAACTCCTCGGCAACGATCCCCCGGACGACGCGGACGCTTCGACGGCCCGCGCCCTGGTCGATGTCAACCTGGCCATGGCCGATCGGGACGTCCAGGAAATCCGCGACATCGAGGCCGCGCGCAGCCGCATCGAGGAGGGCACCTACGGGATCTGCGCGGAGTGCGGGACCCGGATCCCGATTGAACGGCTCATCGCCTACCCGACCGCGAAGCGCTGCTTCGCCTGTCAAAGCGTGATGGAAAAGACCCACGCGCCGGGGGGTACGTCCAGCCTCTGAAGCAGGCGCAGCGCCGCGGGGCGCCGTGCCATACCCTGCTAGAATTTCCCGGTCTGCGCCCCGGGAGAGCCTGTCATGCACGTCACCCTCGTCCAAGTCCGCGTCAAGCCGGAACACGTCGCCGCCTTCATCGAAGCATGATCGCCCCCTTCTCGGTCGCCCGCCTGCCCCGCATCGAGTTCGGCGCGGGCGCCGCCCGCCAGCTGCCGGCGCTGGCCGCGCGCTACGGCAGGCGGCTGCTGATCGTCACCGGCGCCCGCTCCTTCGTCGAATCGCCCCACGGCGAGCGCCTGTTCACGGAGCTGAAGGCGCAGGGCTTTTCCTGGGAAGCGCTGAAGGTCTCCGGCGAACCCTCGCCGCAGCTCGTGGACGAAGCCGTCGCGCGCTTCCACGGCGCGGCCATCGACGCCGTGCTGGGCATCGGCGGCGGCAGCGTGCTGGATGCGGCCAAGGCCATCGCGGGACTCCTCAAGCCCGGCAACTCGGTCATGGACCACCTGGAAGGCGTCGGCCCGGAGAAGCCCTACGCCGGCCCGGCCACGCCCTTCATCGCCGTGCCCACCACCGCCGGCACCGGCTCGGAGGCGACCAAGAACGCCGTGCTGTCCGTGCACGGGGAAAACGGCTTCAAGAAATCCTTCCGCGACGAGGGGCTCGTGCCCGGATACGCCGTGGTAGACCCGGACCTCCTCGCCACCTGCCCGCCGGCGCTGATCGCCGCCGACGGCATGGACGCCTTCACCCAGCTCCTCGAATCCTTCGTGTCCACCCGCGCCAATCCCCTCACCGACGCGATGGCGCTGTCGGGACTCGCCGCCGTGCGCGACGGGCTGGTCCCGTGGTACGAGGGCGGCCCGGGGCTCCACACCCTCACCGAATGGACGAAGCGCCTGGACCTGCCCCGGCTCTCCGCCTATGGCATGACGGCCGCGGACATTCCGCGCGTCGTGGCGAACTGCCGCGGATCGAGCATGAAGACCAATCCCGTCGTGCTGAACGACGAGGAGGTGGCGAGGATTCTGCAAACGCGGATCTGAGCGCCGCGCCCAGTGGTCGCGGTTGCTCGCGGGACTGAGATGAACGGCCCCCACGCTCACTACGTTCGCGGAGGGCTCGCCTTGCACGGCTCGCCCGTTTCGGCGGCGCAAAGCGGTGCTTTGCGAAACCCCGCCTCAACCCCCCCGCGGGGGCGTCCAGCGCCCTTCGGGCGGCCGGGCGGGCGCTGAGGCGCCGGGAGCCGGCGCTATTCCCGGTGTTTCTCGGCCACCATGCCGTCG
>CAYZLI010000072.1:0-17410 GCA_964479195.1 uncultured Rhodocyclaceae bacterium
CCCAGAGCGCCACGTCGTGGCGCTTGGCATAGGTGATGGCCAGCGCGGTGCCCCAAGCGCCGGCGCCGAGGATGGCAAGTTTCACAGCCCCCAGACCTGGTTCACCCGCACGAAGCCCGATTGCCCCTCGCCGTGGCGCACCCGGACCCAGCCGGGCGGTCCGGCCTCCACCCATTCCAGGAGGACGTCCTTTTCCGCCTCGAACACCAGGGCCGCGCCGGCCTCCGGCTGGGCGCGGACCTCGGCCTTGGGAGCGGTGACGAGCAGCATGCGCTTGTCGGACAGCACCCGCTTCTCGACCCAGGCGATGTCGCCCGCCGCATCGCGCACCTTGACCCAGGCGGAAAGATCCACCACCACTTCGACCGGGGTGCCGCGGGCGATGACGAACAGGGGCCTGGCCTTCTGGGAGGGCGCGTCGTACATGACCGCACCGGCCTCGGCCACCGAGCGGAAGTCCAGCGCCCAGGCGGCGGGCGCCGCGGGGAGCAGTGCGGCCCAGAGCGCCAGGACGCGGACGAGGCGCATTACTGGAGCGGCGCCTCCGCCGGCTGCTGCGTGCGGCTTCGGTAGATCGCCTCGAAATTGACCGGGGCCAGGAGCACGGGCGGGAAGCCGGCGCGGTTGACCGTGTCGGAGACGGTTTCCCGCACGTAGGGGAAGAGGATGTTCGGGCAGGCGATGGCCAGCACCGGCTCGACCTCCTCGCCGGGGACGTTGCGCACCTGGAATATGCCGGCCTGGGCGGCCTCCACCAGGAACAGGGTCTTCTCGCCCACCTTGGCGGTGACGGTGACGGTGAGCACCACCTCGAACACGCCCTCGTCGAGTCCGTTGGCCTCGGAATGCAGGCCGATCTCGACCTGGGGTTGCTCGCGCTCCAGGAAGACTTGCGGCGCGTGGGGGATCTCCAGGGACAGATCCTTGACGTAGATCTTTTCGATGCTGAATACGGGCTGGGCGGCGTTCTCGGTCATGATGGCGGGCGGTCGGGGAAAGGGTTGACGGGCTCAGTCGCCGTGCAGCAGCGGATCGAGGCGGCCGGCGTGGTCCAGGGCGTACAGCTCGTCGCAGCCGCCCACATGGGTGTCGCCGATGTAGATCTGCGGCACGGTGCGCCGGCCGGTCTTCTCCATCATCTCGGCACGGCGCTCGGGATGGAGATCGACGCGGACCTTCTCGATCTCGGTGATGCCCTTGCGGTTGAGCAGTTGCTCGGCGCGCACGCAGTACGGGCAGACGGCCGTGGAATACATCAGGATTTTCGGCTTCATTTCTTCGTGACGGGCAGTCCGGCCTGGTCCCAGGCGGAAATGCCGCCGGCGAGATTGAAGACCTTGGTGAAGCCGCGCTTGCGCAGCCGCCCGCAGGCGGACGAGGAGCGGCTGCCGCTGGCGCAGTTCACGATGATGCTCTTGTCCTTGAATTTCTCCAGTTCCACGAGCCGCTTGTCCAACTGGGCGAGCGGGATGTGGCGGGAGTTGGGAATGTGCCCCTGGGCGAACTCCGCCGCCTCGCGCACGTCCAGCACGATGGCGTCCTCGCGGTTGATGAGCAGGGTGGCCTGCATGGGCGAAACCCCCGGCCCGCCGGCGCGGCCGGTGACCAGGGGAAAGAGCAGCATGGCCCCGCTGACGAAGGCAATACCGATCCAGATCAGGTTGTTCTGAACGAATTCCAAGAGAGTATCCTTACTTCTTGCCGTGCGGCACGCCGCAGAAGACCTCGCGCATGAGCACGATGAGCTGGAGGGTCCGCTGGTCGCCGACGCGGTAATAGACCCGGTTGGCGTCCTTGCGGGTGAGCAGCACGCCCTTGTCGCGCAGGATGGCCAGATGCTGCGAGATGTTGCTCTGGGAGGTGCCGACGGCGTCCACGATCTCCTGCACGCAGGCCTCCTGATCGCCGATCACGCACAGGATCTTCAGGCGCAGGGGATGCGAAATGGCCTTGAGGGCCCGCGCCGCGGTCTCGATGTGCTCCTGCTTGTCGATCAGGTCGAGAATGGTGTGTTCGTGGGTGATCACTCGGCTGTAGTCCAAATGAGGTAGCGAATATTATAAAATACTTCCTTGCCGCATGCATGCCGGCCAAGCCTTTGCCCATTCCCGCCCGAAAAGCCTCCCTCAAGCAAATCATGAAGAAACTCGTACTGCTGCGCCATGGCGAATCCGCCTGGAACAAGGAAAACCGTTTCACCGGCTGGACCGACGTCGATCTCACCGACAAGGGCCGCGCCGAGGCGCGCCAGGCCGGCCGGCTGCTCAAGGAAGCCGGCTTCGCCTTCGACCTCGCCCATACCTCGGTGCTCAAGCGCGCCATCCGCACCCTTTGGCTGGCGCTGGAGGAGATGGACCGCATGTGGATTCCGGTGCAGACCTCCTGGCGGCTCAACGAACGCCACTATGGGGCGCTGCAGGGCCTGAACAAGGCGGAGACGGCCGCCAAGTTCGGCGAAGCCCAGGTGAAGATCTGGCGGCGCGCCTACGACACGCCGCCGCCGGGCCTCGAAGCCGGCGATGGGCGCCTGGCGGCCCAGCTCGCCGATCCGCGCTACGCTCCGGACCCCGCCGCCGCGGCCACCCGCACCGAATGCCTGAAGGACACGGTGGCGCGCTTCCTGCCGTACTGGCACGGCAGCATCGCCCCCACTGTGCAGGCCGGCAAGAGCGTCATCATCGCCGCCCACGGCAACAGCCTGCGCGCCCTGGTGAAATATCTGGACGGCATCTCCGACCAGGACATCGTCGAGCTGAACATTCCGACCGGCGTGCCCCTGGTCTATGAACTGGACGATGACCTCAAGCCCTTGAAGCACTACTACCTGGGCGACCAGGCCGCCATCGAGGCCGCCATGCAGGCGGTCGCCAATCAGGGCAGGGCCAAGGCGTAGCCGTGCCCTGCAGGAGCGGCGCCCTCGCCGCGAATTTCGGCAGCCGCAGATCGCGGCGAGGGCGCCGCTCCCACGAAATTCGCGGCGTGGAGGCCGCTCCCGCCCTGATTCGCCACCTTCGTCTGCTCTTCGTGTCGGCGCTCGTCTTCGGCTTCACGGGCGCCGCAGACGCTGCCCCCAGCGACGCCAAGCGGGCGGAGCTGAAGGACCTTCAAGGCCGCATCCAGGCGCTGCAGAAGGAGATCGGCCAGACGGAGGGGTCCCGCGCCGATGCGGCCGAGGAACTGCGCGAGACTGAACAGGCCATCTCCGGCGCGAGCCGGCGGCTGCGCGAGCTGGCCGCCGAAAGGGGCGAGGTGCAGGCGGCCCTGGCCAGTCTCGACGGCCAGTCCAGACAACTAAGCGCAGGCATCGCTGTCCAGCAGGCGCAAATAGGCCGGCTACTCCGCCGCCAGTACCTGGCCGGCGATGCCGACGCCCTGCGCCTGCTGCTCTCCGGAGCCGACCCCAACCAGATTACCCGCGATGCCCACTATCTGGCCCTGCTGTCCCGCGCCAAACTGGAGCTGGTCCGAGGGCTGGACGCCACCCTCAAGGAAAAGCGCCAACTGGCCGAGGCGGCGCGGGAGAAAAACGCCGCCCTGGCCGGGATCGAGAAACGCCAGGGCATCGAGCGGGCCGGACTGCTCGATCAGCAGAAGAAGCGCCAGGTGGTGCTGGCCGGGCTGGCGGACCGCATCAAGGCGCAGCGGCGGGAAGTGGAGAAGCTGAAGCGGGACGAAAGGCGACTGGCCAAGCTGATCGACGGCCTGGGCCGCATCATCGCCCGGACCAAGCGCCCTGCCGCGCCGGCGCCGGCGCCGGCGCGAACGCTCCGCAACGAGCGGACGCCCGAGGCCTCGGCCGCCATGGATGCCTTCGCCCGCCTCCAGGGCCGGCTGCGGCTGCCGGTGCGCGGGGAACTCGCCAACCGCTTCGGCACTCCGAGGAGCGAGGGCGGCACCGGCTGGAAGGGTTTGTTCATCCGCGCGCCGGGCGGTGCGGAGGTGAAGGCCATCGCCCCGGGGCGGGTGGTCTTCGCCGACTGGCTGCGCGGCTTCGGCAACCTGCTGATCGTCGACCACGGGGGAGGCTATCTTTCCGTCTATGGCAACAACGAATCCCTGTTCAAGGGGGCGGGGCAGGCGGTGGGCACCGGAGAAACGATCGCCGCGGTGGGCGACAGCGGCGGTAATGCGGAAACGGGTTTATACTTTGAATTGAGACATTTGGGCCAGCCGCTCGATCCGCTGAAGTGGGTCAACCTGAAGTAGCGCGCGGCCCCTACGGAGCAAGCACACGATGCGCAACAAGCTGCAAAAAGCCGGATTGGTCCTCGTCGGACTCATTGCCGGTGTTTTCATCAGCCTCAACTTCTCGGCCATCGCCCAGAAGGAGGCGGGACCGCTGCCGGTGGAGGAGTTGCGCAGTTTTGCCGACGTCTTCAACGCCATCAAGACCGGCTACGTGGAGCCGGTGGAGGACAAGAAGCTCATCACCCAGGCCATCTCCGGCATGCTGACGGGCCTCGATCCCCACTCCCAGTACCTCGACGCGGACGCCTTCAAGGACCTGCAGGTGAATACCCAGGGTGAATTCGGCGGCCTGGGCATCGAGGTGGGCATGGAGGACGGCTTCGTCAAGGTCATCTCCCCCATCGAGGACACGCCGGCGTACCGCGCCGGCGTCAAGGCCGGCGACCTGATCATCAAGCTCGACGACACGCCGGTGAAGGGCATGTCGCTCACCGACGCGGTGAAGCGCATGCGCGGCAAGCCGAAGACGGAGATCACCCTGACCATCGCGCGCAAGGGCGAGACGAAGCCCATCGTCGTCACCCTCATGCGCGAGGTCATCAAGGTGCAGAGCGTGAAGTCCAAGCTGATCGAGCCCGGCTACGCCTACGTGCGCCTGACCCAGTTCCAGGAGGATACGCCCGTCAAGCTGGTGGAGCACCTGAACAAGCTCTACAAGCAGGGCGCCATGAAGGGCCTGGTGCTCGACCTGCGCAACGACCCGGGCGGCCTGCTGCACGGCGCCGTGGGGGTGTCCGCCGCCTTCCTGCCGCCCAGGGCGCTGGTGGTGTCCACCGACGGGCGCACGGAAGATGCCAAGCGCAAGTACGTGGCCGCGGCCGAGGACTACCTGCGCGGCACGCGCACCGACTTCCTCCGCGACCTGCCCGCCGGCGCGAAGAGCGTGCCGATGGTGGTGCTGGTCAATGCCGGCTCCGCTTCCGCCTCGGAGATCGTCGCCGGTGCGCTGCAAGACCACAAGCGTGCCATCGTCATGGGCACGCAGACCTTCGGCAAGGGTTCGGTGCAGACCATCCTGCCCCTGGCCGGCAATACCGCGATCAAGCTCACCACGGCGCGCTACTACACGCCGAGCGGCCGCTCCATCCAGGCCAAGGGCATCGTGCCGGACATCCTCGTCGAGGAAACGCCCAACGGCAGCTCCGGGCCGCGCCTGCGCGAAGCCGACCTGGAGCGGCACCTGGAGAACGACAAGGACAAGGATGCCGCCGCGGCGAAGCCCCAGAGCAAGGCGGCGCCCAAGGGCAAGCCGGCCGAGGGCGAGGACGAGGCCAAGCCGCCCATCGAGTTCGCCTCGAAGAACGACTACCAGTTGAACCAGGCGCTGAACCTGCTGAAGGGACTGCAGATTCTCCAGGCCAAGTGATCATGACGCCGGAGCATGCCAGGCATTTGGTGAACCGGGGCGGCGCCCATGGCCATGCCGCGCCCCAGCCGGGCAGGACCAAGCAGCGGGAGATCCGCTTCACCAAGCTGCCGCCCGGCCAGGCGGAAAAGGCGGCCGAGCTGCTCGCCGGCCTCGAACTGCTGGATGCCCGGCTCGGTTCCCGGCCGCGGGCCGTGAACGTGCGCTACGACCTGGTCGATTACACCTACGAGGGCCTGGAGAGCGCCCTGTGCAACCTGGGCTACCACCTGGACAATTCCATCTACTGCAAGATCGTCCGGGCCCTGGTGTATTTCACCGAAGATATCCAGTTGCGCAACCTGAAGGAGCCGGCACGGCTCATCAAGAAATCCAACGAGGTCTACATCAAGGCCTACGGGCACCACCCGCACGGCGACCACGACGACACGCCGGCCGAGTTGCGGGAAGACCGGTGAACGTCCCATCGCCGGGCCGCCCCAAGATGGGACCATCCTTCATCTGCGAGCTTAGCGAGCCGGCATCACCCCCTTCCGTGGGAAGGGGGATGGGGGGAAGGCCGTGAACGACCACCAGCTCCTGCGCTACTCCCGCCACATCCTCCTGCCCCAGCTCGGCATCGAGGGCCAGGAGCGCCTGCTCGCGGCGCAGGCGCTGGTGGTGGGTGCCGGCGGCCTCGGCTCCCCCGCTGCGCTGTACCTGGCCGCCGCCGGCATCGGCCGGATCGTGCTCTGCGACGGCGACGCCGTGGACCTCACCAACCTGCAGCGCCAGGTGCTGCACCATACGCCCTCGGTGGGCCGGCCCAAGGCGGTCTCGGGGCGGGACACGCTGGCGCTGATCAACCCGGAAGTCGAAGTGGTGGCGCTGGAAAAGCGCCTGGAAGGCGAGTTGCTGGAGGCGCAGGTGGCGGCGGCGGACGTGGTCCTCGACTGCTCGGACAACTTCACGACGCGGCACGCCATCAACCGGGCCTGCGTGAGATTCGGCAAGCCGCTGGTCTCTGGCGCGGCAATCCGCTTCGACGGGCAGGTGTCGGTGTTCGACCTGCGCCAGCCCGGCGGCCCCTGCTACAACTGTCTGTTCCCGGAAGGCCAGGACGCGGAGGAAGTGCGCTGCGCGGTCATGGGCGTGTTCGCCCCGCTCACCGGCATCATCGGCACGACCCAGGCAGCAGAGGCGCTCAAGCTCATCGCCGGCTGCGGCGAGTCCCTCTCGGGGCGGCTCCTGCTCCTCGATGCCCTCGGCATGGAGTGGCGTTCCATCCGCCTCGCCAAGGATCCCGGTTGCGCGGTCTGTTCCGCGTAGGGCGCAATAGCGCAGCGTATTGCGCCGGATGCATCCGTGCGGCGCAACCCGTTCGGCGCAATGCGCTTCGCTTATTGCGCCCTACGGGGTTTCAGGCGCAGCCCTGCTCGGCGTATTGCGCCGAATGAATCCTTAACGCCTCGGCAACAGGGTCCGGTGACGCAGTTGCCCCGGCGCGTGGGCGATCAGCACGGAAAACACCAGGATCGTCCAGAACACCGTTTCCCGGTGCTCGGGATGCAGGACGAACCAGGCCATCAAAGCGAGCTTCGCCAGCACGGAAGCGCCGTTCACCTGCAGCAGGTAGCGGCCGTTGGCCCACCAGTCGAGCAGCAGGATGCCCAGGCCCGAGGCAAGCAGCGCCGCGGCGTAGGGCTGCCACTGGGGGAACGGCCAGCCGCCGAGCACGCCGGCGCCCACGCCCGCCGCGCCCACCAGGTGCCCGGCGCGCAGGCCGTTGATGAGCCAGCGCCGGCCCGGAAAATCCCGATGATGATCCGCGCCGCCCATCAGCCGACCGCCGGCCGCGCCAGGATGCGGATGTCGCGGCCGACGCGGCGCAGGTCCGTGATGTTCAGCTCGCGCCTGGCGGCAAGATCGGCGAGCGCCGGCAGGTCGAACATGCCGCGCCCGCTGCCGATCAGGCTCGGCGCGAGGTAGATCAGCAACTCATCCACCAGCCCTTCACGCAGCAGCGAGCCGTTCAGCCGGAAACCCGCCTCGGCGTGCAGTTCGTTGATGCCGCGGCGCGCCAGCTCCGCCATCAGCGCCGGCAGGTCGACCTTGCCCCGGGCGTCGGGCAGCACGATCACTTCCGCGCCGGCGGCGCGAAGCCGCGCGATCTTGGCCGCGTCCTCGACCGCGGCGGCGATCAGCGCGTTGCCGCCTTCCAGGACGCGCGCCTCCGGCGGCGTCTCCAGGCGGCTGTCGGCCACCACCCGCAGCGGCTGGCGCTCGCACGGCACCTCGCGCACCGTGAGGCTGGGGTTGTCGTCGCGCACCGTGCCGGCGCCGGTGAGGATGGCGCAGGCGCGCGCGCGCCAGGCGTGGCCGTCGCGGCGCGCCTCGCTCGAGGTGATCCACTGGCTGCGCCCGTCGTCGAGGGCGGTCTTGCCGTCCAGGCTCGCCGCCACCTTCAGGCGCAGCCAGGGCCGGCCGCGGGTCATGCGCGAAACGAAGCCGATGTTGAGCTCGCGCGCCTCGAAGTCCAGCAACCCGCAGGCCGTGTCTATGCCCGCCTGGCGCAGGCGCTTGAAACCGTCGCCGGACACCTGGGGATTGGGGTCCTCCATGGCCGCCACGACGCGCCCGACTCCGGCGGACACGAGGGCATCGGCGCAGGGCGGCGTGCGGCCGTGATGGCTGCAGGGTTCGAGGGAAACGTAGACCGTGGCGCCGCGCGCCCGGTCCCCGGCGGCCTTCAGGGCGTGGATCTCGGCATGCGGCTCGCCAGCCCGCGCGTGCCAGCCTTCGCCGACGATCGCCCCGTCCTTGACGACGAGGCAGCCGACGCGCGGATTGGGCGTGGTGGTACAAAGGCCGCGCCGCGCCAATTGCAGCGCGCGGGCCATGAACTTGTGATCGGCTGCGCTGAACATGCGCGGGAGCTGCGTCGGATCAGGCGGTGCGTGGGCGCCGCGGCGCGCGCGGCTTCTTCACTTCGCGGATGGCCTCGCGGAACTCTTCCACGTCCTCGAAATTGCGATAGACGGAGGCGAAGCGCACGTAGGCGATCTTGTCCATCTTGCGCAGCTCGCGCATCACCAGCTCGCCTACCTTCTCGGTGGGCACCTCGCGCTCGCCCAAGGCGAGCAGGCGCTCCTCGATGCGCTCGATGGCGGCATCGATGCTCTCGGTGGTGATGGGGCGCTTGCGCAATGCAAGCATCATGCTCCCCTGCAGTTTCTCCCGGTCGTAGTCGGTACGGCTGCCGTTCTTCTTGACGATGAGCGGCATGCGCAGCTCGACACGCTCGTAGGTGGTGAAGCGCTTGTCGCAGGCGAGGCAGCGCCGGCGCCGGCGGACGGTATCGCCCTCTTCATTCTCACGCGTGTCGATCACCTGGGTATTCGGTTCAGCGCAGAATGGACATTTCATGGCTGGCTCCTGCGGCGCCAGCCATGAAATGCCCCGCTGATACGGCCCACCCCCCGCCCCCTGCCCCAAGGAAGGGGGTGACCATTGCTCGCTGCGCTCGGAGTGGGTGGGAAGGCCATGCTACGATCAAGCGCCGTACACCGGGAAGCGCTTGCACAGTTCCGCCACCTTGCCGCGCACCCGTTCGATGACCTTCTCGTCGGCCGGTGCGTCCAGCACGTCGGCGATGAGGTGCGCCACCTGCTCGGCCTCGATCTCGGTGAAGCCGCGGGTGGTCATGGCCGGCGTGCCGATGCGGATGCCGGAGGTGACGAAGGGCTTCTGCGGATCGTTGGGAATGGCGTTCTTGTTCACCGTCAGGTGGGCGCGGCCGAGCACGGCCTCGGCCTCCTTGCCGGTGATGTTCTTGGCACGCAGGTCCACCAGGAAGACGTGGCTCTCGGTGCGCCCGGAGACGATGCGCAGCCCCCGCTCCTCGGAGAGCACGCGCGCCATGACGCGGGCGTTGTCGATCACCTGCTCCTGGTAGTTGCGGAATTCCGGGGTCGTCGCCTCCCTGAGGGCGACGGCCTTGGCGGCGATGACGTGCATGAGCGGACCGCCCTGCAGGCCGGGGAAGATGGCCGAATTGATGGCCTTCTCGTGCTCGGCGCGCATTAAGATGAGGCCGCCCCTCGGGCCGCGCAGGGTCTTGTGGGTCGTCGTCGTGACGACGTCGGCGTGGGGCACGGGGTTTGGATAGTAGCCGGCGGCGATGAGGCCGGCGTAGTGCGCCATGTCCACCATGAAGATCGCCCCGACCGCCTTGGCCACCTTGGCGAAACGCTCGAAGTCGATGCGAAGCGCGTAGGCCGAGGCGCCGGCGATGATGAGCTTGGGCTTGTGCTCATGGGCCAGGCGCTCCATGGCGTCGTAGTCGATCTCCTCGCGCGCATTCAGCCCGTAGGCGACGACGTTGAACCACTTGCCGCTCATGTTGAGGGCCATGCCGTGGGTGAGGTGGCCGCCTTCGGCGAGGCTCATGCCCATGATGGTGTCGCCCGGCTTGAGGAAGGCCATGAGCACGGCCTGGTTGGCCTGCGAGCCCGAGTGCGGCTGCACGTTGGCGCAATCGGCGCCGAACAGCTTCTTCGCCCGGTCGATGGCCAACTGCTCGGCGATGTCCACGTATTCGCAGCCGCCGTAGTAGCGCTTGCCGGGATAGCCCTCGGCGTACTTGTTGGTGAGCTGGGAGCCCTGCGCCTCCAGCACGGCCTGGGAGACGTAATTCTCCGAAGCGATCAACTCGATGTGGTCTTCCTGGCGGCGGTTCTCGGACTGGACCGCCTGCCACACTTCGGGGTCGACCTTGGCCAGGGTGTTCTGCTTGGCAAACATGGGGGAGCACTTAACCGGTTGAGGAAAGGCGCGATTTTACCACGCCGTCCCCGCCCGGCCAGGTGCAGCCTAATGGCGGGCCAAGTCGTGCTCGCCGACCAGTTTCAGCATTTCGGCCCGCGCCGCATCCCGTAGCCGGGCAGCGGCCGCCCAGTCGTCGTCGCCGGCCACGAGCATGGCGCCGACCTCGAACTCGGGCCGGCCGTGGCGGGGCAGCCAGGTCTGGTCCCGCAGGACGAGCCGCGCACCGCGCAGCCCGACCACGGCCACGGGCACACCGGCCCGGGCCGCCGCCACGAAGGCGCCCATGCGGAAGGGCTTCAGGCCGGCCTCGCGGGAGAAGGTGCCCTCGGGAAAGACGCCGACGCTGCGTCCGCCGCGCAGGGCGGCGACGATCTCCGCCACGTCCTCCGCGCTGCGGGCCGCCTCGAAGCGCTCGACGAACAGGGCACCCAACCCCTCGAGCACGGCGCGCGGATAGGCGCTCGCCGCCAGTTCCCGCTTGGCGACGAAGGCGTAGCCGGGCCGCGGCGGCAGCGCCGCGACGAGCAGCAGCCAGTCGATGTAGCTGGCATGGTTGGCCACCAGCACATGGGGGCCGGCCGGCAGGCGCTCGAGGCCGGCCGCCTTGACCGGCATGCCCATCAGGCGCAGGGCGAGGCGCGCCGCGCGATGGGCCAGGGGCCGGGCCAGTACCGGCCGCCGCAGGGCGGCCACGGCCGCCGAGACGGGCAGCGCCAGGAGCAGGAAGGCCGTCCAGCACCAGGCGCCGTAGACCCAGCGGCCCGCCCGGCGCAGGGCTGCCACGGCCCGGGCGCGCAGAGCGCCTGACGCCAGCTTGAACAGTTGGCGCCAGAGGGAGGGGCCGGCCAGGCCGACGAGCCCGCCCTCGTAGAGCTCGCGCGAGGCGGCCCGCCGAATCTTGCCGCTGGAGGTCTTCAGCACGGTGTGGGGCGGCGCCAGCACGACTTCGTCCGCGGGCAGGCCGACGACGTCGATGGCCACCTCCTGGATCTTGCGGCGCAGGGCCTCGCGCGCCGACTCGCCCGTTTCCCGCGTTTCCGCCAGCACCACCAGCCGCTCCGTGGCCCGGGCGCGGTCCGTGCTGGCGAAGACGGCCACGCAACCCTTGCGCACCCCCGGCAGGGCGCCCACCGCCTCTTCCAGCTCGTAGGGGTAGATGTTGCGCCCGCCGCGGACGATGAGATCCTTGACCCGGCCGGTGAGGTAAATCTCCCCCTCGACCATGAAGGCGTAGTCGCCCGAGTCGAGCCAGCCGTCCCGGAACAGGCGCCGCGTCGCCTCCGGGTTGCGGTAGTAGCCGCGGGTGGCCGACGGGCCGCGGAACTCCAACCGGCCCACGTGCCGGTCCGCCACTTCGCCGCCGGCGGCATCGACGATGCGGATCTCGTGGCCGGGCAGCGCCCGCCCGCAGGCCGGCACCAGCATGGCGTCGGCATCGTCCGGGGCGGCCGGCACCGCGCGCTCCTCGCGCAGGAAGGTCTCGCGCCGGATCGCCTCGATGCGGGGACCGCGCCCCAGGGGCGGGAAGGCGAGCCCCAGCGAGCATTCGGCCAGGCCGTAGACCGGCGTGAGCGCTTCGCGCCGCAAGCCGTGGGGCGAGAAACGGGCGGCGAAGGCCTCCAGCGTCGAGGGGCTCACCGGCTCGGCGCCGTTCAGGGCCAGCCGCCAGGAGGAGAGGTCGAGCCCGGCGAGCTCGGCCTCGCCCAGCTTGCGGGCGCACAGCTCGTAGGCGAAGTTGGGCGCGGCGGATATCGTGCCCCGGTGCCGGGAGATCGCCTGCAGCCAGCGCGCCGGGCGGGCGAGGAAGGCGAGCGGCGACATGAGCACCAGGGGCATGGCGAAATAGAGGGAGCCGAACCAGGCGCCGATCAGGCCCATGTCGTGGTAGAGGGGCAGCCAGGAGACGAACACGTCCTCGCTCGTCACCCCGATGGCCGGTCCCATGGCGCGCAGGTTGGCGAGCAGGTTGGCGTGGGTCAGCACCACCCCCTTCGGGTCGCCCGTGCTGCCCGAGGTGTACTGCAGGAAGGCGATGTCCTCACTCGAGGCGCGGTAGAGCAGCGGCATGGGTGCCGCGTCCAGTTCTTCCGGCGTGACGATCTCCGTCAGGCTGGGCACCTCCTCGCGCAGCAGCAGGGCGACGCTCTTCGCCTGGGCGACGGTGACGATGAAGGCGGCCTCGGCGTTGGCGAGGATGCGCGCGTGCCGCCGCAGGTGCTCCTCGATCTGCGCCAGGCGCGCCGGCGGATAGATGGGCACCGGGATGCCGCCCGCCAGCATGACGCCGAAGAAGGCGGCCAGGTAGCCCCGCCCCGTGGGCAGCATGAGGGCCACCGCCTGCCGGGGCTGCAGCCCCCGCGAGACCAGCCCGGCGGCCAGGCGGCGCGCCCCGGCCAAGAGCGCCGCGTAGGTGATGGTATCGGCCTGCTCGCCCTCCCCGTAGAGCAGCACATGGGTGCGCTCCGGGTTGCGCCCGGCATGCCACTCCAGAACCTCGACCAGCGTGGCGGCCTCGTCCGGAACTCCCGAGGTGGCGGCGCGATGCAGGTCCTCCGCCGCCCCCGGCCGCTCGGCCACCGGCGCCCCTTGGTCCAGGTAGCGCAGGAGGTCGCGCGGCGTCTCGCCTTCCGCCAGGGCGGCCTCCGGCAACGCCGTGCCGAACTCGCGGGAAAGCCGCAGCAGCAACTCGACCCGGGCCAGGGAGTCCAGGCCCAGATCCCGTTCCAGCCGGGTATCCAGCGTGACCTTGCCCCCGCGCCCCGGGTGGGTTTCCTCCGCCAGCGCGGCCACCATGTGCAACAGCCGATCTTCGGTATCTGCCCTTTGCGTTTCCATTAGCGTCAAGTCGTTGCCAGATCTCCGCAGCCCGTAGGGCGCAATAGCGCAGCGTATTGCGCCGGATGTGCTGGCGTCCGGGCGGGTTACGGCTTCGCCTAACCCGCCCTACGACGGCAGCTCGTCCAGCGCCTCGGTCAGATGCTCCCGGTCGGCCCAGGCGAGGATGGACCAGCGGCCATCGGCCAGCTCGAACCAGTTCAGGGCGGCGTTGGGGATCTCGAAATCGCGCGGCGCCGAAAGGGACTTGCCGCTGGCATGGCGGTGGAGGATGTCGAGTACGCCGCCATGGGTGAAGGCGAGGACCTGCTCGCCCCGGTGCCTTTGCGCCAGCGCCCGGACGAAGCCGACGACGCGCGCGGCGAACTGGCGCAGGCTCTCGCCGCCGGCGCAGGCGAAGTCCGGATCGCGCTTCTCATGGCGGGCGAACTCACCCGGAAAGGCGAGCCGCGCCTCCTCGTAGGTAAGCGACTGGAAAATGCCGTAGTGGCGCTCGCGCAGTTCCGGGCGCAAGTGGAGCGGCCGCCTGAGCAGGTGCCCCGCCGCCTCGGCCGTCTGCCGCGCCCGGGACAGGTCGCTGGAATAGATCGCCGCGAAGTCCTCCCGGGCCAGCCCGTTGGCGGCGGCGCGCGCCTGGGCATGGCCGACCGCCGAGAGCGGCACGTCGAGCTGGCCCTGGATACGGCGCTCGGCGTTCCAGGCGGTTTCGCCGTGGCGGACGAAGCAGATTCGTGTAGTTTGCACCGGATGACAAGGGACGGATGAGCCGAGGGGCGAATATTAGGGTTTACCCAAATTTTGCGCCACTGCGGGGAAAAACCAATGGAATTCCGGGACGTTCCGGATTAACCTTACGCCGCTTTCCTGCCCGCCGTCCAAGAGGCGGCGGGCAACGTAACCTACAGGCCGGGACCACAACCCGGCCGTGACCGGAGACACCATGGACGCTCTTCTGAAGACCTCGAAGCTGATCGACGCGCTCAGCGAACGCATCGGCCGGGCCATCATCTGGCTTGTGCTCGCCGCCGTGATCATCTCGGCCATCAACGCCATCGTACGCAAAGTCTTCAACACCAGTTCCAACGCCTTCCTGGAAATCCAGTGGTATCTGTTCGCCGGCGTGTTCCTGCTGGGGGCCGGCTACACCATGCTGCGCCAGGGCCACGTCAAGATCGACGTGATTCTCGGTCACTTCTCCAAGCGCACGCAGGTCAAGGTGGAGATCTTCGGCATCCTGTTCTTCCTCATGCCCTTCGTCTTCGCCGTCATTAGCCACGTCTGGCCGCTGGTGGTGAATGCCTATGTGTCCAACGAGATGTCGGAGAACGCCGGCGGCCTGATCCGCTGGCCGGCCTACGCCCTGGTGCCCGTCGGCTTCGCCCTGCTCGGCCTGCAGGGCCTCTCCGAACTTATCAAGCGCATCGGCTACCTGCAGGGGCTGTGCGCCGATCCGACCCATCCGGTGCAGACCAAGACGGCGGAGGAGGAGCTCGCGGAGGAAATCAAGAAACACCAGGTCGCGCCCGAGGTCATCCAGCGCGTGGAAGACGCCGTGGACATGGTCGCCAACAGCAAAGGGGAGCCGAAATGATCGAGTTCCTCCAGGCCAACATCGCCCCCATCATGTTCGCGGGGCTGATCGTCTTCCTGCTGCTGGGCTTCTCGGTGGCGTTCTCCCTGGCCGCCTGCGGCCTGTTCTTCGGCTACCTGGGCGTGGAGCTGGGCCTGCTGCCCGCCTCGCTGCTGCAGGCCCTGCCGCTGCGCATCTTCGGCATCCTCAAGAACGACACGCTGCTCGCCATTCCCTTCTTCACCTTCATGGGCCTGATCCTGGAGCGTTCCGGCATGGCCGAGGACCTGCTCGACACCATCGGGCAGGTGTTCGGCCCCATCCGCGGCGGCCTGGCCTATGCGGTGATTTTCGTCGGCGCCATGCTCGCCGCCACCACCGGCGTGGTGGCCGCCTCGGTGATCTCCATGGGCCTCATCTCCCTGCCCATCATGCTGCGCTACGGCTACGACCGGCGCATCGCCACGGGGGTCATTGCCGCCTCCGGCACCCTGGCCCAGATCATCCCGCCCTCGCTCGTGCTGATCGTCATCGCCGACCAGCTCGGCCGCAGCGTCGGCGACCTCTACAAGGGCGCCTTCATTCCGGGTTTCGTGCTGACGGGGCTCTACGCCGGCTGGGTGTTGCTGGCGAGCCTGCTCAAGCCGGCGACGGTGCCCGCCCTGCCGCTGGAGGCCCGCACCATCCGCGAAGACAACGGCAGCGCCGGACTGCGCTCGCTGCTGTTCCTGGTCATCGCCTCGGTAGCCGGCGCCGTGGTCTTCGCCCAGACCCGGCCGGCGGAGACGCCCACCGACGAGCTGATCGTCGTGTCCATGTGCGTAGGGATCGGCATCGCCTTCCTGCTGGCGGTAATCAACCGGACGACCCGGCTCGGCCTGCTCTCGCGCATGGCGGAGCGCGTCACCTTCGTGCTCATTCCGCCGCTGGCACTGATCTTCCTCGTGCTGGGCACGATCTTCCTGGGCATCGCCACGCCCACCGAGGGTGGGGCCATGGGCGCCACGGGGGCGCTGATCATGGCCTTCTCGCGCCGGCGCCTGAGCCTGAAGCTGATGAAGCAGGCCCTGGAGGCGACCACGAAGCTGTCCTCCTTCGTGCTCTTCATCCTCCTCGGCGCCACCGTCTTCAGCCTGAGCTTCCAGGGTGTCGACGGACCGAAGTGGGTCGAGCACCTGCTCACCGGCCTGCCCGGCGGCCAGGTCGGCTTCCTCATCGTGGTGAACCTCCTGGTCTTTGGCCTGGCCTTCTTCCTCGACTTCTTCGAGCTGGCCTTCATCATCATTCCGCTCCTGGGGCCGGTGGCCGAGAAGCTGGGCATCGACCTGGTGTGGTTCGGCGTCCTGATGGCGGTGAACATGCAGACCTCCTTCATGCACCCGCCCTTCGGCTTCGCCCTGTTCTATCTGCGCAGTGTGGCCCCCCACGAGGATTACGAGGACCGCATCACCAAGAAGACGATCGGCAAGATCACCACCGGCCACATCTACTGGGGCGCCGTGCCCTTCGTCGTCATCCAGGTGGTCATGGTCGGCCTGGTCATCACCTTCCCGCAACTGGTGACCGGCAGCGCGGATAAAGGAACGGGGGTCAAACCCGAGGACGTCAAGATCGAGTTCGAGGCCGACAGCTACGGCAAGAAGGACGAGGACCCAAGCAAGCAGTTCGCGCCGCCCGCTTCGGCGGACAAGGCCGAGCCGCGGCTGGAAGCGGCCCCGTCCCAGGCGGAGCCCGCGCAGAAGGAAGAGGATCCGATGGAAGCGATGAAACGGTCCTTGGAGAAGGACAAGAAGTAGTAGGAGCCCGCACTGGCAACCGGCAACTGCAAAGAAAAACCCCGCGGACCTGCGCCCGCGGGGTTTTTTATTTGGCTTGGTGCGCCGCTTACAGCTTCTGCGCCTGCATGAAGTCGTCGAAGCCGGCTTCGGCGAAGCGGAACCAGAGCACCTGGTCGGCGCGGAACCTGGAATAGTCCTCGTAGACCTTCTTCCAGGCGGGGTTCTTGGCGTTCAGCTCGCCATAGAGCTCCATGGCGCCCTTGAAAGCGGCATCCATGATGTCCTTGGGGAAGCGGTGCAGCTTGGCGCCGGCGGCCACCAGCCGCTTGAGGGCGGCGGGGTTCTTGGCGTCGTACTTGGCCTGCATGTCCACGTGGGCAAGGGAGGAGGCGGCCTCCAGCATGGCCTTGTACTCGGCGGGCAGCGCCTCGTAGGCCTTGGTGTTCACGTACAGGGTGAGCTGCGGGCCGCCTTCCCACCAGCCGGGGTAGTAGTAGTGGGGCGCCACCTTGTTGAAGCCCAGCTTCTCATCGTCGTAGGGGCCCACCCACTCGGTGGCGTCGATGGTGCCCTTCTCCAGGGCCTGGTAGATCTCGCCCCCGGGAATGTTCTGGGGCACGCCGCCGATGCGCTCCAGCACCTTGCCGCCGAAGCCGCCGATGCGCATCTTGAGGCCCTTGATGTCGGCCAGCGTCTTGATCTCCTTGCGGTACCAGCCGCCCATCTGCGCCCCCGTGTTGCCCATGGGGAAGTTGACGATGTTGTACTTGGCGTAGAACTCGCGGAAGAGCTTGAGGCCGTTGCCCT
>CAYZLI010000073.1:0-10837 GCA_964479195.1 uncultured Rhodocyclaceae bacterium
CATGCGGCGGAAGAGGTCGAGGTTTTCCGCCACGCTGCGCTCCCGGTAGGGACTGGGCCGGCCCGGTTCCGTGAGCGTGCCGCGGCTGATCCGCATCTCCTCGGCGCTCTGGCTGTCCACGTAGGCATGGCCGGCCTGGACGAGGTACTCGGCGAACTCGTACATCCAGTCGAAGTAGTCCGAGGCGTAGTAGAGGTGCGGGCCCGCTTCTGTTTCCCAATTGAAGCCCAGCCACTTCACCGCGTCGAGGATGGAGTCCACGTACTCCTGCTCCTCCTTCTCCGGGTTGGTGTCGTCGAAGCGCATGTGGCAGGCGCCGCCGTAGTCGCGGGCCAGGCCGAAGTTGAGGCAGATGGATTTCGCGTGGCCGATGTGCAGGTAGCCGTTGGGCTCCGGCGGGAAGCGGGTGCGGATCTTCTGCGGATCGGGAGGCGCGCCTTCGTGAGCGGCGGCCGGGCCGGGCTGGCCGGCCCAGCTGCGGGCGGCGAACTTGTTCGCCGCGAGATCGGCGTCGATGATCTGGCGGATGAAATTCGAGGTCGAGGCTTCGCCCGCGGCGGGGGCGGCTTTGGCGTTCTTCTCTTTGCTCATGTTTCCGTAGGGTGGCGGCTGGGACGGCGCGTGCCGGATGAGACGGTATTCTATACAGTCGCGGCGGGCCGTGCTGCGCCCGCACAAGAGCGGGCGCGGGGCATGTTGCGCAAGGGCTGCAGTCGGGCCGCCGCATGACCAATTAGGTAATTGGTTTCCGTCTGCTAGAATTGGTTCGACCCATCGCGCCAGGCGGCGCTTTTCAGGGGGTGAACGTGCGCAGCGTGCAAGCAAAGGCAAAACCGGCCGAGGGGGCGGAGGGCATCCGCGAGTTCCTGTTGCAGGGCATCACCCGGGGAGCGTTCGCCCCGGGGCACAAGCTGCCCACGGAACGGGAGTTCGCCCAGCGCTTCCGCGTGGCGCGCAGCGCCGCCCGCAAGATCCTGGCGGTGCTGGAGATGGAAGGCTACATCACGCGCGCCGTCGGGCGCGGCACCTTCGTCGCCGACCCCTCCCGGCGCCAACCGCGCCAGTTGCCGCCGCCCAATGAAGCCAATGTCAGCCCGGCGCAGATCATGGAGGCGCGCCTGCTGTTCGAGCCCGGGCTGGCCGAGTTGGCGGTGGCCAATGCCACCCCCGCCGACCTGGCCCGCATGGAGTCGTGCGCGGAGAAAGCCGAGGCGGCGCGCACCCTGGAGGAGTTCGAGCTCTGGGACGGCGCGCTGCACCAGGCCATCGCGGCGGCCACCCACAACCTGCTGGTCATGCGCTTCTTCGACATGATCCACGCCCTGCGCCAGCAGGCGGAATGGGGCAAGCTCAAGCGGCGCAGCCTGACCCCGGAGCGGCGCCTGGCCTACCAGCGCGAGCACCGGGAAGCCGTCGAGGCACTGCGCGAGCGCGATGCCCAAAAGGCGCGGGAGTGCCTGGCGCGCCATCTCCGCCACGTGCGGGACAACCTGCTCGGGTATTGATCCCGCCTCCCCGTTGCCCATTGGGGCCGACTATTGGTAATATTTGGCCGCCAATGGTTGCAATTGGTTAAACCAATAATCAGACGGGGACCCCACAGATGCAATTGATCACTTTCGCCGACGCGCAAGGGATGCGCATCGGCCTGCTCGACCGGAGCAGCGGGACGGTGCTGGATCTTGCGCAGGCCGCACCTGCGCTGCCCCGGGACATGAACAGCCTGATCGCCCTGGGCCGGCCCGGCCTGGAGGCGCTGCGCGCCGCGCAGGCCTTGGGCGGGGCCCGCCTGCCGCTCTCGGAGATCCGGCTGCAGGCGCCGATCCCGCGGCCCCGGCGCAACATCTTCGCCGTCGGCAAGAACTACCGCGACCACGCCAAGGAGTTCGAGAAGAGCGGCTTCGACGCCACGGGCGGGAAGGACGTGCCCGATCTGCCGATCTTCTTCACCAAGGCCACCACGACCGTGGCGGCGCCCGGGGAGGCCATCCCGGCGCACCTGGACTACAGCAACTCCACCGACTACGAAGGCGAACTGACCGTAATCATCGGCCGCGCCGGGCGCGGCATCCGCAAGGCGGAGGCGCTCGATCACGTGTTCGGCTACACGATCATCAACGACGTCACCGCCCGCACGCTGCAGAACGCCCACAAGCAGTGGTTCCTCGGCAAGAGCCTCGACGGCTACTGCCCCATGGGGCCGGCCATCGTCACCACCGACGAGATTCCCGACCTGGGGGCCTTGCGGCTCCTCACCCGGGTCAACGGCGAGCTGCGCCAGGACGCCCCGGTGAGCGACCTCATCTTCGACGTGCCCACCATCATCGAGACCCTGTCGGCGGCCATGACCCTGGAGCCGGGCGACATCATCGCCACCGGCACCGCGGCAGGCGTGGGCATCGGCTTCAAGCCGCCGAAGTTTCTCAAGAAGGGCGACCGGGTGGCAATCACCATCGAGCCGATCGGCACCCTGGAGAATCCGGTCGAGTAAGCCAAGACAGAACAACCAACAAAGAGAGGAGACGACAATGCGGTACCTGCTGAGACTGTTCCTGGCCGCCCTTGCGGCCCTGCCCCTGCTGGCGCAGGCGCAAGAGACCTATCCGACGCGCCCCATCACCATGGTCGTGCCCTTCCCGCCCGGCGGCGTCGCCGACCTGACGGGGCGGCCGACGGCGCAGGCGATGGAGAAGGCGCTGAAGCAGCCGGTGGTGGTGGCGAACAAGCCCGGCGCGGGCGGGGCCACCGGCATGGCCGCGGTGGCCACCGGCAAGCCCGACGGCTACACGCTGCTCATGGCGCTTTCGAGCATCTCCATCATCCCGGAGGCCGACAAGCTCTTCGGGCGCCAGCCGGCCTACCAGATGAGCCAACTGGCCCCCGTCGCCCTCATTTCGGCCGACCCGACCGTGCTGGTGGTGCGCGCGGAGAGCCCGTGGAAGACGCTCAAGGAGTTCGTCGAGGACGCCAAGAAGCGCCCCGGCGCGCTGACCTTCTCCTCCTCGGGCGTGTATGGCACGCTGCACATGGCGATGGAGATGTTCGCCCATTCGGCCGGCATCAAGATGCGCCACGTGCCCTTCACCGGCGCGGGCCCGGCGGTGACGGCGCTGCTCGGCGGCCACGTGGATGCGGTGGCCTCCGGCCCCTCGGCGGTGATTTCCCACATCAAGGCGGGCAAGCTGCGCGTGCTGGCCTCCTGGGGCACGACGCGGCTGACCTCCCTGCCCGACGTGCCGACTTTCAAGGAGCTGGGCTACAAGGACGTCGAGTTCTACATCTGGTCTGGCGTCTTCGCGCCGGCCGGCACGCCGGCCCCGGTGATGAAGACCCTGCGCGATGCGGCGCGGCAGTCGGTGCAGGACCCGGATTTCAAGAAGACGATGGAGAAGATCGAGACCCCGGTCCAGTACCTGGATGCGCCGGAGTTCCAGAAATTCTGGGATGCGGACGCCAAGCGCCTGGCCGAGGCGGTGAGCCGGGTGGGTAAGGTCGAAGAGAAGAAGTGACGGCCGGCCTGCGCAGGGACCACCTCTCGGGGCTGCTGCTCGCCGCCCTCGGCGCCTACGCGGCGTGGGAGTCCTTGAAGCTGCCCCTGGGCAGCTTCAGCGACCCGGGGCCCGGCTACTTTCCCCTCGCCCTGGCCGCCCTGCTGGCGGCCTTCGGCCTGCTCGTGGGCTTCTTCGGCGGCGCTTCCGCGTCCCTGGGCGCCCTGCGCTGGCGGGAGGGGCGCCATGCCGCCGCCATCGTCGGCGCCGGCGCCTTCGCGGCCCTGGCCATCGAAGCCCTGGGCTACCGCGTCACCGTGGCCGTGATGCTGGTCTTTCTCCTGGGCGTGGTCGAGCGCAAGCCGCTGCCCGCCGTGGCGGCGGTCGCCGCCGGCCTGTCCCTCGGCTCCTACTGGCTGTTCGCCGGCCTGCTCCGGGTCCCCCTGCCGGTGGGCGCCTGGGGGTTCTGATCCCCGAAACGGATACCGATGCTGGAAACCCTGAACAACCTGCTGCTCGGCTTTTCCGTGGCCCTGTCGCCGACGGTGCTCGTGTATGCCGTCATCGGCTGCGTCGTCGGCACCCTGGTCGGCATGCTGCCCGGCCTGGGGCCGCTGGCGGGCATCAGCATGCTGCTGCCGGCCACTTTCGGCCTGAACCCGATCATCGCCATCGTGCTGCTCGCCGGCGTCTATTACGGCGCCATGTACGGCGGCTCGACCACCTCGATCCTCATGCGCATCCCGGGCGAGGCGGCCTCCGTGATGACCTGCATCGACGGCTACGCCATGACCCGCAAGGGGCGCGCCGGGGCGGCCCTGTTCATCGCCGCCTTCGGCTCCTTCGTCGCCGGCACCCTGAGCGTCGTCGCCCTGATGCTGCTGGCGCCGACTCTGGCCTCCTTCGCCCTGCGCTTCGGCCCGCCGGAATACACGGCGCTCGTCTCCTTCGGCCTGCTGCTGCTCGCCTACATGAGCAGCGGCCCGATCCTGAAGACCCTGGCCATGGCCGTGCTCGGGCTGTTGCTCGGCATGATCGGCATCGACAGCATGAGCGGCTTCTTCCGCTTCAACTACGGCGTGCTGGAACTGGCCGATGGCATCGGCATCGTGCCCGTGGCGGTGGGCCTGTTCGGCCTGTCGGAAATCCTCTTGACCGCCGGGCAGCCGGCCGCGGCAGCCATCCCGAAGCCGAAGCTGCGCGAACTGCTGCCCTCGCGCCAGGAGTTCCGCGACTCGCGGGGGCCGATCGCCCGGGGCACGGTGCTGGGCTTCCTGATCGGCATCATCCCCGGCTCGGCGCACATCATTTCGTCCTTCGTCTCCTACGGCCTCGAGCGGCGGCTCTCGAAGCATCCGGAGCGCTTCGGCCAGGGGGCGGTGGAAGGCGTGGCCGGCCCGGAATCGGCGAACAACGCCGCCGCCTCCGGCGCCTTCGTGCCCATGCTCGCCCTGGGCCTGCCCTCGGGGCCGATCACCGCGGTGATGCTGGCGGCGCTCATGGTGCACGGCGTCTCGCCGGGCCCGCTCCTCATCCAGCAGCAGCCGGAGCTCTTCTGGGGCTTCATCGCCAGCATGTACGTGGGCAACGTCGTGCTGCTCATCCTCAACCTGCCGCTGGTGGGCCTGTTCGTCAATCTGCTGCGCATCCCCTATCCCTACCTCTACCCGGGCATCGTCGTCTTCTGCGTGCTCGGGGTGTATGCGGTCAACCAGAGCGCGGTGGATGTGTGGATCATGCTGGGCATGGGGGTGCTCGGCTACGGGCTGCGCAAGCTCGACTTCGAACTTGCCCCGATCGTCCTCGGGCTGGTGTTGGCGCCGATCTTCGAGCAGAGCCTGCGCCAGTCCCTCGCCCTGTCCGGGGGCAGCTACGGCATCTTCTTCGCCCGGCCGATCGCCGCCACGCTGCTCGCCCTGGCCGCGGCCCTGGTGGCCTGGAGCCTGTGGTCCCTGGCCGCGAAGCGCCGGGACTGGCGGGAGAAGGTGGGGCTCGCCGAGCAGGCGGCGAGCGAGGGCTAGGCCGAGCGCATTCGCGCGGTTAGCAGCGCCGTCAGCGCCAGGGCGAGGAAGGCGAGGAGGGACAGTTCGGGCACGGACAGGCCGAGGAGTTTCCAGGTCACGCTGGTGCAATCCCCGTTGGCCTCGAACATGGCCGGCCACCATTGGGCCAGGGGCAGGGCGTTGAGAAAGCGCTCTTCCGGACTGACGCCACACTCGGCGGCCTGGGGGTGATAGGTGAGCCACACCTGCCAGCCGGCGACGGCGGCGCCCGCCGAGGACCAGAGCAGCAGCAGGCCGCCGAAGACCCAGCGGCCCAGGCCCTTGGGCCGGTAGGCGGCGGCCACCAGCGCCGTGGCGCCGATGAGGATGTAGGCGATGCGCTGGACCACGCACAGGGGACAGGGCAGCAGGCCCACCCGGGCCTGGAGGTAATAGACGGCGATGGCCACCAGCGCCAGGCTGCCCAGGCCGGCGGCGAGATGGAGATGACGGGCTTTCAGGTTCATGGCGCGATTATGCCTCGCGCCGGGGCGGCATGGGGCGCCCTTCGTCCTTCGGCGGGCTCAGGGCGAACGGCGGGGCGTCCCGGCCTTTTCAAACCGGCTCGGCTACCTGGGCGAGGGTGAGGCGCGCGGACACCTGGGAGACCAGTTCGTCGATGAGGGCGTGGTCCGCCTCGGGCTCGAGATTCGCCGGCGTGCCGCGCTTGCCCGTGGGGTGCACCTCCAGCCCGCCATCGGAACGGTCCACCACCAGGCCCATGCCGCAGTGCCGACAGTAGACCTCGTCGCCGTGCCTGTGATCCCGGCGCACTACGACCACGGGGCCGCACATGGGGCAGGCCTGCAGCGGGATGCCCGGCTCGCTGTGGCCGATGATGGCGTCCAGCGCTCCCGCCTCGCCCAGGCGCAGGAAGTGCGTTGCGTATTCGGCGTCGAATTGGCTGCCGCTGCACTCGTCGATGATTTCCAGGGCGCGCACCTTGAGCAGGCCCAGGCGGTAGGGCCGGTCGCTGGTCATGGCGTCGAAGGCGTCGCAGATGCTGACGACGCGTGCCTCGAAAGGAATGGCCTCGCCGCGCAGGCCCGCCGGATAGCCGCGGCCGTCGATGCGCTCGTGGTGATGCAGAATCGCCTCGCGCACCAGCCCGGCGAGCAGGTGGTCGCCGAGGATGCGCTCGCCGATGCGCGGGTGGGTCTTGATGACCTCGTACTCGTCCTCGGTCAGCTTGCCGTGCTTGTTGAGGATGGCGTCGGGAATGCCGATCTTGCCCAGGTCGTGCAGGAAGCCGCCCAGCGCGACGCGGGCCGAAGTGCCGGCGTCGAGGCCGATCTCCTGGGCGAGCAGCAGCGAATACTGGGAGACCCGCCACAGGTGCCCGCCCGTATAGACATCCCGCGCCTCGACCACCGCGGCCATGATGAACAGGCTTTTCAGCAGTTGCTCGGCGATGGCGTTCATATTCGTTCGTACAACGGTTCGATGCGAAAGTTCCGGCCCTGAACCGGCCTTCGACAGGCTTGTCCTGAGCGAAGTCGAAGGGCTCAGGCCGAACGGTGGCCGGTCAACTGCGCCAGCGCAGGCGCTGCCGGAGCAGCGCATCCACCTTGGCCAGTGCCTCGGGCGAGCTGGCGATGACGGCATAGTGGCCCTGGCCGGCCGGGCGGGCGAGCGCGTTCCAGCCGGCGACCGTGGCGTGCGCGACCTCGGCCTGCATGCGCCGGGGGACGAGGATGAGGGTGGCCAGGCCGTACTCGGTCTCGAAGACGATGTGCCAGCCGGTGCCCTCCGGCACCGGGCAGAGGCGCATGAAGCGCACGCGGCCGGGCAACGCCTCCAGGGTCCCGCCGAAATTGTGCACCACCTGGCGCAGCAGCTCCGGATCGGCAATCCGCATGTCGGTGAGGGATTCCGGCTCCTCCAGAAGGTGCTCGATGGCCAGCCGCGCGTAGTCCGGGGAGCGATAGTCCCTCCACTGGTGCGCGCCGATGCCGAAGCTCAGCACGACGCTGGCGGCCAGGGCCCACAGACGCGGCGCGAAGCGGGCGCCCGCCTTGCGGGCGAGGATGACCCGGTCGGCCAGCCCTTCCGGCACGGGCACGTGCAGCGCGGCGGCGAGCCGCTCCTCGTTCTCATTCACCTCGATGGCGAAGTCGCGGCAGGCGGCGCACGCGGCGAGATGGGCCGCGGCCTCCGGGTTGAGGCGGCGCGGATCGGCCAGCTTGCGGCGGCGGAATTCGAGGCAGTTCATCGTCTCGCCCTCTTGCGGTCCAATGCGTCCAGGTTGGCGCGCAAGGCCTGCCGCGCCCGGGTGAGCCGGGTCATCACGGCACCCTCGGTGGTGCCGATCATCTCGGCGATCTCGGCGCAGGAGTAGCCGCCCAGCACCTGCAGCAGCAGCGGCTCCCGGTAGGCGATCGGCAGCTCGCCGACGAACTCATCGAGCTCCAGCTCGGCCCCCGGTTGCGCCGTCGCGGCGGGCAGGTCGAAGTCCGCCGGGTCGCCCTCGGCGATGTCCAGCCGCTTGCGCTCGTAGAGCCGGGCGTGCTCGTTGCGCAGGATGCTGATGAGCCAGCTCTTCACGGCGGCGAGGTCCTGCAGGTCCTCCCAGGCCTTCCAGGCGCGGGCGAAGGTCTCCTGCACCAGTTCCTCGGCGACGAAGCGGTCGCGGCACAGCCAGTAGGCGTAGCGGTACAGGTCGGCGCCGTAGGCCCGGGCCGCCTGATCGAACTGCCGCTGGCTGAACGTGGGGAACATGGCTCAGACCGCCCAATGCCCCTTGCCGGCGGGCCGCCAAGAGGCCGGCCCCGCACCAGACAACCTGGCGCTTAGCCATTGGTCCACGGACCAGCGCCCCGGCCCGTGGAAGAGGGTCACCAGCATCAGGCTGCCCCACAGGATATGGTCCTTCAGGCCCGCTTCGCTCAGGCCGGGATAGGAGATCACCGCGACGGCGTTGAAGACGAACAGCCCCAGGGCGAAGAAGCGCGTGCCCAGGCCGAGGACAAGGAACACCGGCAGCGTCAGTTCGGCGGCGGTGCCCACATAGGCGGCGAGCTCCGGCGGCAGCAGGGGCACCTCGAACTCGTTCTCGAAGAGGAACAGGGTACTGTTCCAGGTCCCCACCTTCAGCAGTCCCGACCTGAAGAAGACGTAGCCCACGTACAGGCGCAGCGCCAGGTCGAACAGGGGGGCGAGGAAATTGAGCCCGGCGACGGCAAGGCCGTAAGGCTTGATGACGAAAGAATGCACGCTCACGGCGCTCTCCTCAGGGAATGCGAAAGTCGACCAGCGTCCGCGCCTGCACGTGGCGGCGGAGGAACAGGTTCAGGTCGAAGCCTGCCCCGTACCCCGATACGGGGGCGTCATCCTGCGCCAGCGCCGCTGCGAAAGCGTCGCCCAGGCGGCTGCCCGCGGCCAGGGCCGCGAGCAGGGCATATTCGGCAACGTCCAGCCGCTCGATCTGCACCGTGAGGTCGCGGCGGATGACCAGCAGCCGATCGCCGCCCAGGCCCAGATCGACCGACTGGTCGCCGGCGTGGGTCGGCTGATTGACCTGCCAGATCTTCAGCACCGGCCAGGGCGAGGCGAGCAGCCGGGCGGACGGGTGCAGGACGAAGCCCAGGTCGGCGACGTGCGCGTCGATCGCCGCCGCCAGCCGCGCCAGGTCCAGCGGCCCGGCCTCCGGCGCCCGCTCGGCGCGCTCGACGGCCCATTCCAGCCGCGCCACGTCGGGCAGGTAGGCGAGCCGGCGGGTCGAGGGATGCGCCGCGAGGAAATCGCCGAATCCGGCGCCGAAGTCGTAGAGGTCGCCGGAATCCGCGGGCGTGGCCCGGGCGTAGGCGTTGGCGGCCTGGTCGAAGCAGTCCGCGCCGACCAGGCGCAGGACGACCGGATAGGTGTCGCGCAGGGCATGGCGGTAGTTGGCCAGGACATTGTTGCGATACACGGCCAACCCGGCTTCGCCGCCCTGTCCCCGCGCGCCGATCAGCGACGCGGCCACCTCCCGGTCGGCCCCGAACAGGCCGCGAGCGAAGCTTTCCTGGAGTTCAGGCAGCGCGGGCATGTCTTTCCTCCAGGATCGCCTGGGCCGTGGCCGCCTCGTCCATCAGCACCGCCAGGGGCGGGATGTCCGCGTCCCATTCGATCAGCGTGGGGCGTGGGCCGATCCGGGCAATGGTTTCCCCGTAGAGCGCCCAAACGGGTTCGGACACCGGTCGGCTGTGGGTGTCGATGAGGCAGCCCTGGGCCAGCTCGTAGCCGGCGAGATGGATCTCCTCGATCGCCTGCGCGGGCAGGGCGGCGAGATAGGCGCGGGGGTCGTAGCCGTGGTTCTCGCTTGTCACGTGGATGTTGTTCACGTCCAGCAGGATGCCGCAGCCGGTGCGCCGGGCAACTTCGGCGAGGAACTCCCATTCGGGGATGGTCTCGTGGCGCCAGCGCACGTAGCTGGAGATATTCTCGACCGCCAGGCGCCGGCCGAGGAAGGTCTGGGCGGCATCGATGCGGGCGCAGACGTGAGCGAGGGCCTCTTCCGTGTAGGGCAGCGGCAGCAGGTCGTTCAGGTGGCGTTCCGGCACCGCGCCCCAGGACAGGTGCTCGGAGACCAGCGCCGGTTCCACGGCCGTGATGAGCTCCTTCAGGCGCACAAGATGGGTGGCGAAGAAGCGCGTTGCGACGGCGCCGAGGGACAGCCCGACGCCGTGCAGGCTCAAGGGATAATCGGTGCGGATGCTCTCCAGATGGCGGCGCGGCCGGGCGCCCGGGCAGAAGAAGTTTTCGCTGTGCACTTCCAGCCAGGGAAGCGGCGGCCGCGTGTCCAGGATTTCCCGGATATGGGGAGGGCGCAGGCCGATGCCGGCGCCGGACGGAATGGCAGTGCGGGCCGGAATCGGGTTCATGCGCTGTGCTCTGTCATTCCCGCGAACGCGGGAATCAGCGACGTTGAAAGCCGCTGGATCCCCGCTTTCGCGGGGATGACTTGCTCGCTTCGCTCGCAAGTCACTTCTTCATCCCGCCCGGCTTGTTGGCGGGCTTGGCGTCGGCCACCATGCCGCCGGCGATCTTCTCGCAGGTCCCCTTCGGCACGAGGAGCCACGCCTCCGCGTCCCGGTCCACCTTGGCTGTGCCCTGGCACGAGTTGTTGGCCGAGCCACAGTCGTTCTTGCCGGCCTTGACGATGCCGGCGCACTTCTCCATGTCGCCTGTGGCGGCCAGCGCCGACTGGCTGAGGGCGGAAAGCCCGAGGGCAAGCACGCCCGCCAGGGCGGAACGAAGGGCGATGTCTCTCTGGTTCATCTTGGTTTCTCCTGTTGAGGTTGGGCTGGCAGGCCCGGGCCTGTCCTG
>CAYZLI010000073.1:10937-17177 GCA_964479195.1 uncultured Rhodocyclaceae bacterium
CATTAGACCGGGGTGGGAGCGAGAACCTTACAGGGCCTCCGGGGTACAATGGCAGCAGGCAAGAAAACGAAGAATCATCATGGGCTTGGGCGGACTTTTCGCGGTCGGAACGGGTGCGGCGCTGGGTGCGTGGCTGCGCTGGGGCTTGGGCATCGCCCTGAACCCGGTGTTCCCGACGGTGCCCATGGGCACCCTGGCGGCGAACCTGGTGGGCGGCTACCTGGTGGGTGTGGCCGTGGCCTTCTTCTCCCAGCACGGCGGCCTGCCGCCGGAACTGCGCCTGTTCGCCATCACGGGCTTCCTGGGCGGGCTGACCACCTTCTCCACCTTCTCCGCCGAAGTGGTGGCCCTGCTGGGGCGGGCCCAGTACCTGTGGGCGCTGGCCGCGGCTTCGGGCCATCTGATCGGGTCGCTCGCCATGACGGCGCTGGGCATCCTTACCGTCCACTTCTTCAGGGCATGACTATGAACGGGACTTGTCTGCGGTTTTACGTGCACGAGAACCGCCGCCTGCACGGGCGGCTGGCCTACGAATGGTTGCTGGAGCAGGCGAAGAAGCTGGGCATCCACGGCGGCTCGGCCTTCCGCGCCATCGCCGGCTACGGCCGCCATGGCGTGCTGCACGAGGACCACTTCTTCGAGCTGGCCGGCGACCTGCCGGTGGAGGTGCTGTTCTTCGTGACCGACGAGGAAGCCGACCGTCTGCTCGATCTCGTGCGCGCCGAGAACGTTTCCATCTTCTACGCCCGCATGCCGGTGGAGTTTGGTGTCATCAACGGCAAGTAGGGCGCGTGCGGAGGCGTTGGAGGCCAGGCGGGCGCAGCGCCTGGCCAACCGTCCGCGCCCGGAATTCCCGGAGGAATTGCCGGTCAACGCCCGCCGGGCCGAGATCGCCGAGGCGATCGAACGCAACCAGGTGGTCATCGTCTGCGGCGAGACCGGCTCCGGCAAGACGACGCAGTTGCCGAAAATCTGCATCGAACTCGGTCGCGGCGCGGGCGGCCTCATCGGCCACACCCAGCCGCGGCGCATCGCCGCGCGGGCCACCGCCACGCGCATCGCCCAGGAACTGAAGACCGAGCTGGGCCGCGCCGTCGGCTTCAAGATCCGCTTCACCGACCGCGTGAGTCCCGAGAGCTACATCAAGCTCATGACGGACGGCATCCTGCTCGCCGAGACCCAGACCGATCCCCGGCTCGCCCAGTACGACACGCTGATCATCGACGAGGCCCACGAGCGCAGCCTCAACATCGACTTCCTGCTGGGCTACCTCAAGCAGCTCCTGCCCAAGCGGCCCGACTTGAAGGTCATCGTCACCTCCGCGACCCTGGACGCGGAGCGCTTCAGCAAGCACTTCGAAGTCAACGGAAAAGCGGCGCCCGTGATTGAAGTCTCCGGCCGGCTCTATCCCATCGAGCTGCGCTACCGGCCCCCGGCCGAGGACAGCGGCCTGCCCGAGGCGATCGTGGATGCGGTGGACGAATGCCACCGCGGCGGGCCGGGCGACGTGCTGGTGTTCCTGCCCGGCGAGCGGGAAATCCGCGAGGCGGCGGAAGCGCTGCGCAAGCACCACTTCCACGCCCCGCGAGCGGGAGGCCCCGGCGCCGAGATCCTGCCGCTCTTCGCCCGCCAATCGGCCCAGGAGCAGCAGCGGGTGTTCTCGCCCTGCGGCGCCCGGCGCATCGTGCTGGCCACCAACGTGGCCGAGACCTCGCTCACCGTGCCCGGCATCCGCTACGTGGTGGACGCGGGCCTGGCGCGCATCAAGCGCTATTCCCACCGCAACAAGGTGGAACAGTTGCAGGTGGAGGACATCGCCCAGTCCGCCGCCAACCAGCGGGCGGGGCGCTGCGGGCGGGTCATGAGCGGCATGTGCATCCGCCTCTACGCGGAGGAGGACTTCGCCAGGCGGCCCGCCTACACGGACCCGGAGATCCTGCGCTCGTCCCTGGCGGGCGTCATCCTGCGCATGAAGTCGCTCCACCTGGGCGCGGTGGAGGAGTTCCCCTTCCTCGACCAGCCGCTGCCGCGGATGATCACCGACGGCTACCAGCTCTTGTCCGAGCTGGGCGCGGTGGACGACGATCGCGAACTGACCGACACCGGCCGCGAGCTGGCGAAGCTGCCTCTCGATCCGCGCATCGGCCGCATGATCCTCGCCGCCCGCGACGAGCATTGCCTGCGGGAGGTGTTGCTCATCGCCTCCGCCCTCGCCGTGCAGGACCCGCGCGAGCGGCCCCCGGAGCAGGCTGGCGCCGCCGACCAGGCGCACGCCAAGTGGCGCGGCAACGAGTACGACCAGCGCTCCGAATTTCTGGCATACCTCAAGCTGTGGCAGGCCTTCGACGAGGTGTGGGCCCACGAGTCCCAGCGCAAGCAGCGGGACTGGTGCCGGAAGAACTTCCTCAACTACCTGCGCATGCGGGAGTGGCGCGACATCCACGGTCAACTCCACTCCCTCTGCGCCGAGCATTCCTGGCGGGAGAACGAGCAACCCGCCACCTACGAGCAGATCCACCGCGCGTTGCTCGCAGGCTTGCTCGGCAATATCGGCTTGCGCATCGAGGAGGAGGGCAACTACCTGGGGGCGCGCGGCATCAAGTTCTGGCCCCATCCGGGCTCGGCCCTGGCGAAGAAGGCGGGCAAGTGGATCGTCGCCGCGGA
Organism: uncultured Rhodocyclaceae bacterium; assembly: GCA_964479195.1. GTDB lineage: Bacteria > Pseudomonadota > Gammaproteobacteria > Burkholderiales > Rhodocyclaceae > Desulfobacillus. The sequence goes on from CAYZLI010000073.1 coordinate 13,602, forward strand.
GCTGGTGGAAACCACGCGGCTCTTCGCCCGCTGCCTCGCCCGCATCGAGCCGGAATGGCTGGAGGCGGTCGGCGCGCACCTCGTCAAGCGCCACGTCTTCGAGCCCCACTGGGAGAAGAAGGGCGGCCAGGTGCGGGCCTGGGAGCGGGGCACCCTCTACGGCCTCATGCTCTACGGACGCCGTCCCGTGGCCTACAGCCGCATCGACCCCAAGCTGTGCCGGGAGCTTTTCATCCGCGACGGCCTGGTGCAGGGGGAGCTCGCCGAGGACTACCTGCGCCGCGCCCGCTTCCTGCAGCACAACCAGCGTCTGGTGCGCGACATCGAGCAGCTCGAACACAAGTCGCGCCGCCCCGACGTGCTGGTGGACGAGGAGTTGATCCACGCCTTCTACGACGCCAAGATTCCCGCCGAGGTGGTGGACCTGGCGAGCTTCGAGGCCTGGCGCAAGGGCGCGGAGCAGGGCAACCCGAAGCTCCTGTTCCTGGAGCGCGAGCAGCTCATGCGCCACGAGGCGGCGGGGGTGACCAGCGAGCGCTTCCCCAATGCCCTGGAGGTGCATGGCGCGCGCTGTGCGCTCGCCTACCACTTCGAGCCCGGCGCGGCCGACGACGGCGTGACCCTCACGGTGCTGGTGGCGGCGTTGAACCAGGTGCCTGCCGTGCGCTGCGAGTGGCTGGTGGCGGGCATGCTGGAGCAGAAGGCGCTGCAGCTCGTGAAGACCCTGCCGCAGAAGTATCGCCACCGCCTGCAGCCGGTGGACGACTTCGCGGCGGAATTCGCCGCGGCCGGGCACGACCGGGACGAGCCCCTGTTGCGGGCGCTGACCCGCGCGGTCGAGGACAAGCTTGCCCTGAAGCTGCCCCTGGATGCTTTCCGGCCCGAGTTGCTGCCGGTGCATCTCGCCATGAATTTCCGCGTCGTGGACGAGCACGGCCGCATGCTGGGACAGTCGCGCAACCTGGCCGAGCTCAAGCAGCGCTTCGGCGCGCAGATCGAGCGGACTTTTGCGCAGGCCCAGGTGGGCGAGGCGGAGGGCGAGCTCGCGGGACTCACGTCGTGGTCCTTCGGCGAGTTGCCCGAGCTGCTGGAAGTCGGTGTGGGCGGGCGCAAGGTGGTGGGCTTCCCGGCCCTGGTGGACGAGGGCGATACCGTGGCGCTGCGCGCCTTCGATACGCCGGAGAAGGCCCGGGAGGCGCACCGCGCCGGGCTGCGCCGCCTCTTCGCCCTGGAGCTGCGCGAGCAGGTCAAATACATCGAGAAGAGCCTGCCCGGCCTGCGGGACATGGCGCTGGCCTTCATGCCTTTCGGCACGGAGGCCGAGCTGAAGGCGCAGCTTGTCGCGGCGACCCTGGAGCGCACCTGCATGATGGCGCCGCTGCCGACCGGCGCCGCGGCGTTCGCCAAGCGCAAGGAAGAAGGGCGCGGGCGCATCGCCCTGGTGGCCCAGGAGATCGCGCGCCTCGTGGGCACCATCCTCGCCGAGCACGGCGCGCTACAGAAGAAGCTCGCGCCGCTCAAGGCCTTCCCGGCCGTGGTCGAGGACATCAAGGCCCAGGGCGCGCAGCTCCTGCGCCGGGACTTCATCCTCGCCACGCCTTTCGAGCGCCTGGCCCATTTCCCCCGCTACCTCAAGGCGGCGCAGCTGCGCATCGACAAGCTGCGCGCCGACCCGGCGCGGGACGAGCGCTTGGCCAAGGAGTACGCGCTGCTGGCGAAGCCCTTCGAACGGGAGCGCCTGGCCGCACTCAAATCGGGCGCGGCCGACCCCGCCCTGGAGGACTTCCGCTGGCTGCTGGAGGAACTGCGCGTGGCGCTCTTCGCCCAGGAGCTGAAGACGCCCGTGCCGGTGTCGGTGAAGCGCTTGCAGAAGGTGTGGGAGGGCCGGCAGCGGCGCTGAAGCCGCCGGGAACAACATGAAAGCTGCGTAGGGCGCAATAAGCGAAGCGCATTGCGCCGGACGTATTCGGCGCAATACGCCTCGCGGCTATTGCGCCCTACCGGATGGATTCCGGATTTAGTTCCGGCATAACCTGGAGGTTATGCCTTCATTGAAACTGCGTTTTCGCCGGAATGACGGTGCGTCCCGGAAAGCGAGGTCAGTCATGAAGGAAGTGTTGAAAGCCTACGGCCGCGCCCTGAAGAGCCTGCTCCAGCCGGCGATCCTCTGGCACCTCGTTTGGCCGACGCTGGTCGCCATCGGGTTCTGGGGCGTGGTCGCCTGGCTCACGTGGGATACCGTCGGCGCGGGCATCGAGCGGCTGTTCAACGAAGTGGCCTGGCTCCACTGGATCCTGCAGCGCTGGGAAGCCTCGGCCCTGGCGGCGGCGGTCGTCGCCAAGCTCGTGCTGGGCCTGCTCCTGCTGCCCTTGATCTACGGCACGGCGCTGTTCGTCGTCGCCGTGTTCGCGCTGCCGCTGATGCTGGCCCGGGTGGCCGCGACGGACTACGCCGACCTGGAGCAGCGCCGCGGCGGCTCCCTGGCGGGCAGCGCGTGGAACGCCCTGGTTGCCCTCGTCGTGTTCCTCCTCGGCTGGGTGCTGACGCTGCCCCTGTGGCTGGTGCCGGGCCTGGGAGTGGCGCTGCCGGTGCTCCTCTCCGCCTACCTCAACCAGCGCGCCTTCCGCTACGACGCGCTGGCCGAGCATGCGGACGCCCAGGAACTCGCCGCCGTCATTGAAGCGGAGCGCGGGCAACTGTATCTTGTCGGCATCGTCGCGGGCCTGCTGGTCTATGTCCCGGTGCTGAACCTGGTGGCGCCGGCCTATGCCGGGCTCGCCTTCATCCACTACTGCCTGGCGGCGCTGCGGCGCCGGCGGGGGACAGTCTGAGGAATTGTTCATGGCCTTCGGGGCACTCATCATCGGCGACGAGATCCTCTCCGGCCGGCGGGAGGACAAGCATTTCGCGAAAGTCATCGAGTTGCTCAAGGCGCGCGGCCTGGCGCTCGCCTGGGCCCAGTACCTGGGCGACGACCGGGCGCGGCTGACGGAGAGCCTGCGCCGGACTTTCGCCGGCGCGGATGTGGTGTTCAGCTTCGGCGGCATCGGCATCACGCCCGACGACCATACGCGCCAGGCCGCGGCGGCCGCACTGGGGGTGCCGATCGCGCTGCATGTGGACGCCGAGCGGGAAATCCGCGCCCGGTTCGGAAGCGAAACGACGCCGCAGCGGCTCATGCTGGGCGAGTTTCCCCAGGGCAGCCAGATCATCCTCAACCCCTACAACCGCATCCCGGGTTTTTCCGTGGGGAGCCACTTCTTCTTTCCCGGCTTCCCGGTCATGGCCTGGCCGATGCTGGAGTGGGTCCTGGACAACCGTTTCCGCCACCTCCACCACGCTGTCGGGTACGGTGAGGAGGCGATCGTCGTCTATGAGGCCTTCGAGTCGGCGCTGCTCGACCTGATGCAGCGCATCACGGCCGCCTACCCCGAGGCGACGCTCTTCAGCCTGCCCTCCTTCGGCGAGAACGGCGGCCGCCGCCACATCGAGCTGGGCGTGCGCGGCGAGCCCGAGTCGGTGGCGCGGGCGATGGCGGAGATCCGTGCCGAGGTGACGCGGCGCGGGCTGGAGTGG
>CAYZLI010000074.1:0-16810 GCA_964479195.1 uncultured Rhodocyclaceae bacterium
GCGCAGGCGCGCTGGCGCGCGGCGATGGAGCGCGAGCCGGTGCGCTTCATGGTGGATGAGCTCCCCGAAGCGCTGCGTGCGGCGGGCGCGCGCCTGGCCGGTTTCGTCGGCGCGTCGCCCTCGCGGCTGGCCTTCGTCGATAACGCCACGGCCGGCGCTAACGCCGTGCTGCGCTCCCTGCGCTGGCAGGCGGGCGAGCGCATCGTCATCGCCAATCACGCCTACCCCGGCGTGAAGAACGCGGCGCGCTTCGTCGCCGAGCGGCACGGGCTGACGATCATCGAGGCGCACGTGCCCTGGCCGCTGCGGGGACCTGAGGCGCTGGTGGATGCCTACGCCCAGGCCCTGCAGGGCGGCGCGCGCCTGGCGATCGTCGATCACGTGTTTGCGCCGCTGGCGGTGGCGACGCCGGTCGAGGCGGTCGTGCGCCTGTGCCGCGAGCGGGGCGTGCCGGTGCTGGTGGACGGGGCGCACGCGCCGGGCATGCTGCCGCTGGCGCTGGATGCGCTGGGCGCCCTAGGCGTGGATTGGTACGTGGGCAATTGCCACAAGTGGCTGTGCGCGCCCAAGGGCTGTGCCTTCCTCTATGCCACGCCGGAAGGCCAGCGCGACCTGCATCCGACCGTGATTTCCAATTACTACGGCGAGGGCTTCGAGCGGGAATTCGCCTGGCCCGGCACCCATGATCCCGGCGCGCGGTTGGCGGTGAGCGCGGCGCTGGAGTTCATCGAGGCGCTGGGTGCGGCGCGCTACCGCGCGGGGCTGGGCGAACTGGCGCGCGCGGCGGCGAGCCGCATCGCCGCGGCCTGGGGCGTGGCGCCGGGCGCGCCGCCGGAGATGTTCGCCGCCATGGTGACGCTGCCGCTGCCGGTGGCGGAGGCGGGCAGCGAGGAGGCGGCGAAGCGCTGGCGCAGGAAGCTGCTGGAGGAGCACCGCGTCGAAGTGCCCGTCTTCGCCATCGAAGGCCGGCTCTGGGTGCGCCTCTCGGCGCAGGTCTACAACGAGCTGGCGGATTACGAGGCGCTGGCGCGCGCATTCGGGCGAGGGGTGTAAATCCCCGACCCCCCAGTCGGGGTGCTCAAGGCGCGCGCCGCCGGCCGGCCGGCCGCTCGAAGCGGGCTCAATGCCCGGCCAGGAGCAGCACCGCCCCGCCCAGGGCGACGCTGGTGGCCAGCCCGATGCTGAAGGCGAGGACGACGAAGGCGATCAGGTCTACGACGGCGAGCCGGTTTCTGGCTCTCGGTGCGGTGGCATCCATGGGGTTCCCCTGCTGGTCCGGGCAAGCGCCCGTGTGAGCATTGAAGCGCCCGAAGCGGCTGCCGGCGTGGGGGAAAGCGGGAAAGGCGGCGAACAATTGTGGCGAAAAAATGACTCCTGACCGGCCCCCCGGCCGGGCACGGGCGCCGGGTGTATAGTCGGCTCCGCATATGGCCCGCCGCATCGCTATCGTCGAGGACGAAGCCGCCATCCGCGCCAACTACGCGGAGGCCCTCACCCGCCAGGGCTATGAGGTGGCCGCCTACGCCTCCCGGCCGGAGGCCCTGGCGGCCTTTCGCGCCCGGCTGCCGGACCTCGCCGTGATCGACATCGGCCTGAACGACGAGCCGGAAGGCGGCTTCGAGCTGTGCCGCGAGCTGCGCGCCCTGGCGCCGCGCCTGCCCATCATCTTCCTCACCGCCCGGGACAGCGACTTCGACATCGTCTCGGGGCTGCGCCTGGGCGCCGACGACTACCTCACCAAGGACATCAGCCTGCCGCACCTGCTGGCGCGCATCGCCGCGCTCTTCCGGCGCATCGAGGTGCTCGCCCAGCCCCCGGCCCAGGAAGAAGTGCTGGAGCGCGGGCCGCTCCGGCTCGACGCCAAGCGCCTCAGCGCCACCTGGCAGGAGAAGCCCGTGGACCTCACCCTCACCGAGTTCTGGATGGTGCACACCCTGGCCAAATTCCCCGGCCACGTTAAGGACCGCGACCAGCTCATGCAGGACGCCAAGCTGGTGGTGGACGAGGGCACCATCACCTCCCACATCAAGCGCATCCGCCGGAAATTCCTCGCCGCGGACCCGGCCTTCGACCGCATCGATACGGTCTATGGCATGGGCTACCGCTGGCGCACCTGACGATGCAATTGCGCCTGCGGCTCAGCCTGCGCGCCAAGCTGGCGCTGGTGGCCCTGTCGCTCCTCGCCCTGCCCTGGGTGGGCTACCGCTACGTGCAGGAGATGGAGCGCTTCCTCCTCGAAGGCCAGCAGCAGGCCCTCATCGCCACGGCCCGCGCCGTGGCCACCGCCCTGCACGAGCGGCCCCAGCTCATGCGCCTGCGCCCGCCCGCGGACAGCGCCGCGCGGCAAGCGGCGGAGGCCGGGCTGCAGCGTTCGGCCGAGCCGGATGCGGAGGCGCCCGAGGCCGTGCCGGCGCCGCCGCCGGAAGAGATCGGCCGCGAATCGGCCCCCGCCGAAGGACAATCCGTGGCGGAAATCGACGCCATCCTGCGCGGCCTGGAGCGCTCCACCGCCCGCATCTGGGTGGTGAACCGGGAACTGAAGCTGCTGGCGCTGGCCGGCAGCCTGAAGCCGGCGGTGACGGTCAGCAAGGGCGGCAAGAGCCTCGCCGACCGCTGGTGGCACGGCCTGCTCGCCCGGATCATCCCGCCGCCGGACGAGGGTTTCGACGACGCCCTGGACGAGGACGTGCTGGCCACGGGCCGGGAGATCACCCGGGCGCTCCTCGGGGCGCCGGCCTCCCGGGTGCGCAACACGGCCGACGGCCGCGCGGTGATCGTCTCGGCGGCCCACCCCATCTGGAGCCGGGACACGGTGGTCGGCGCCGTCGTGGTGGAGGAGACCACCCACTCCATCCTCTCCGTGCGCAGCCAGGCCCTGGAGCGCCTGCTGCTCGTCACGCTCACCGTCTTCGCCCTGGCGGCGGTGATCCTCCTGGGCTTCGCCACGCGGTTGTCGAGCCGCATCCGGCGCCTGCGCGACGAGGCGGAGAGCGCCGTGGATGCCCGCGGCCGGCTGGCCCGGCTCACCTCCGGCTCCGAGGCGGGCGACGAGATCGGCGACCTCTCGCGCAGCTTCTCCGCCGTGCTCGCCAAGCTCGCCCAGCACCACGGCTACCTGGAGAGCCTGGCCGGGCGCCTGTCCCACGAGCTGCGTACGCCCATCGCCGTGGTGCGCTCCTCCCTGGAGAACCTGCGCATGGGGACCCTGGCGGCGGAGCAGCGGGTCTATCTCGACCGCGCCGAGGAGGGCTTGGGGCGCCTGGCGAAGATCTTCGCCCGCATGAGCGAGGCCACGCGCCTGGAGCAGGGCCTCAGCGCGGAAGCCCGCGAGCGCTTCGACCTGGCTGCCCTCGTGCACCAGTGCGTGAGCGGCTACCGGCTCGCCTATCCGCAGCAGGCCTTCGAATTACACAAGCCGTCGAAGCCGGTGATGCTCGAGGGCTCCCCCGACCTGATGGCCCAGATGCTCGACAAGCTGGTCGCCAACGCGGCGGACTTCAGCCGCCCCGGCGAGCCCATCCGCATCGTGCTGGAACTGTCCGCCGACTTCGTCCTGCTGCGGGTGGTGAACCGGGGCCCGAGCCTGCCGCCGGAAGTCCACGGCCGGCTCTTCGAGTCCATGACCTCGGTGCGCCCGGAACGGGCCGACGCGGAGCCCCATCTCGGCCTGGGCCTCTACATCGCCCGGCTCATCGCCGAATTCCACGGTGGCGCCATCGCCGCCGACAACCTGTCCGGCGCCGACGGCGTCGCCGTCACGGCAACCCTGCCGCTCGCCTGCTAGACTGAATTATTCTTCCGCCGCACCGAGGGCCGGCCATGCTGGTGCGCGAACTCAACCACGGCAAGTGCAAGACCTACCTGGTCGCCTGCGAGCGCACGCGCCGGGCCGCGCTGATCGATCCCCTGCGCGACCGGCTGGAGCGTTATCTCGCGCTGCTCGCCTACCTCGGCTTCGAGCTGCACTACGCCATCGACACCCACACCCACGCCGATCACCGCACCGCCCTCTTCGAGCTGCGCGAACTGGTGGGGGCGAAAGCGGCCATGCACCGGGAGGCCCCGGCCCCCCATGTGGATGTGCATCTGGAAGACGGGCAGACCCTGGAGCTGGGCGAGGTGAAGCTGCGCGTGCTGCACACGCCCGGGCACACGCCGGACGGCATCTGCCTCTACGGCGAGGGCCGGGTCTTCACCGGCGACACCCTGCTCATCCGCGGCACGGGGCGGGCGGACTTCGCCGGCGGGGATGCCGGCGCCCAGTACGATGCCATCACGCGGAAGCTCTTCACGCTCCCGGACGAGACCATCGTCCTGCCCGCCCACGACTACCGCGGCCACACCCAGTCCACCATCGGCGAGGAGCGCCGCCTCAACCCGCGTCTGGCCGGCAAGCGCCGCCAGCAGTACGTGGAGATCATGGCCAACCTGGGTCTGCCCCTGCCGGACAAGATCCAGGAAGTGCTGCAGCCCAACCAGGCGGCCCTGGAAGACGACGCCATCGCTTACCCCAACATCGCCCAGTTGAACCAAGTGCGCCAGCTCGAGCCGCGCGCCGTCGCCGCGCTGCGGGGGGCGGCCGAGCCGCCCCTGGTCCTCGACGTGCGCGAACCGGAGGAGTACCGCGGCGAGCTGGGCCACGTGCCCGGCGCCATCCTGCTGCCCCTCAAGGAGCTGGCGGCTCGCGCCGGCGAGATCGAGGCCTGGCGCCAGAAGCACGTGGTCGCCATCTGCCGCGCCGGCGTGCGCAGCACCACGGCGGCGGCCATCCTCACCAGCCTCGGCTTCGAGCAGGTCTCGAACCTCAAGGGCGGCATGCTCGCCTGGAACGACGCGGGCCTGACCGTCGAGCGCTGAAGCATGGACAGGAGGGAAGCATGAGCGCAGCGATCGCCCGCGGGCTGCGGCCCGTCGATGGGCTCGAGGTCCATGTCCTGGTGGACAACGTGACGGACAGCCTGTCGACGCTGCCTCCGGGCGTGGTGCACGAGTGGGCCCATCTGCGGGCAAATGCAGACTGGGTGCTGTCGGGGGAAGCGTTGTGCTGCGCCGCCTTCGGACTCTCCCTGGTGATCACGGCGAGGCTGGGCGGCGCGTTCCATGTGCTGCTCTTCGACGCGGGGCCCGAGGCCTATGCCTTCGCGCGCAACGGCGCGCGCCTCAAGATCGCCTTCGGCCAGGTCGGCGCCATCGTGCTCTCCCACGGCCACTGGGACCATGCCGGAGGCCTGCTCGAAGCGGTGCGCGCGGTCGTGGCCGCCCGGGGCGGCAAGCCGGTGGCCTGCCATGTGAACCCGGGCATGTTCGTGAGCCGGGGCTTCCAGCTTCCCGACGGCGGCTACCTGCCCTTCAAGGACATCCCCGGCCCGCCGGCCCTGGCCGACGCGGGCGCGGCCGCCGTCAATGCGCCGGAAGCGCGCCTGCTCCTGGATGACCTGTTCTACTTAAGCGGCGAGATCCCGCGCGTTACGTCCTACGAGCGGGGCCTGCCGCGCCACATGAAGCGCGCGGCGGACGGCGCTTCCTGGGAGCCGGACCCGTGGCTCCTGGACGAGCGCTATGTGGCCGCCCGCGTCAAGGACAAAGGCATTATCGTGTTCACCGCCTGCTCCCATGCCGGCGTGATCAACGTCCTCAGGGATGCCGGCAGCGTCTTCGCGGGCGTGCCCCTCTACGGGGTGATGGGCGGATTCCATCTGTCGGGGCCGGGACCGGAGGCGATCATTTCAGACACGGTCGAGGACATGAAGGCGTTCGGGCTGAAGAGGATCATGCCGGGCCATTGCACCGGCTGGCGCGCCGTCGCCGCCCTGTCCCGGACCTTCGGCGACGACGTGCTGGTGCCCAGCGCCGTCGGGCGCAAGTTCTTCTTCTAGCTACTTGTCGGAGCCTGCAAATGAAACCACGCATCACCCTCATCACCCTCGGCGTCGACGACCTGGAGCGCTCGCTGCGCTTCTATCGCGACGGCCTGGGCTGGAAGTCGGAAGGCATCGTCGGCACGGAGTTCGACCACGGCGCCGTGGCCTTCTTCGATCTCGCGGGCGGGCTGAAGCTCGCCCTCTGGCCGCGCCGGAGCATCGCCGTCGAATGCGGCCTGCCTTTGGGCCCGCCGAGCCCCACCGAATTCATGCTGGCGCACAACGTCGCGTCGAAGGCGGAAGTGGATGCGGTGATGGAGCAGGCGCGCCGGGCGGGCGCCGTCGTCGTGAAGCCGGCCGCGGACACCTTCTGGGGCGGTTACGCCGGCTACTTCCAGGACCCCGACCGGCATTTGTGGGAGATCGCCTGGAATCCCGAGTGGGCCGTGCCCGAGTGAGGGATGGCGACCGCCGAAAGGCCGACCAGGCCTTCTATGCCGGGCGCGAGCGGTCGTACAGCGTCTCGGGCGCTATATCCAAGTCCCCCGGCCAGCAAACCGTGTCGTAGGCGACGTAGGCCTGCTTGAACAGCACCGGATCCAGGAGGCGCCGGAAAACGCCCTTCTCCAGGTAGGGGCGTGCATCGAACAGCCGGGTTTCCCCGGTGCTGAACTTCAGTTCCAGATTGAAATCTCCGCTCGCGCGGACCTGAACGACTTTTTCCATAGAGGCGGTTCCTATCGTAGCGGCGGGATCGGAAACGGCGTTTCGCCGTTGACCGCCAGTTCCCAATCCGCAAGCAATTCCTCGCGGTGAATCTCGATCCAGGCCTGTACCAGCTTCGCCTTGGACGCCGGAATCTCGCCGCTGAGCGTCGCGCCATCCAGAATCGAGAACGAAGCTTCTTGCCCCTGATATCTGGCGTGAATGTGCGGCAACTTGTGCCGCTCGTCATCGAAGAAGTACAGATAGATGACGATGCCGTAGAACATGCTGATCGTGGGCATCACTTGCTCCTACGGGATACTCTGAAAGAAAGTATCAACCTCCCGGAAGCACTGTCAAGCGCACGAAGCCTGTAACTTCCTGCCCCGCCGTTCGGGGGTGTCCGTAGGGAGGATTCGCAGGTTGGGTTTTGTTTTCCCGCCCCCGCGGCTGCTAACATGGGCGCATGAGCGCCAGCCAGGAGGCATCCTACGATCTGCTCGTCGTCGGCGCCGGCATCAATGGCGCCGGCATCGCCCGCGATGCGGCCGGGCGCGGGCTGAAGGTGCTGCTGGTCGAGCAGGGCGACATCGCCGGGGCCACCTCGGGGGCGAGCACCAAGCTCATCCACGGCGGGCTGCGCTACCTGGAGCACTATGCCTTCGGCCTGGTGCGCGAGGCGCTCGCCGAGCGGGAGCTCCTGCTCGCCAACGCGCCGCACCTGGTGCGCGAGCGGCGCTTCGTCATCCCGCACCGGCCGGCCATGCGTCCGGCCTGGCTGATCCGCCTCGGGCTGGCCCTCTACGACCGGCTCGCCGGCGCCTCCAGCCTGGCGCGGGCCAAAGCGATCGACTTCCGCGGTACCCCTTATGCGCCGCCCCTGCGCCCGGAATTCACGCACGGCTTCGCCTATTCGGATCTCGCCACGGACGATGCGCGGCTCACCCTGCTCAACGTCTTCTCCGCCGCCCAGATGGGCGCGGCCGTGCGCACCCGCACCCGGCTGCTGGCGGCGCGGCGCGAGGGCGCTCGCTGGCGGGCGCTGTTGCAGGCGGCCGACGGCACGCAGACGGAGTGCGCGGCACGCATCGTCGTCAATGCGGCCGGCCCCTGGGTGGCGGCGCTGCGCGAGGCGCTGGTCGGGGCGGCGGGGGCCGGCCGGCTGCGGCTGGTCAAGGGCAGCCACATCGTCGTGCCGCGGCTCTATCCGGGCGAGCATGCCTATCTGCTGCAGAACGACGACGGCCGCGTCGTCTTCCTCATCCCCTTCGAGGAGGAATTCAGCCTCATCGGCACCACGGAGGTGGCCCTGGCCGCGCCCGAGGCGGCGCCGGCGATCAGCCCGGAAGAGACGGACTATCTGTGCGAGACCGTGGGCCGCCTTCTGAAGCGCCGCGTGATGCCCGCGGAGATCGTCTGGTCCTTCGCCGGCATCCGGGCGCTTTACGACGACGGCCGCACGGACCCCTCGGCGGTGACCCGGGAATACCGGCTGGAGGTGGATGGCGGGGCGGGCGAGGCGCCGCTGCTCTCGATCTATGGCGGCAAGCTCACCACCTACCGCCACCTGGCCGAGCGGGTGCTGCAGCGGCTGCGTCCCTGGCTGCCAGGGCTGCGCCCGCCCTGGACCGCCGCGGTGCACCTGCCCGGCGGGGGGCTGGGCCACAGCGGCGTGCCGGGGCTGGTCGTGGAACTCGCCGACCATTACCCCGGGCTGCCGCCCGAGTGGCTGTATGCCCTGGCGAAGCGCCACGGCACCCTGGCGCGGCGGGTGATCGGCAGCGCGCGCATCGAGACGGACCTGGGGCCGCACTTCGGCGCCGGCTTGTATGGGGCCGAGGTGGATTACATGCTCGCCCACGAATGGGCGCGGGACGCGGAGGACATCCTGTGGCGCCGCACCAAGTGCGGGCTGAAGATGGACGAGGCGGCGCGGGGCCGCCTCGCGGATTACGTCGCGGAGCAGACCCGCGCCGTCACAGCGCCTTCCTGATGGTCATGGCGCCGCGGATTTCGGCGGGGCCGTAGCCGACCGCCTTGTCGTCGGGATACAGCTCGTTCAGCTTGGCCTTCACCGCCGGGGTGAGCCGCTCGGGCGTGCCGTGGCAGTTCAGGCACAGGTCCTGGGTGGGCAGGGCCTTCATGTAGCGGTAGAACTTCTTGTCGCCCTCGGCGACGATTTCGCCCTTCTCCAGGGCGGTGGGTTTCTCGCCGGCGGCGGTGCGCTTGTCGAACTCTTCCAGTACGGCCCGCTCCCAGGTGTCGGGCACGGCCTTCGGGTTGCGGTTCTTCAGGCTCACCCGGCGGATGTTCCAGCCGGTCGCCTCGGAGGCGGCCTTGGCCATCTGCGGCGCCTTCTCGCGGCAGACGCCGATGGCGCCCTCGGGGCCGCCCTTCCTGATCTCCGCCTCCAGCACGTTGAGGAGCTTGGGCGGCACGCTCATGGCCACGCCGCGGGCCTCTTCGAGCAGCTTGGCGTCGTTGGCGAAGACCGGGGCCGCGGCCAGCGCCGCGGCCAGGATGGCAGACTTGCGGATGATGCTCATGGTTTCCTCCTCCCTTGGTGAAAAAACGCGGGCAAGTATTTTGGTTAGGCGCCCGCCGCGCTTCTGTAACCTAAGTCACATGGACTTCTTCTCCAGGGCCGCCAGGCGCCGTTCCAGCACCTCGGTCTCGCCCTCGAGGGCCGCCGCCTCCCGGGCCAGCGCCGCCGCTTCCGCCTTGGGCACCCAGAGGGGCCGCTCGTAGAGCAGGTATTCGGAGACGTTTTCCGCCAGGCGCCGGGCCGCCTCCCGCTGGCCGGCAGCCAGCCCCCGGGCGGCGCCGACCAGGCGATGGGCGGCCACGTCACCGACCACGCGGCTCAAATCCTCCTCGGCGTCCCATTCCAGGTTGCGCAGCACGAAGCTGAGCACCTCGGCGAATTCCGCCGCGCCGCTCACCTTGGCGCCGCGCATCAGCCCGTCGCGTCCGGCCAGGGCGGCCAGCGGCGCGCCGGGGGGCAGGGAAACTTCCACGTCGGGCTCGCCTTCCCCCAGGGATTCCAGGGTGCCGTTGGCAGCCACCCGAAACTCCACGGAGAAGGGCGGCAGGACGATGCGCGCCCGCCGCCCGGCGAAGGGCGCCAGGCGCTCCCGCGCCCAGGGGGCGGGAGCGAGCAGGTGGTTCAGGGCGGCGAGGGCGGCGAGGTCGAGCACCTTTAACGGAACTGCTGGATGCCGGCGACCGCCCAGCCGCGGCTGCCGTCCACCGGCTTGCTGAGATGCCAAAGCTCGTCGAAGGCCTCCGGCGCGGCGCCCGCCTCTTCCCGGATGGCGCCGTGGAAGCGCACGCTGGCCAGGTACTGGCCGCCCTCCTGGGCGACCTCGAGCAGCTCGGCGTTCAGCGTCACCACGTCGGTCTGCTGGGGCGCGTCGCCGCGCTCCTGCATCTCCAGCCTGATCTCGGCGAACATCTCCGGCGTGGTGAATTCGCGGATGTCCTCGATGTTCCTGGCGTCGTTGGCCGCCTGCAGGCGCACGAAGTTGAGCTTGGCCTGGCGCAGGAAGCCCGCCACGTCGAAGCCGGCGGGAATGTTGCCAGCCGCGGCGGCAGCCGGGGCGCTCGCGCCGCCCGTAGCCGGCGCCTCGAAGGCGATGGGCTCGGCGCGCCCGCCGCCCGCGTACTGGGGCTGCGGCTGGGCGCGGCGGAAGAGCAGGCGGATGACGAAGAACGCGGCCGCGGCCAGCAGCAGCATCATGAGGATGGAGGCGAAGCCCTCGCCCAGGCCGAAGTGGGAGAGCAGGGCGGCCAGGCCGATGCCGGCGGCGAGGCCGGCGATGGGGCCGAGCCAGCGGCTGGCGCCGGAGGGCTGGGGCGCGGCCGCGGGTTGCCCGGGCTTGGCCGGCACGGCGTTCTGCGTCGGCGCGGCGGGCGCCGGCGGCGGCGTCACGTTGCGTTGCATGCCGAAGCTGCGGCCGCCGCCCAGGCGCTTGGCGTCCGCGTCGCCGACGGTCATGCCGAGGCCGACGAACGCCGCGAAGGCTGCGATCAGGATACGTTTCATGGTTTGTCTCCGGTTAGAACTTGTAGCCGCGGTGCAGGGCCACCACGCCCGCGGCCAGGTTGAAATACTCGACCTTGCCCAGGCCGGCCTGCTCCATCATGGCCTTCAGGCTTTCCTGGTCCGGGTGCATGCGGATGGACTCGGCAAGATACTGGTAGCTTTCGGGATCGTTGACCACACGCTTGCCCAGCCAGGGCAGGACCTTGAAGGAATAGAAATCGTAGGCGGGCGCCAGGGGCCGCCACACCTTGGAGAACTCCAGCACCAGGAGCCGCCCGCCCGGGCGCAGCACGCGGGCCATCTCGGCCAGGGCCTGCTCCTTGTGGGTCATGTTGCGCAGGCCGAAGGCGCAGGTGACGCAGTCGAAATGCTCCGTCGGGAAGGGCAGCTTCTCGGCGTCGCACTGGGCCGCCGGCATCGTGTAGCCCTCGTCGATCAGCCGGTCGCGCCCGCGGCTGAGCATGGCGTTGTTGATGTCCGTGAGCCAGACTTCGCCGTGGCTGCCCACGCGCTTGGCGAAGGCGAGCGACAGGTCGGCCGTGCCGCCGGCCACGTCCAGCACCCGGTCGCCGGCGCGCACGCCCGAGACCTCGATGGCGAAGGCCTTCCACAGGCGATGCAGGCCGAGCGACATGAGGTCGTTCATCAGGTCGTACTTGCCGGCCACGGACGAGAAGACGCCGGCGACGCGCTGGGCTTTCTCGCCCTCGGCGACTTCCTTGAATCCGAAATGGGTGGTCTTGCCGGGCATATTCAATGATGGTGGCCGCAGCCGTGGGGCTGGGGCGCCGCCGGGTTGGCGGAGGGTTCGCGGCTTGCGCCCGCCGCCTCCATGCGCTCCAGGTATTCCTGCCACAGCGCGTCCTTGTTGGCGCCCAGCCAGTACAGGTAATCCCAGGAGTAGATGCCCGTGTCGTGGCCGTCGGAGAAATTCGGCTTGACCGCATAGACGCCCACCGGCTCGATGGTGCCGATCTCCACGTCCTTCTTGCCCACCTGCAGGGTCTCCTGCCCCGGGCCGTGGCCGCGCACCTCCGCCGAGGGGCTGTAGACGCGCAGCAGCTCGTAGGAAAGTTCGAAGCGCCGGCCGTCCGAAAAGGCGATTTCCATCATCCGGGACTTCTGGTGTAATTTGATTTCCGTCGGTGTCGGGGTGTCTTTGTCTAGGCCGCCCATGGTTTTCTCCAGGCGTATCGGGAACTATTAATCATACCCCAGAAGCAAGGTGGGGATAACCGTGCTCCCGGCGCGGGCATTCCGGGCCCGCCGTAATCAAACCGTCATCGGGCCGCAATAAACTGGCGCCGTTCTCAACGGGAAAGCAGACCATGGCAGCACAAATCCTCGTGGTGGAAGACGAGCCGGCGATCCAGGAGCTGATCGCCGTCAACCTGGCGCGGGCCGGCCACCTCGTGCAGCGGGCGGCCGATGCCGAGACGGCCCAGGCCCTGGTGCACGAGATGCTGCCCGACCTGGTGCTGCTCGACTGGATGCTGCCCGGCATGTCGGGGCTGGAGTGGGTGCAGCGCCTGCGCGCCGAGCCGCGCACGCGGGACATCCCGGTGATCATGCTCACCGCCCGCGGCGAGGAGCGCGACAAGATCGCCGGCCTGGAGAACGGCGCCGACGACTACATCGCCAAGCCCTTCTCGCCGCGGGAGCTGATGGCCCGCATCAAGGCCGTGCTGCGCCGCCGCGTCCCCCAGGCCACGGAGGACGCGGTGGAGATGGGCGGGTTGCGCCTGGACCCGGTGGCGCACCGGGTCGGCGCCGGCGACCGGGAGGTGTCCCTCGGGCCCACGGAATTCCGCCTGCTGCACTTCCTCATGACCCACCCGGAGCGGGTGCACAGCCGCGCCCAGCTCCTGGACCACGTCTGGGGCGACCACGTCTTCGTCGAGGAGCGCACGGTGGACGTGCACATCCGCCGCCTGCGCGCCGCCCTGGAGGCAAGCGGCCACGACGCCCTGATCCAGACGGTGCGCGGCACCGGCTACCGCTTCTCGGCGCAGGGCGTGCGATAATCCGTCCGCCTCCAATCGCACCGCCTTTCCGTGAATCGCATCTGGCTTGGCGCCGCCCTTTCCATTAGCGTCCTCGCCCTCGCCGCCCTGTTCGCCTGGCCGCTCCTGGGCCGCTTCTGGGCGCTGACCCTGTTCGTCGGCGGGCTGCTGCTGATCGGCGGGCACCATGTGCTCAACCTCGACCGCCTGGCGCGCTGGATGAGCGAGCCCCTGGGCACACCGGTGCCCCACGGCTCGGGGGTGTGGGAGCACGTCTTCTCCGGGCTGAACCGCCGCGCCCGCCGCTCGCTCCGGCAGCGCGAGGAGCTGTCCTACGCCCTCGAGCGCTTCCGCACCGCCGGCCAGGCCATGCCCGACGGCGTGGTCATCCTCAACGCCCAGAACCACATCGAATGGATGAACGCCACGGCCGGCGAGCATCTGGGCCTGGATGCCATCCGGGACCTCGGCACGCCCATCGTCAACCTGGTGCGCCAGCCCGACTTCGTCCTCTACCTGGAGAGCGGCCGCTACGCCGAGCCCCTGGTGCTGCATTCCCTGCGCCGTCCGGGGATGACCCTGGCGGTGCAGGTCATCCTGTTCGGCGAAGACCAGAAGCTGGTCCTCAGCCGCGACGTGACGCAGCTCGAGCGGCTGGAGACCATGCGGCGCGACTTCGTCGCCAACGTCTCCCACGAGCTGCGCACGCCGCTTACGGTGGTGAGCGGCTTCATCGAGACGCTGGCCGACAACCTGCGCGAGCTGAGCCCGGAGGAGGCGGAGCACTACCTGCGCCTGGCCCAGGATCAGGCCGTGCGCATGCAGCACCTGATCGGCGACCTGCTCACCTTGTCGGCCCTGGAGACGGGCGCGCCGCCGCCCGCCGACGAGCGGGTGGACGTGCGCACCCTGATCGCCCAAGTGGCGGAGGAGGCGCGGGCCCTGTCCGGCGGACGCCATAAGCTCGAGGTGGCCATCGCCGGCGAGGCCGCGCTGCTCGGCAGCGCCAAGGAGTTGCGCAGCGCCTTCTCCAACCTCGCCACCAACGCCGTGCGCTACACCCCCGAAGGCGGCACCATCCGCCTCGCCTGGGGCGTCGACGCGCACGGCGGCGCCTTTTCAGTCGAGGACAACGGCATCGGCATCGAGGCGCGCCATATCTCCCGGCTGACCGAGCGTTTCTACCGGGTGGACCGGGGCCGCTCGCGGGAGACCGGGGGCACGGGACTGGGGCTGGCCATCGTCAAGCATGTGCTGACCCGCCACCAGGCCGAGCTGGAGGTGGAAAGCGAACTCGGACGGGGCAGCCGCTTCACGGCGCGCTTTCCCGCCCGCCGCGTCGTCGCGGCGACTGCTACAGCCTGACGAAGCCGACGCGCTCGAAGTCGGTCCCGCGCTCGAGGGAGCCGGTGAGCCGGATCTGGCCCGGGGCCTCGGCGTACAGCTCGAGGATGCGCCCGGCGCGGAACCAGCCCGCCGGCAGGATCACGGACTCCGGTTCATTCACCGCCGGGACCGCCGGCAGCAGGAAGCCCGGCTGGAATTTCTCCTGCGCCGCCGCCAGCCCGGTGCCACGCACCGCCACGGCCAGGGGCGCACCGGGCACGATGCTGCCGCCCATCTGCAACTCCGTCCCTTGGGCGATGCGCGCCCAGCGCGTCGCCGCCAGGCGGTAGCCGCCGCCGGCGGCCAGTTGCACCGCGAGCAGTTGGCCGCCGCCCATGCGCGCCCCCGCCTGGGCGATCGGGCGGGCCAGCCGGAACCCGGCCGCCGACTCGTCCAGGACCCGCCATTCCTCGGCCGCGTAGCCCGGGTTGCGAGCGGCATCGTCCTCGTGGCGCGTGGTGAGGCGGCCGAAGGTGGCGATTTCGTCGGCCTGCCGCTTGGACAGCAGCGCGCCCTGAACGGGCTGGCGGAACGGCTTGCCCGAGACGTGGTAGTGGATGGCCTCGAAACCCGTGGCCAGGCGGCAGTGGCCCTGGGCCGTGCGGCGCGGATGCCGCCGCGCGGCGCCGTCCTTGAACCAGTCCAGGTAGAGGCGCTTGAGCAGGTTCTCGCAGGCCGGCTGCACGCAGTCCTCGCCCAGCTTGAGGGAAAGGGGCGATTCGCCCCGCTGCAGGCGCAGGATCCGCTTCTTGACGCCGGTAGCCAGGCTTTCCAGGTCGAGCCAGCGCAACGGGCCGCCGGCGGCCGGCGCGGTCGCTTCGGGCCGGTCGGCGCCGAGGTCCACGACGAGCGGGGGGATCTTCGGCGCGGCCGGCGGCGCGGCGAGGGCGGAGACCTTGGTGCCCCAGCGCTCCAGCCAGCGCAGCACCTGGGCGAGCTGGCGGGCCGACAGCTCGAAGGGGCCGGCCCGCTGCAGGAGCAGGGTCTGGGCGTAGGCCGAGAGCACGCTGGAGGCCGGGTAATCCGCCTGCAGCGAGTCGTTCACCCGGTCGGCGGCCGCCCCGAGCCGCTCGGCCGAGGCATAGACCAGGTGCAGGCTGCGCCACAGGCGGGCGGGCGGATCGTGGGGCGCGCGGCAGATGTCCGCCAGCTCGGCGCGCAGGGCGGCGATGGCCCGCTGCGCGGCCAGGGCGGCGTGGGGCCGCACGTCCTCGTCGCCGGCCAGGCAGGCGGCCAGGCAATGCAGGTAGCCCGTCTGCAGGGCCTGCCAGAGCGCCAGGTTGGCCTCCAGGCCGGCCTGCTCCGGCGGCGCCAGGGGCAGCGGCCGGCCGGCGAATCGGCGCGCCGATTCGCCCTGGGCGAAGGCGATCGGGTCGCGCAGCAGCTCGAGGATCTTCAGCCGCTCCGCCGCAGCCAGCTCATAGCGGTTGAGCAGGTTCAACTGGCGCGCCAGCAGCGCCTGGGCCTGGACGCCGTCGCCCATCGGCTGGGTCGCCAGCCAGTCGCGGCAGGCCCGCGCCGTGGTGAAGGCGGGTGCCGCGTCGGTGCCCAGCGGCGGCAGGCGGAAGGCGGAGGGATTCATGCGTCTCCGCTTTGTTCCTCGGCCAGGGCCTGGACCAGGGCGCGGCGCAGGGCTTGCGCGTCGGCGGCCGGGCGCGGGGGCGGCGTGCGCTGCGGCTCGGCCCAGATGGCACCGGGAAAATGGCGGTCGTCGCGCCAGCGCGGGATCACATGCCAATGCAGGTGGGGCACCAGGTTGCCCAGGCTGGCGAGGTTGATCTTGTCCGGCCGCAGGACGGCGCGCACGGCGGCTTCCACGGCGAAGACCAGGGACATCAGGTGGCGGCGCTCGGCGCCGTTCAAGTCGGTCATGTCGGCCACGTGCCCGTGCCAGACGACACGGCAGTAGCCCGGGTAATCGACCTCGTCGGCCCCGGCGACGAGGATCACGCGGCACAGCTCGTCGCGCCAGAGCAACTCCCCGCCCGCCTCGCGGCACAACTGGCATTGCGCATCCTGCATCGGGGCCACCTTATCCGAACGAACCTACAACCATCTTAGGCCGGATGGGCCGGCGCCGCCGCGAAAGTCGGCTCCCGCGCGGCCGGCGCGCCATCCACGAACAGCACCAGCGTGCCCGGCTCGATGGCGGTCCACACCTCGTTGTCGGTCAGCGGCGCGGTGGCGACCAGGACCACCCGGTCCTCCGGCGTGGTGAGCTCGGAAAAATCCACCGCCAGATCCTGGTCCTTCAGGTGCGCCACGGAGAAGGGTGCCTGGCGCACGATGTAGGAAAGCCGCGTGGCGCAGTGGGCGATCAGGCACTCGCCGTTGCACAGGAGGAAGTTGAACTCGCCGTGGGGGGCGATGGCGGCCGTCAGCTCCCGCAGGGCCTCGAACAGCGCCTGCCGCCCCGGCGCGGCGGGGAAGCGGCGGCGCAGGCTCTGCAGGAGGAAACAGAAGGCGCGCTCGCTGTCGGTGCGCCCCACCGGCAGGAAGGCGCCGTCCAGTTCCGGTTCGAAATCCTTCAGGTTGCCGTTGTGGGCGAAGATCCAGTAGCGGCCCCACAGCTCGCGCATGAAGGGGTGGGTGTTCTCCAGCGCGATCCCGCCCTGGGTCGCCTTGCGGATGTGGGCGATGGCGTTCATGGAGCGGATCGGGTAGCGGCGCACCAGCTCCGCCACGGGCGATTCGATGGTCGCCTTGGCATCCAGGAACAGGCGGCAGCCGGCGCCCTCGAAGAAGGCGATGCCCCAGCCGTCCCGATGCACGTCGGTCAGTCCGCCGCGGCTGTGGAAGCCCGCGAAGGA
>CAYZLI010000075.1:0-1874 GCA_964479195.1 uncultured Rhodocyclaceae bacterium
GGCGCAATACGCTACGCTATTGCGCCCTACGGCCGAGACGCCTCAATGGGCCTCGTCCCAGTTTGCGCCCGCGCCGACATCGGCCACCAGCGGCACCGCCAGTTGCGCCACGCCGGCCATCAGCCGCGGCAGTTGGCGGCGCACGTCGGCAAGCTCCGCTTCCGGTGCTTCCAGCACCAGTTCGTCGTGCACCTGCAGGATCAGGCGTGAGGCCAGGCGGCTCTCGTCCAGCCAGCGTTGCACGGCGATCATGGCGAGCTTGATGAGATCGGCGGCCGTGCCCTGCATGGGGGCGTTGATGGCGGCGCGCTCGGCGGCCTGGCGCCGCGCCCCGTTGGAACTCTTGATTTCCGGCAGCCACAGGCGCCGGCCGAAGACGGTTTCCACATAGCCCTTGTCGCGGGCCTTGAGCCGCGTCTCCTCCATGTAGCGGGCCACGCTGGGGTAGCGGGCGAAATAGCGGTCGATGTAGGCCTGGGCGGCACCCCGTTCCAGCCCCAGTTCGCGGGCCAGGCCGAAGGCGGACATGCCGTAGATCAGGCCGAAGTTGATCACCTTGGCGTAGCGGCGCTGCTCGCTCGTCACTTCCAGGGGCGTCACGCCGAACACCTCGGCGGCGGTGGCGCGGTGGATGTCGGCGCCGGCCGCGAAGGCCTCCAGCAGGCCCCGGTCCCCCGACAGGTGGGCCATGATGCGCAGCTCGATCTGGGAGTAGTCGGCGGAGACGATGCGCGCGCCCGGCGGCGCGACGAAGGCCTGGCGGATGCGCCGGCCTTCCTCGGTGCGGATGGGGATGTTCTGCAGGTTGGGGTCCGAGCTGGCGAGCCGCCCCGTCACCGCCACCGCCTGGGCGAAGTTGGTGTGCACGCGGCCCGTGTCGGGGTTCACCATGCGCGGCAGCTTGTCGGCATAGGTGCTTTTCAGCTTCGCCAGGCCGCGGTAGTCGAGGATCAGCTTGGGCAGGGGATAGTCCAGGGCGAGCTGCGCCAGCACCTCCTCGTCGGTGGAGGGCGCGCCGGAAGGCGTCTTCTTCACCACCGGCAGCTTCTCGCGCTCGAACAGGATTTCCTGGATCTGCTTGGGCGAGTTGAGGTTGAAGGGCTGACCGGCCACGGCGTGGGCCTGGGCCTCGATCGACAACATGCGTTCGCCCAGCTCCCGGCTTTGCCGCTCGAGGGCGCCGGCGTCGATCAGCACGCCGTTCCTTTCCATGCGGAACAGCACCTGCATCACCGGCAGCTCGATCTGCCGGTAGAGCCGGTCGAGCTTCTCCGCCGCCGCGAGCAGGGGATACATCGCCTCATGCAGCCGCAGCGTGATGTCGGCATCCTCGGCCGAGTATTCCGCCGCCCGGGCGACGTCCACCTGCTCAAAGCCGATGCGCGCGGCGCCCTTGCCCGTCACCTCGTCGTAGGTGATGGTGCGGATGCCCAGGTGGCGGCCGGCCAGGGAATCCATGTCGTGGCTCTTGCCGGATTCCAGCACGTAGGATTGCAGCAGCGTGTCGTGGGCCACACCTCGCAGCGCGATGCCGTGGTTGGCCAGCACGTGCATGTCGTATTTGATGTTCTGCCCGAGCTTGGCGTGGCGGGGCGATTCCAGCCAGGGCTTGAGCCGCGCCAGCGCCTCCTCCAGCGGCAGCTGCGCCGGCGCGCCGGCATAGCGGTGCGCGAGCGGCAGGTAGGCCGCCCCTCCCGGCGCGATCGCGAAGGACAGGCCCACCAGCTGCGCCTGCATCGGGTCGAGGCTGGTCGTCTCCGTGTCGAAGGCGGCAAGCGGCGCCGACTCGAGCTTCCTGCGCCAAGTCTCCAACTCGTCCCAGCTTAGAATGGCTTCGTACTTTTCGCGGTGGGAGCCCGGGTGCATTTCCTGTG
>CAYZLI010000075.1:1974-16793 GCA_964479195.1 uncultured Rhodocyclaceae bacterium
CCGCAGGCGCCTCCAGCTCCCGCAGCCAGTTCTTGAACTCCAGCCGCGTAAAGAGTTCGGCAAGCTTCGCCCGGTCCGGCGCCGCCGGCGCGAGATCGGATACCTGCGCCGGCAGGGGCACGTCGCAGGCGACGGTGAGGAGCTTGCGTCCCAGGGGCAGGAAGCCCAGGGCGCGGCGCAGGTTCTCGCCGACCACCCCGCCAATCTCCCCCGCATGGGCGATCACCTCGTCCAGGGTGCCGTACTGCTGCAGCCATTTCACCGCCGTCTTGGGTCCGACCTTCTCCACCCCCGGCACGTTGTCCACCGCATCGCCCACCAAGGCCAGGTAGTCCACGATGCGCTCGGGCGGCACGCCGAACTTGGCCTCTACGCCGGCCTCGTCCAGGGTCTCGTTTGTCATGGTATTCACCAGCCGCACGCGGGCGTTGACGAGCTGGGCCAGGTCCTTGTCGCCGGTGGACACGATGCATTCGATGCCCCGCTCGCCCGCCTCACGGGCGAGCGTGCCGAGGACATCGTCGGCCTCCACGCCCTCGATCGCCAGCAGCGGCCAGCCCAGGGCCCGCACGCACTCGTGCAGGGGTGCGATCTGGCGCACCAAGTCCTCCGGCATGGGCGGGCGATGCGCCTTGTACTCGGGATACCAGTCCTCGCGGAAGGTCTTGCCCTTGGCATCGAAGACGCAGGCGCGGTAGTCCGCCTTGTAGTCGGCCTGCAGCCGGCGTAGCATGTTGATGACGCCGTAGACGGCGCCGGTCGGCTCGCCCTGCTTGTTGCGCAAGTCGGGCAGGGCATGGAAGGCGCGGTAGAGATACGACGATCCGTCAACCAGCAGCAGCGTCGGCATAAGCGATGGCCGCCCATGGGCGGCCCCATTCATCGGTTCCGGAAGACAGCCAACATGAACGCGAAAGACAAGCTCGGCAAGCTTGCCGATCCCGGCGTCGGCACTCCCGCCCCCTCGGCGAAGGAGTCCTGGCGCATCTTCGGCATTATGTCAGAATTCGTCGAGGCCACTGAGCGCCTGGCCGCCATCCGCCCGGCGGTGTCCATCTTCGGCAGCGCCCGCGTCGCCCCCGACCAGCCCTATTACGCCCTGACGGAGCGCATCGCCCGCCTGCTCTCGGACGCCGGCTTCTCCGTCATCTCCGGCGGCGGCCCCGGCGTCATGGAGGCGGCGAGCAAGGGCGCCTACTTCGGCAAGTCGCTGTCGATCGGACTGAACATCCAACTGCCCCTCGAGCAGCATGGCAATCCCTACCAGGACATCAGCCAGACCTTCAACCACTTCTTCGCGCGCAAGGTGATGTTCGTCAAGTTCGCCTCCGCCTACGTGGTGATGCCGGGCGGCTTCGGCACCCTGGACGAGCTGATGGAGGCCCTCACCCTGATCCAGACGCGCAAGACGCGGCGCATCCCGATCATCCTGGTGCACGCCCCCTTCTGGCAGGGCATGCTCGACTGGTTCCGCGACCGGCTGGTGGCGGAGGGCATGATCGGCGCCGAGGACCTGGATCTGCTCCAGGTGATCGACGAGCCGGAGCAGGTGGTCGAGGCGATCTTCAAGCACTACGAGCGGCGCGGCTTCGAGCCCCTGCCGGCCGAGCACGAGCTGCTGCTCAACCTCTGATAGAATCGGGCCGAACCATGCCGAGGACAATGCCATGCGCCGCCTGATCCCCGCGCTCTCACTTGCGCTCGCGCTGCCCGCCCTGGCGCAGGTCGGCCGTCCCGCCGGCCTGCAGCCGGTGCCCGAGCCGCCGCCGCCCCCGGCGGGCTATCAGCCCGACGCCGCCCTGGAGCCCCAGGTGACGATCCTCAAGCGCGGCGAGGACAAGGTCGAGGAATTCCGCATCAACGGCAAGCTCTACATGATCCGGGTGACGCCGCCCCACGGCGTGGCCTACTACCTGGTCGATTCCAAGGGCGACGGCAAGTTCATCAAGCAGGAGGCCTTCGACACCGGCTTGCGCATCCCGCAATGGGTGATCGGCACGTTCTGAGTCCTTCCCTTTTCCCGACGCCCCAAGACCAATAACCCCAGGAGGCGGCGCCATGAGCGAACAGACCCCTATTCCGGCGCCATCCGGCGCGCAATCCGGTGGCGGCTTCGATCCTTCCGGGCGCGCGGTGCAGGCCGGCCGCGGCCTCGAGTGGATCCGGCTGGGCTGGCAGTTGTTCGTGAAGAACCCCGGCGTGTGGATCGCCATCACGGTCATCCTGCTGGTCATCCTCATCGTGCTGGGCTTCATTCCCCTGGTGGGCCAGCTCGCCGCCAACTTCCTCACGCCGGTCCTGGCCGGCGGCATGCTCATCGGCTGCAAATCCCTGCAGGAAGGGGGCGAGCTGCGCATCGACCACCTCTTCGCCGGCTTCAAGCAGAACACCGGCAATCTGGTCATGGTCGGCGTGTTCTACCTGGTCGGCGTGGCGGCGATCTGGATCGTCGGCTTCGCGATCGGCGGGGGCGCCGCCTTCACCGGCGCCATGATGGGGCGCGGCCCGGGCATGGGCATGGCCGTGGGCGGCTTCTTCCTCGGCGCCCTGGTGGTGCTGGCCCTTATGGTGCCCCTGGCCATGGCGGTTTGGTTCGCACCGGCCCTGGTCGTCTTCCGCAACGTGGCGCCGGTGGAGGCCATGAAGGCGAGCTTCGCCGCCTGCCTGAAGAACCTCGCGCCCTTCCTGGTTTATGGCGTGATCGTCTTCGTCCTCCTCGTCATCGCCATGATCCCCTTCGGCCTCGGCCTGCTGGTGATGCTGCCGGTCCTGATCGGCTCGGTCTATGCCTCGTATGTGGAGATTTTCGAGTAGCCGATTCCCGCTCCCGACACTACCCCGAACCAAATGCAAGCCCGCCGCCTGCCCGCGTCCCGCGGCTGGAACTGGATCGTAGAAGGCTTCCGCCTGTTCCGAACCAATCCCGCCCTGCTCACCTTCATCGTCTTCGGCTACTGGTTGATGCTGATCTTCCTCAACCTCGTACCCTTCGTCGGCTTCCTCGTCGCGCCCCTGTGCGTGCCGGCCCTCTCGGTGAGCGTGATGAACGGCTGCCGCGCCATCGAGCGCGGCGAGCCGGCCCAGTTCGACGTGTTGTTCTCCGGCTTTCGCAGCAACCCCAGGGTGCTGGTGGCCCTGGGGGCGCTCTACCTGGCCGGCTCCGTGGCCGTGCTGGCGGCCAGTGCCCTCATCGACGGCGGGCTGCTGATGCAGATCATGCTCGCCGGCAAGCAGCCGGATGCCGATGCGCTGCACGACTCGAACCTGGTGCTGGCGCTGCAGGCCGCGCTCGCCCTGATGGTGCCGCTCCTCATGGCCTTCTGGTTCGCCCCCCTGCTGGCCGCCTGGGACGACCTGCCCGCGCTGAAGGCGCTTTTCTTCAGCTTCATCGCCTGCGGGCGCAACTGGCGCGCCTTCCTCGTCTATGGGGCGGGGGTGGCCTTCATCAGCGCCATCCTGCCGGGCATCATCCTCGGCCTGTTCGGCGCCTTTTCCCTGTCGCTGCTCAAGATCCTGGCCGTGGCCCTGACCATGCCCATCCTGTTCGTGTTCCTGCCCAGCCTGTTCGCCAGCTTCTACGTGAGCTATCGCGACGTGTTCGTGAGCGGTGAGCCGTCAGCCGTGAGCAGTTGACCATGGACTCGACCGAACCGCTCACCGCTCACCGCTCACCGCTCACCCAGGCCGAGCGGCCGCTCGGCCTGATGGGCGGCACTTTCGACCCGATTCACTTCGGGCATCTGCGGCTGGCCGAGGAAGGCCGCGAGGCCCTCGACCTGGCCGAAGTGCTGTGGCTGCCCGCCGGCCGGCCGCCCCACCGCCACGTCCCGCGGGGCGCGGTCGCAGACCGCCTGGAGATGGTGCGCCTGGCCATCGCCGGCAACCCGAGGTTCTCGCTCGACGATGCGGAGACGCGCACCGACGGGCCGAGCTACACGGTGACGACGCTCGAGCGCCTGCGCGCGGCCCGGGGCGCGCGTCCCTTGGTGCTGCTGCTTGGCTCCGACGCCTTTCTCGGCCTGCCCACCTGGCACCGCTGGACCGCGCTCTTCGAGCTGGCCCATGTCGCCGTGGCCACCCGCCCCGGCTTCGAGTTGGCCGCGGAGGCCTTGCCCCGGGAGCTGGCGGCGGCCTGCGCGTCCCGACTGGGAAGCGACCCGGCCGCCTTGAAATCCGCGCCGGTCGGACGCATCGTCCAGTTCGCCATGACGCCGCTGACCATCTCCGCCTCGCTGGTCCGGGCGCGGCTCGCGGCGGGCCTCAGCGTGCGCTATTTGCTCCCCGATCCGGTCCGGGAGTATATTGACCGACAACACCTTTACCGAGCACCTGATGGACGTTAGGAAACTGCAAAAAGTCGCCGTTGCTGCCCTGGAGGACATCAAGGCGCGCGACATCGAAGTGATCAACACCACCAAGCTTTCCTCCCTTTTCGACCGCATCATCATCGCCAGCGCCGACTCGGCGCGGCAGACCAAGTCACTGGCGCGCAGCGTCCAGGACAAGGTGCTCGCCGCCGGCGGGCGGGTGGTGGGCATGGAGGGCGAGGCGACGGGCGACTGGATCGTGGTGGATCTGGGCGACGTCGTCGTGCACATCATGCAGCCGGCGGTGCGCAGCTATTACAACCTGGAAGAACTCTGGACGGCCCAGCCGGCGCCGCGAAGGCGGACGGCCGCCGCCGGCGCGTCGAGCTAGTTCCGGCCGCGATGAAGCTCATCGTGGCCGCCGTCGGCACGCGCATGCCGGGCTGGGTCGGCGAGGCCTTCGACGAGTTCGCCAGACGCATGCCGCGCGAGCTGCCCTTGCAGCTCCTCGAAGTCAAGGCGGAGCCGCGGGCAGGGGCAAAAAGCGTCGAGGCGCTCCTGGCAGCCGAAGCCGCGCGCATCAAGGCGGCGCTGCCGGCGCGCTGCCGCCTCGTTGCGCTGGACGAGCGCGGCTCCGACCTCACCACGCGTGCCCTGGCGACCCGGCTGGAAAAATGGATGGAAGGCGGCGAGGACGTCGCCCTGGTGATCGGCGGCCCCGACGGGCTCGCGCCCGAGATCAAGACGGCGGCGGCGGAGCGGCTGCGCCTGTCCAGCCTCACCCTGCCCCACGCCCTGGTGCGCGTCGTCCTCGCCGAAGCGCTGTACCGCGCCGCGAGCCTCTTGAAGGGCCATCCCTACCACCGGGAATAATAACCATGATCCCCGTCGAGCCCCGCATCTACCTCGCCTCCCGCAGCCCGCGCCGGCGCGAGCTGCTGGCGCAGATCGGCGTGCGCTTCGAGTTGCTGCTGTTCCGCGGCATTCCGCGCGAGGACCCGGACGTGGACGAAACCCCGCTGCCGGAAGAAGCCCCCGGCGCCTACGTCGAGCGGGTGACGCTCGCCAAGGCGCGGGCCGGCGTCGAGCGCGTCCGGCAACGGCGCCTGATTCCCCATCCCGTGCTGGCGGCGGACACCACGGTGGAGATCGATGGGCATATCGTCGGCAAGCCGGAGCACGAAGCCGACGCGGTGGCGATCCTGCAGAGGCTCTCCGGCCGCACGCACCGCGTGCTCAGCGCCGTCGCCCTGGCCGATGCGGGGCGCGTCGAGCACGTCCTGAATGTCAACGAAGTGCGCTTCCGGGCCATCGAGAGCGACGAGGTCCGCCGCTACGTGGCAAGCGGCGAGCCGCTGGACAAGGCCGGCGCCTACGGCATCCAGGGGCGGGCCGCCGTGTTCGTCGAGGAAATCCGCGGCTCCTATACCGGCATCATGGGGCTGCCGCTGTTCGAAACCGCCATGCTGCTGCGCCGCTTCGGGTATCCTATCTAGCGTAGATAAGTCAGGGGGAGGCATGGGCGCGACGGGCTGGTTCAGGCGCATCTTCGGCGGCAAACCGGCGGAGGCGGAAGCGCCCATGCCGCCGGAGGCGGCGGAGGTCGCCGGGCTCAATTTCATGACGGCCATCGACGCCCACGTGCAGTGGCGGGCTCGCCTGGAAAGCTACATCCTGGGCACCAGCGGCGAGGTGCTGGAAGTCGATATCATCGGCCGCGACGACCACTGCCGCCTCGGCAAGTGGATCTACGGCCCCGGCGGCGAGCAGTTCGGGGGCCTCGACGCCTTCGGCGAGATGAAGCACCAGCACGCCGCCTTCCACCAGTGCGCCGGCAAGGTCCTGGCGGCGGCCCAGGCGGGCCGCAAGGAGGAGGCGCTGCGCCTGCTGCACCACGGGGACTACGTGCGCGCCTCCGAGCAGGTGAAGCGCATGCTCGCCAAGCTCTACGTGCGCGTGGACGCCGGCGGTTGAGCGGCCCGACGAGACTGCGAACCGCATGAGCGAAGAATTCCTCATCAATTTCACGCCCCAGGAAACCCGCGTTGCCCTGATGCAGCAGGGCGTGGTGCAGGAGCTGCACATCGAGCGCACGGCCTCGCGCGGCCTGGTCGGCAACGTCTATCTGGGGCGCGTCGTGCGCGTGCTGCCGGGCATGCAATCGGCCTTCGTCGAGATCGGCCTGGAGCGCACCGCCTTCCTGCACGTCGCCGACATCTGGGAGGAGCGCCACACCGGGGGCAATGGCGAAGCGGCCAAGCCCATCGAGAAGATCCTCTCCGAGGGCCAGAACCTGGTGGTGCAGGTGCTCAAGGACCCCATCGGCAGCAAGGGGGCGCGGCTGTCCACCCAGATCAGCATCGCCGGCCGGCTCCTTGTCTACCTGCCCCAGGAGCGCCACATCGGCATCTCCCAGCGCATCGAGGGCGAGGCCGAGCGCGAGCAGTTGCGGGAAAAGCTGCAGCAGCTGGTGCCGGGCGACGAGACGGGCGGCTTCATCGTGCGCACCATGGCCGAGAAGGCAGCCGATGAGGAACTGGCCAACGACATCGCCTACCTGCGCAAGATCTGGGCCGAGGCGCGCAACGCCGTCGCCACCGCCCGTCCGCCGGCCTTGCTCTACCAGGACCTGACCCTGGGCCAGCGCGTGCTGCGCGACCTGGTGACGCCCGAGACGACAAGCATCGTCATCGATTCGAGGGAGAACTTCCAGAAGCTCTCCGCCTTCGCCCAGGAATACATGCCGCAGCTCACGCCGCTGCTGGAGCACTACACGGGCGAGCGGCCGCTGTTCGACCTGCACGGGGTCGAGGAGGAGATCCAGAAGGCCCTGGCGCGCCGCGTGGACCTCAAGTCGGGCGGCTACCTCATCATCGACCAGACCGAGGCGATGACCACCATCGACGTGAACACCGGCGGCTTCGTCGGCTCGCGCAATTTCGACGACACCATCTTCAAGACCAACCTGGAGGCGGCGCAGACCATCGCCCGGCAGCTCCGGCTGAGGAACCTCGGCGGCATCATCATCACCGACTTCATCGACATGGAGAACGAGGAGCACAAGCAGGCCGTGCTCGCCGAGTTCAACAAGGCCCTGGCCCGCGACCACACCCGCATGTCGGTGAACGGTTTCACCGCCCTGGGGCTGGTGGAGATGACGCGCAAGCGCACCCGCGAGTCCCTCGCCCACGTGTTGTGCGAGCCCTGCCCGACCTGCGGCGGGCGCGGCGAGGTGAAGACGGCGCGCACCATGTGCTACGAGATCCTGCGCGAGCTGCTGCGCGAGGCCCGCCAGTTCAACGCCCGGGAATACCGGGTGCTCGCCGGCCCGGCGGTGATCGACCTCTTCCTCGACGAGGAATCCCAGTCGCTGGCCATGCTCTCCGATTTCATCGGCAAGCCCATTTCCTTGCAGGCCGAGTCGGGCTACACTCAGGAGCAATTCGATATCGTCCTGATGTGATGGCGAAGAAGAAATCAGGGAGGCTGCGGGCGCTGCTGCTCGCCGTATTGCCCCTGGCCGCCTGGGCCCAGGAGCAGCGCTTCGACATCGGCCGCTTCGAGGTCGAGGGCAACACCCTGCTCGCGCCGGCCGAGGTGCGCCAGCTCGTCGCCCCGTTCGAGGGGCCGGGACGCAACTACGCCGATATCCAGCGCGCCCTGGAGGCCCTCGAGAGGGCCTACCGCCGGGCGGGCTACGGCACGGTGCAGGTCTATGTCCCGGAGCAGGAACTCACCGGGGGGGTGGTGCGCCTGCAGGTGACGGAGGCGGTGATCGGCCAGGTCGAAGTCACCGGCAACCGGCATTTCAGCGCCGCCAACGTGCGCGCCGCGCTGCCCGCCCTGCGCGAAGGCCAGGCGCCGAACCTGCGGCTGCTCTCGGAGAACGTGCAGCTTTCCAACGAGAACCCGGCCAAGCAGGTGGAAGTCACCCTCGGCGTAGCCGACGAGGAAGACAAGGTCAACGCCAAGGTCGCCGTCACCGACCAGAATCCGCAGCGCCTCTATTTGACGCTCGACAATACCGGCACCGGCGCCACCGGCAAGCACCGCCTGGGCGTCGCCTACCAGAACGCCAACGTTCTCGACCGCGATCAGACGCTGACCGTCGCCTACACCACGGCGCCCGACCGGCCCGAGAACGTCAAGGTGGACATCGTCAGCGTCGCCTACAAGCTGCCCTTCCATGCCATCGGCGACAGCGTGGACGTGATCTACGGCAATTCCAACGTCAACACACCGGCCGTCCAGGCCACCGGCTTCTCCATCTCCGGCAAGGGTTCGGTGTTCGGCCTGCGCTGGAACCACTATTTCCCGCGCCAGGGCACATTCAGCTCGAAGCTGATCGCCGGCTTCGACTACAAGCACATCGACACGCGCTGCACCAACCCCGCGACCGGCGCGGAGTTCGGCATCGACCCGCCCGTCCCCGGCAACCCCAGTTGCACGCCGCACACCCTGCGGCCGCTGTCGCTCGCCTATACCGGCCAGTGGCAGCAGCCGGGCGCCCAGATGGACTTCAACGCCGGCATCGCCCGCAACTGGCCCCTGGGCACGCGCTACGACTGGGCCAACGCCGCCGGCGCCGGCGGCAGCGACCGCTACTCCGCCATCAACCTGTCGCGGCCGACGGCCGACGCCTTCACGGTGCTGCGCTTCG
Source organism: uncultured Rhodocyclaceae bacterium (assembly GCA_964479195.1). GTDB lineage: Bacteria > Pseudomonadota > Gammaproteobacteria > Burkholderiales > Rhodocyclaceae > Desulfobacillus. Next base: position 10,942 of record CAYZLI010000075.1, read on the forward strand.
GCGGCAGCTACACGCGCGCCTTCCAGAACGAGTGGCAGGTCCGCCTCGTCGCCGCCGGCCAGTATGCCGGCCGGCCGCTGCCCGCGGCCGAGCAGATCGGGCTGGCCGGCGCCACTGCCGTGCGCGGCTTCAACGAGCGCGCGGTGGCCACCGACCAGGGCTGGTTCCTCAACATGGAACTCTATACGCCCGACCTCGGGCCGCGCCTGCAGGTGCCGGGCAACCTGCGCGCCCTGGTGTTCTACGACATGGGCCGCGGCTACAACCTGGAGACCGTGCGGCTGGCGCCGACGGCCGCGCCCTATGCCAAGGCCGGCATCGGCGCCCTCGGCGCCGGCCTGCGCTACGCCCTGGACAAGGACTTCAGCCTGCAGGCCGACCTGGTCCGCGTCGTGGATGCCGGCCCCTACGACGTGCCGGGGGCCCCCGGCAACACCGAGAGCCGCGGCGACTGGCGCGGCCATTTCGGCATGCTGCTGGCGTTCTGAGTACCTCCCCAAGTCCCGGAGGCCCATCATGACTCTGACTCGCAAGATGCTCCGCCCGTGCCCAATGCCGCGCGGCCGCCTCCTCGCCGCCGTGCTGGTCTGCTGCTTCGCCGGTCCAGCCGCCGCCCTGCCCACCGGCGCGCAGGTCGCCGCCGGCACGGCGACCATGGCCCAGACCGGCAACGTCCTCAACATCACCAATTCCAACGGCGCCATCATCAACTGGCAGAAGTTCTCGATCGGCGCCAACGAAACCACCCGCTTCATCCAGCCGACCGCTTCGAGCAGTGTCCTCAATCGCGTCGTCGGTGCCGACCCCTCGGCCATCTATGGCACCCTGAGCTCCAACGGCCGCGTCTGGCTCACCAACCCGGCCGGCATCCTCATCGGCCCCGGCGCCCATATCGACACCGCCGGCCTGGTCGCCTCGACGCTCAATATCCGCAACGAGGACTTCCTCGCCGGACGGCTCACATTCCAGGCCACGACCGGCGCCGGCGACATCACCCAGCAGGGCGCCATCACGACGCCCGCCGGTGGCAGCGTCTATGTCGTCGGCGCCAATGTCAGGAACGAGGGCATCATCACCACGCCCCAGGGCGAGACCATTCTCGCCGCCGGACAGACGGTCAACCTGATCGACACCGCCACCCCCGGCGTCAAGGTCGAGATCACCGGCGCCGCGGGCAATGCCACCAACCTCGGCCGCGTCGTCGCCGAGGCCGGGCGCATCGGCATCGCCGGCACACTAGTGCGAAACAGCGGTGAGCTCAACGCCTCCTCGGTGGTAACCGACGGCGGCCGCATCTTCCTCAAGGCGAGCGGCGATACCCATGTCGAGGGCGGCGCCCGCATCGAGGCCACCGGCGTCCGGGGCGGGCGCATCGAGGTCCTGGGGAACCGGGTCGCCGTGACGGGCGAGGCGAGCCTGGACGCCGGCGGCACGAACGGCGGCGGCAGCATCCTCGTCGGCGGCGACTACCAAGGCGGGAATCCCGACGTCCAGAACGCGCAGGTCACCTATTTCGGCCAGGATGCCCGTCTCAAGGCGGACGCCACGGGCTCCGGCAACGGCGGCAGGGTGATCGTCTGGGCCGACGACACGACCCGCGCCTACGGCCGCATCTCGGCCAGGGGCGGCGCCAACTCCGGCAACGGCGGCTTTGTCGAGACCTCGGGGCGCAAGTACCTGGACGTGACGCGGGCGCCGGAGATTGCCGCGCCGGCGGGCCGGGGCGGCGAATGGCTGCTCGACCCCGAGACGATCACGATTTCGTCCGCCGCCGGCAGCAATATTTCCGGAACCTCGCCGTTCAGCCCGACCACTGTGGGAACGGCGTCCGTCCTGCAGGACAGCGTGCTTCAGTCGGCGATCGCCAGCGGCGGCACGGTGACCGTCGATACCACGAATTCCGTGGGCGGGACCACCGGGAACATTGTCGTCGATAGTTCGGCGACCGCCCTGAACAGCCTGAACGCGGGCGCCAGCGCGACGCTGAATCTGTGGGCCGATAACGATATCGCGATCAATACGAGTATCAGCAACACCGGCCAGCCCTTGACGATGAACTTCGTCGCCAACAAATACGGCAACGCGAGCACGGGGACGATCACCCTGGCCGACAATGTCCAGATCGTCGCCAACAATGCCAACGTCACCCTCTCGGCCAAGGACGGCATCACTCTGGGTCTCAGCGCGCTGATCACCACGGGCAACACCGCCGGACAGGCCAATGGCTGGGCCGACCTTACCCTGACCGCCAGTAACGGAGACGTGACCATCGGCAGCGGCAGCGTGCTGAGGACATCCCAGAACATCAACATCACCGCCACCAACATCAGCAACAGCGGCACGCTCGCACACCAGCAGAACTACGTCGGCGGGCCCTCGGGCACGGCGACCCTGACCGCTACGGGCGACATTACCAGCTCGGGAACCTTCACCACGTCCGATGTCAATGCGGGGAATACGTTCGCCGTCACCCTGGACGCGGCTGGCGACGTCAGCGTCGACGCGCCGATCACCTCCGGCAATGGCAACGTGACCATTACGGGCAACACCCTCACCTTCACCGCCGCGGGAGACATCACGGCGGGAACCGGCACGGTGAATCTTTCGTCCGAGGGCGCCGGCGCCCTGACCTCCATTCCGGCCAATACCGCCATCTCCGGCGGCAACCTCGCCATCAAGACCGACCAGCTCAGCCTGGCCGGCACGCTTACCGCGACCAGCGTCGCGACGATCACCCGCTATAACGACAACATCGAAGTACAAGTCGGCGGGTCCGCCAGCGACGGGGCGGGCGTCCTCAACGTCAATCAGGCGGAAGTCGACCAGATCACGGCCGCCACCTATCGTTTCGGCGACACCACCTCCACCGGCGGCTTGCGCGTCCAAGGGACTTTGAGCATTCCGGCGACGAAGACCCTGAGCCTGCTGACCAGCAATCTGGGCGGCAGCCAGATCGTCCAGAATGCCGGCGCGACCATTACCGCCGACAATCTGCGGGTGCAGGGCACGGCCGTCACACTGACGGAGGCGAACGCCGTGGGCACTCTGGCGGGCAAGACGGATGGCCAGGATTTCCGGTTCAAGAACTCGGCCGCCCTGGCCATCGGCACCATCGACGGCCAGGCCGGCATCGATGCGGGCACCAGCGACATCTGGCTCGAAGCTCCCGGCCTGACCCAGTCGGCCGGAGCGATCCTGCAAGCGGCCGGCCTCAAGATCGTGTCCAGCGGCGGCGTGCTTCTGCAGGAAGCCAACCTCGTGGACAAGCTCGCCGCCACCATGACCGGGGCCAGCCTCGACTACTGGAATGCCCAGGCCTTGTCGATCGACACCGTCGACGTCGTCAATGGCATCAGTGCCACCGGCGATGTTCCGATCTCCGTCAAGACCACTACCGGGGATCTGACTGTCACACAGCCGCTTGGCTTGGCGCTCGGCACTTTGGGGGGCGCGGGGACGGGGCTCATCACCTTGACCGCCGCCGACGGGATCAACCTCAACAATACCGTTCAAACCACCTTCAACGCCACGCGTGACGGGAAGGTCAAGCTGGCGGCCGGCACCGGCGGCATCCAGCAGGCGGCCGCCGGCATCATCACGGCAAGCGACCTGGTCATCACGTCGTCCCTGGGCGATGTGGCGCTGGCTACCGCGACAAACAGCGTTTCCGACATCGCCGCCGACGTGGGCGATGCCAGCAACCAGAACAAGAACTTCAGCTTCAAGAGCGGGGTGGCGCTGAACGTCGAGACTATCGATGGCGTGGCGGGCATCAGCATCGAGCGCGATGCGGCGAACTTCGACTCCGCGTCCCCGAACGGGGTGATCGCCCTGACCAGCAGCGGCGCCCTCACCCAGAGCGCCGGGGCGACGTTCTCCGGGAAAGCCGTCTATGCGGAAGGCAGCAAAGTCAGCCTGACCGCCGCCAATCCCATCGGCGTGATCGCTGGCAAGGCGACGGGCGGGGCCAGCGGCGACATCTTCTACTACACCAGCAGCGCCGGCATATCGGTCACCACCGTCAATGGCTATTCCGGCATCCTGGTGAACGCGGCCATGCCCGACACCATCAGCGCCACCTTGACGGCGAGCGCCGCCGGCATCTCCCAGGACTCGACGGCCCCCATTTCCGTCCCGACCGGGCTGGTGCTCGACACCACCGGCTCCGTCACGCTGAGCGCTTCCAACAGCGTCGGCGCTCTGTCGGCGCTCAGCGTCAGCTCGCTCAGCTTCAACAACAGCGGCGCCCTCACCATCGGCATCAACGCCAGCGGCATTTCGACCACGGCGGACGGCGACATCAACGTTACGGCCGGCGGCCAGCTCTACGTGCACCAGGCGGTCAATGCCGGCGCCGGCGACGTCACCCTGAGCGCGCCGAACATCCAGTTGGGCATGGCGGCGGGTGCGGGGACCACCATAGACGGCGGGTTTGTGAAGCTGCGCGCCAGCCAGGCCACGACCGGCGCCATTTCGACCCTGGCCAGCGGCACTTCGGCCTCCGCGGTAACCGGCAGCGACATCGTCCTGGAGGCAGACAATCTGAGCTTCGCCGGGTTTATGCCCAGCTTCACCGCGACCGATGACATCGTCTACCGCACCGTATCCGACAACCGGGCCATCTCCACCTCGGTCCTGGGCAGTGCGACCTATTCCACGCCCTGGCTGATCATCGGCAACGACGAGGCGGCCGATTCCGACACCGCCGGCGCCATCACGGTGGATGACTCGATCAACCGGGGTGCCAACGGCCTGGTCCTGCTCTCCGGGGCCGGCGTGAGCCAGAACGCGAGCAAGACCATCACCGCCGGCACCCTGGGCGTCAAGGCCGGCGGCGCGGTATCCCTGGGCGAATCCAACTCGGTGAGCACCCTGGCAGCGTACGCCGGCAGCGGCGATATCACCTTCAACAACGCCGGCGCCCTGAGCCTGGGGATCGTGAACCTGACCGTCCCCGGCGAAAGTTCGCCCCTCAACCTGCCCGGTGCCGTGGCGCCCGCCGGCGGTGTGACCGTGACGGCCGGCGGGAACATCACCTTGAACCAGTACATCTCGGCGCTCAATACCGTCACCCTGAACGCGACCGGCGCCGGCGCGATCATCGACGGCAACGGCTCCTCCACCAACGTCTATGCCCTGGGCCTGGTCGCCAACGCGGTCAATGGCATCGGCGATTCGGATGCGCTGGAAACCGAGGTCGACTATCTGGAAGCGAACAACACCGGCGCGAACAATGTGCAGTTTAGCAACACAGGGACACTCGAGATCCTTAGCGGGATGAGCAATACCGGAGGAAGCATATCGGTGTCCACCACCGGCTACCTCACCACCGGGAACTCCGTGATCTCCGCCAGCGGCGACGTCAGCCTGACGGCGGGCGGCGCCCTCACCATCGGCGCGGGCGGGGTCAGCGCCGGCGGCAGCATCGCGCTGACCGGCGACAGCGTGGGGGGCAGCAACGTGCCGAGCGGCAGCAACGTATCCATCCATGTCACCGCCTCGCCGGAGCCATCCCCGCCGACGGTGGCCGAGTGCGAAGCCAACTCGGCCCTGTCGGGCTGCGCGGCGGTTCTGCCCAGCCTCGCCACCTGCACCGCGGACCCGACCGCGACCGGCTGTACCGCCGTGCTGCCCAGCCTCGACGCCTGCACGACCTCGCCGTCCACGGCGGGCTGCACTGCGGTCCTGCCCTCGGTGGCATCCTGCACCACGACCCCGACGCTGGCCGGCTGCACGGCCGTGCTGCCCAGCCTTGACGCCTGCACCAGTGCGCCCTCGACGGCGGGTTGCACCGCGGTCCTGCCCTCCGTGGCCTCCTGCACCACGAGCCCGACGCTGGCCGGCTGCACGGC
>CAYZLI010000076.1:0-2674 GCA_964479195.1 uncultured Rhodocyclaceae bacterium
GGAGCCTTCAAGCCGATGAAATGCCTGCTCGTCACCGCCCACCCCTTGGACGACAGCCTGTGCGCGAGCCTTGCCCGGTGCGCATCCGAGGCGCTCGCCGCCGCCGGGCACGAGGTTATGCTGGAAGACCTGTATGCCGAGGGCTTTGCGCCCGCGCTCACGGCAGGGGAGCGCCGCAGCTACTACTCGTCCGAGTACGACCGGACGCAGGTCGCGACCCAGGCTGACCGGCTGCTGGAGGCGGAGGGCCTCGTCCTGGTCTTCCCCACTTGGTGGTTCGGCTTTCCCGCCATTTTGAAAGGCTGGTTCGACCGCGTCTGGGGGCCGGGCATCGCCTATGACCATGCCGGCGACCTCGGCCCGATCCGGCCGCGCCTGCATCGCCTGCGCCGCGTGCTGGCGGTCACCACGCTCGGCTCTCCCCGGTGGGTCGATTGGTTCATCATGCAGCGGCCGGTGCGGCGCGTGTTGAAGACGGCCCTCCTGGGCACTTGCGCGCCCGGTTGCAGCTTCGACATGCTCTCGCTCTACAAGGCCGAGAAACCGGCGCCGCCGGCGGTGGCGGCGTTCGCCGACCGCGTCGCGTGTGCGATCGGCGCGTGGCCTGACGGCGCGGCATCATCGCCGTGTCACCGCGACTGACTTTCATGCGCCTAACCATCCGTGTGCGGAGATCATCATGTCCATCCATTTCGACGACCCCGTGAAGCAGGAGGTCTGGCAGACCCTGCGCGCCCTCAACGACGCCTGGACCCGGGGCGACCCGGCGCGGCTCTCCGACTATTTCCACCCCGACATGGTGGCGATTACCGCCACCGACCGGGAGCGGCTGGTGGGCCGGGAGGCTTGCCTTGCTTCGTGGCAGAACTTTGCCCGGGCCGCCCGCATCCACCACTGGCGCGAGATCGAACCCATGATCCAGCTCTACGGCGACACGGCCGTGGTGACCTATTACTTCGACATGGCCTTCGACATGGGCGGGAGCCGCATCGAGCTGGGCGGGCGCGACATGTTCGTCTTCGTGCGCGAGCGAGGACGCTGGTGGGCCGTCGCGGACCAGTTCTCGCCGTATCCGCCGCCAGCTTGACAAATCAATGTCCGGCCCGCGAGAATGCGTCCATGACTCGGCCCTATCATTCCTACGCCTCCTATCCGCGAGCCGGCGGCCGTGCCCTGCGTGCATGGCGCATGGTCCGTGGGTTCGGGGCCGCGAGGGTGATGATGCGATGAGCCGATAAAAAGCACCGCAACCCAGCGCAAGGCCGCGAATTCCCAAGGTTCGCGGCCTTCGTTTTTTGTGCGGCCGCTTTCCAAACTTCCCATCGCAAGGATCTGTCAGGAGCCGTCATGTCCGTCCCCGCCGCCTACGTCACCGTCATCCTCATCTGGTCCACCACGCCGCTGGCCATCCAGTGGAGCGCCCTGGGCGCGGGCTTCGCCTTTGCCCTGATGGCGCGCATGGTGATCGGCGTCGCCCTGGCCCTGGCCCTGATGGGGCTCTGGCGTGTGGGGATGCCGCTGCACCGGCGGGCGCGCTGGAGCTACGCGGCCGGAGGCCTCGGGCTCTTCGGGGCAATGCTGTGCACCTACTGGGGCGCCCAGTACGTCCATTCGGGCCTGGTGTCGGTGCTGTTCGGGCTGACCCCCCTGGTCACCGGCGCCCTGGCTGTGCTCTGGCTGGACGAGCCGGCGCTCAACCCCGCCCGGGTGGTCGGCATGCTGCTGGGGCTCGCGGGGCTGGCGCTCATCTTCGCGACGGGCGAGGCGATGCCCGGCGGCCAGGCCGTGGCCGGCATGGGCGCCTTGTTGGTGGCCGTCTTCATCTATTCCGCGAGCCTGGTGTGGATGAAGCGCATCGGCGACGACAGCCCGCCGCTGGCGACCACCGCGGGCACCCTGCTGGTGGCCGTGCCCTTGTTCGTACTGGCCTGGGCGTTCACCGACGGGCACGTCCCCAGTGCGCTCCCCCCGCGCGCGGGCTTGGCCATCGTCTATCTGGGCGTCTTCGGCTCGGTGCTGGGCTTCGCCCTATACTTCTACGTCATCAAGCACCTGCAAGCCGCACAGGTGGCGCTCATCACCCTCGTCACGCCGGTGCTGGCGCTGCTGCTGGGCCACGCCCTCAACGGCGAGGCGGTGAGCGTCCAGGTCTGGCTGGGGACAGGGCTCATCGGCCTGGGCCTCGCCCTGCACCAACGGTCGGGATGGGCCCGGGCACAGCCCACGCGCCGGCAGGAATCCGCGAGCCGATAGGAGCCGCCCATGTACTTGCCGGAACACTTTGCGGAAACGCGCGTCGAGGCGCTGCATGCGCTCATTCGCGCCCATCCTCTCGCGACCCTGATCGTTCCGGGGCCGGAGGGCATCGAGGCCAACCACCTGCCTTTGCTGCTGGCGGATGGCGACGGCGGCAAACCGGTGTTGCAAGGCCATGTGGCCCGGGCCAATCCCTTGGTCCGCCGGGACCAGCCCCAGGCCCTGGCGGTCTTTCACGGTCCCGCGGCCTATATCTCGCCCTCCTGGTATCCGGCCAAGATGGAACACGGGCGGGTGGTGCCCACGTGGAGTTACGCCGTAGTCCATGCGCATGGCAGCCTGCGCGTCGCGGACGATCCGGCCTGGGTCGGGCGCCAGATCGAACGGCTGACGGCGGAGCACGAGGCGTCCTTCCGCG
>CAYZLI010000076.1:2774-12269 GCA_964479195.1 uncultured Rhodocyclaceae bacterium
GGCACCGCAAGGTCTGCCGAAGGCGGCCATGAGGCGGCTCCGGCGGCCTACACCGCTCATCCTCTTCGGCGCCTTCGACCGACACAACCTCGGCGACCTGCTGTTCGCCCACGTTGCCGCCGCCCTGTTGCCCGGGCGGGAGCTGATTTTCGCGGCACTGGCGGAGCGGGACCTTACGGCCTGGGGCGGGCACAAGGTCGAGGCCATCGGCCGGGTGGCCGCCCAGTGGGAGGCCCGCTGTGGGGACGCGCCGGCCCACGTGGTTCATGTGGGAGGCGAGCTCCTCACCTGCGATGCCTTTGAAGCGGCGATCATGCTGATGACGCCCGGGGAGGCGGGGGCCGCCATCGCGCAGCACGACGCGGATCCGCAGCGCCTGGCCTGGGCGCAGGCGGCGCTGGGCGCGGACCGCCGCGCCGCCTACGTGTTGCCGAAGCGCCTGTTCCGGCGGCCCGGCCGGTTCGTCTTCAACGGCGTCGGCGGCGTGGACCTTGACCGCCGCGACCCGGCGCTGCGCGCCGAAGTGCTGGACCGCCTGCGAGAGGCCGACTGGATCGGCGTGCGTGATGGCAGCACGCGGGCGATCCTCGCCGGCGCCGGTGTCCCGGCCCGGCTCATGCCCGACCCGGCGGTGCTGGTGGCGGAGCTGTTCGCGGAGCGCATCCGCACCCATGGACAGGCCGGCGAGCCGGCGCAGGTGCTGCGGCGATTCCCGCGGGGTTATCTGGCGGTCCAATTCAGCGCCGATCTGGGCGACGATGCCACGCTGGCGGCCCTGGTGCGCGGGCTGGCCGGAGCGCGGGGTTTCGGCCTGGTTTTCTTCCGTGCCGGGGCGGCGCCCTGGCACGACGACCTCGAAGTCTACCGCCGGGCTGCGGCCCGCCTGCCGGATGCGCAGGTATTCGCGTCGCTGGACATCTGGGACATCTGCGCGCTGATCGCCGGCAGTGGGGGCTTTGCCGGAACCAGCCTGCACGGGCGGATCGTGGCGCAGGCGTTTCGCGTGCCGGTCGTGGAAGACATCGTCCCGCTCCGCGCCAAGGTCAGGGCCTATCGGGACACCTGGGGGGACAGGGATTCCGTCGCGGTTTTTCGCGCCGCGTTCGAGGATTGGACAGCGCACCTGTAGGGCGCAATAAGCCTGTCCTGAGCCGGTCGAAGGGCCTGTCCTGAGCCGGTCGAAGGGCCTGTCCTGAGCCGGTCGAAGGGCGAAGCGCATTGCGCCGCATCGGTTCGGCGCATTACGGCCTTCGGCCTAATGCGCCCTACGCCTGTTGGCTCCCCGGCAGGGTGAAATAGAAGGTCGCGCCGCGCTCCGGTTCGGACTCGGCCCAGACCCGGCCGCCGTGGCGCTGGATGATGCGATGCACGGTGGCCAGCCCGATGCCGGTGCCGCTGAACTTGGCTGCCGGGTGCAGCCGCTGGAAGGGCCGGAACAGTTGTCCGGAATAGCGCATGTCGAAGCCGGCCCCGTTGTCGCGGACGAAGAACACCTTTTCGTTGCCCTCGGTCGTGGCGTCGAAGCTGATCCGCGCCCGCTCGCGCTGGCCGGTGAACTTCCAGGCATTGCGCAGCAGGTTGTCCAGCACCACCTGGACCAGCGTGGGGTCGGCCAGCGCAGTCAGGTTCTCGCCGATGGCGATATCGGCCTGGCGCTCCGGGTCGGCCTCCCGCAGGTCGCGGACGATGTTGTGCGCCACGGCGGACAGGTCTACGCTGCGGCTGGCGAGGTTGGCCCGGGTGATGCGCCCCAGCTCCAGCAGGTCGTCGATGAGGTGGGCCATGCGCTTGGTGGCCGCACGGATGCGCCCGAGATAGCCGCGGCCGGCCTCGTCCAGGTGGGCGACATATTCCTCCTCGAGGATGTGGGCGAAGCCGTCGATGCCGCGCAGGGGCGCGCGCAGGTCGTGGGAGACGGAATAGGAGAAAGCCTCGAGCTCCCGGTTCGACGCCTCCAGTTCGCCGGTGCGCTCCCGCACCCGGTTCTCCAGATCGATGTTCATGTCCTGCAGCTTCTGCACCGCCGCCTTGCGCTCGGTGATGTCGTCCAGCGTGCCGGAGGTGCCCGCGAAGGCGCCGTCCTCGCCGCGCCGCGCCCGTTGCGTCACCTCGATCCATTCGGTCTTGCCGTCGCGGCGCCGGAAGCGCACTTCGTAGCGGCACACCGTGGTCTCGCCGGTTTCCAGGCGCTCTTGCCAGCGGGCGAACACGGGCCGGTCCTCCGCGGCCACGTAGTCCGCCATGGACTGTCCCAGGGTTTCGTCCAGGTCGAAGCCGGTGATCTCGCTCCAGGCCGGATTGAGCAGCGTCCAGCGGCCCGCGGCGTCGGTCTGGAAGATGACTTCCTTGACGCTTTCCACCACCTCCCGGTAGCGCGCCTGGCTCTCCCGCAGCGCCTGCTCGCGCTCCTGCAGCACGGCGATCATGCGGTTGAAGGTCTGCGCCATCTCCCCGATGTCCCTCGGCCCGGCGACCTCGGCGCGCACGTTGGCTTCACCCCGCTCGGCCCGGGCCATGGCCGCGGAAAGCGCGGTGAGCGGATGGGTCAGCCGGCCGGCCAGGTAGCGGATCGCCAGGAGGAAGGCGGCGGCGAAGAAGAAGGAAATGGCGAGGTTGATCAGGAACACGTTGGCGATCATGCGCGAGAGCGTCGCCTTGCTCTGCACCACCCGCACGTAGCCGAGGATTTCTTCCCGGCGCTCCGTCACCTCGAAGGGCGAGTCGGCGCCCCGGGTGAGCACCGGGGCGACGAAGCGCCAGGTATCGTCCGTCTCGGCTTCCAGATGGGCCTGGCGCGGGGCCGAGGCGGGGAAGGGCTCGTCGGGAGTGTCCACGGGCACCTTGCCCCGGACCAGCAGCGGCCGGCCGTCGGGGTCGCGGATCTCCACCTTCGTCACGTCCGGGAAGGCGAGGGTGGCGTTGACGGCCTCGGTGGCGTTGTCCGAGGAGGCGTAGAGCAGCGCGAGCGCGCTCCGGCCCGCGAGGGTGTCGGCGATGCGCTCGCCCTGCTCCATGAGCGTCTGGCGGATCTGGCGGCTGCCCTGCCAGGAACTGGCCAGGGAGGAAAACAGGGCGATCAGCAGCACCCCCGTCGTCACGGTGAAGCTCAGTTGTTGCCGGAACCCGGTTCTGCGCAGCAGGCCCATGGTCACGGCTCCGGGAAGACCATGTCGAAGCTTCGGCTCTTCTCGCCCAGGCTGATGCCCAGGTGGTTGGCGGTGCGCACGTTCACCGCGACCAGCACTTCCTTCAGGGGCACCACCCCCGCGTTCGCAGCGCCTCCGTAGTTGAGCGCCGAATAGGCCAGGTTGCGCCCCAGCCCCACGGTATTGGGATAGAGGGAGAACAGGGCGCCGCGCTTGACATGGGCGACGCTGCTGGAAAAAACCGCCAGGTTGCGCTCCCAGGTCTCCTGCAGCACCAGGGGCAGGACGGCGGCTTCATCCACGGTGGTGGAGTCCTGGGGCAGCCAGAGGGCATCCCGCTTCGGATCGGCCGAGGCGAGGAACTCCCGGTACAGGCGCAGCGCGCTCTTCAGGTCCAGCGCTTCCTGCGCCACCAGCTCCAGCCCCTGGGCCCGGGCCGCCTCGCGGGCGAGCCGGACGAGCCATGCGTTCTGGCGCGGGTCGTAGACGACGAAGACGCGCCGCACCGCGGGCATGAGGCTCCTCAGGCGGGCGAAGAGCAGGGCCGGGTCCGGCGCCAGGCTGTGCACGGAATAGCCGCGGGCCTCCGCCTCCGGCACGGAGAGCACGCCGCCGGCCACGACGCCGATGTCCCGGTCCAGGTTGGCCGCCACCTTCAGGCCATTGCGGCCGAGGGCGATCACCACCCGGATGTCCTGGCGGCGCAGCTCGTTCGACAGCTCCTGGGGATTGAGATTGGCGCCCACGGCGAAGCTGGCCACCCGCGTCTTCGCCTGGTCTTCGATGCCCTCGATGATCTTGGAGAAGACGCTGCGGTAGGGCTCGCCCACGTCCGGGTAGAGCACGGCGATGTTGCCCTGGGCCAGGTTGGCGGCGAGCTTCACCCCTTCCGTGGGGCGGGGGGCGGCGGCCAGGTTGAGGGCCACGGCCAGGGGCAGCCGATAGACGACGACGTCGCCGCCGCCCTCGATGCCGGCGACGATGCGCTCGAACTCGCCGGGCGCGTTCTCGTCGGCCTCGGCGTAGATCACGGCGATCGTCCGGGGCGGATGGGGCGCGGGATTGGCGGCCACCGGCCCGGCAGAGAGCGCCAGGGCGGCGAGGAAGGCGGCGGCGAGCCGTCTCATAGGCGGTGGCGTGCCTCCAGGAAGAGGCTGCGGCCAGGCAGCGGGAAATCGTTGGGGATCAGGCCGGGCGAAGGGCTGGGCTCGCGGGCGGCCACGTCGAACAGGTTGCGCACGGAGACGGCGAAGTCCCACCGGTCCAGGCCGCGCAGGGTGCGCAGGGTGAGGTCCGTCAGGGTGTAGTCGGCGACCGGCGGGCGGGTGTCGCCCGGCTCGCGGCGGCGATCGGCCACGCGGTTGGCCTGGGCGTTCAGCAGCCAGCCCGCCGCCGGGCGCCAGTCGGCGCGAACATAAAGGTGTTGCCGGGGCGCCAGGCCGGCGTCCTGCCCGCTGGCGCTGTCGATGGAACGCTGGTAGGCGTAGTTGCCCGACAGGCGCAGGTTCTTCGCGACATCCCAGGCGGCCTCCAGTTCCAGGCCGCGGCCGTGCTGCCGCCCCGTGTTCTGGGCCGTCGCGCCGGTGGTCGGGTCGGCGTTGGGGACGAAGCGCAGGATGTCGCGCATGACGTAGCGGAACAGGCTCAGGCCCAGTTGCACGTCCGCCTTGGGCTGCCAGGCGAAGGCCGCCTCCAGGGTGTCGATGGTCTCCGGCTTGAGGTTCGGGTTGCCGGCCGCCACCGGGTTGTTGATGGCGTAAAGCTCGACAAAGGACGGCGCGCGGAAGGCGCGGCCGTAGAGCAGCTTGGCCGTCAGGTTATAGGCCGCCTCCCACACCAGCGCCAGGCGCGGATTGGTGGTATCGCCGAAATCCGAGTAGTTGTCGTGGCGCAAGCCGGCGGTGAGGGTCCAGTCCTTGGCGAAGTTCCATTCGTCCTGGGCGTAGAGGTAGTCCAGGTCCCGCTTGTGGGGGAGCAGGAAGGGGGCCGTGCCGGACACGTCCACCACCGAGCCGAGGGGGGCGGGGAGGTTGCCCACTCCGGGGACGAAGACCAGGGCGAAGTTCTTGCTCTCCCGGGTCCGGTAGAGGTCCTGGGTCTCGTGGCCGGCGCCGAGGCGAATCCGGTGCTTCTCGAAGCCGGTGTAGAAAGCCGAGCCGGTGAAGCGGCCATGGCGTTCCCACTTGGCGGGGTTGCCGATCACCCCGTCGGGGAAGGGGCCGAGGAAAACGGCGCCCGGCGGGAATACGGTGAGGTCGGACTGGGCACTTAAACGGAAATAGCTCGCCTGCAGGGTAATGTCCCAGTCCTTGGCGAAGTCCCGGTCGTGGTAGGTAAGGTCCGAGGTGAAGCGCTCGCTGACATTGCGTCCACGCGGGTCCAGGGCGGAGGCGACACCGGCACCGATTTCCATGTCGTCGCGCCGCTTGTAGGCGGAACGAAACTGCCATTTGCCATAGGTGAGATCGATCTGGCCGTCGATGGCGTTCAAGCGCAGACTCGTCTGCCCCGGAGCGAGGGAGGCGCGGGTGCCGAGCGCGGCGTCGATTGCGGTTTGGGCGTCCGCCTCGATCGTCCGCTTGTATCCATCCGTGGTGCCGAGGCGGAGATAAGCCGCCACATCCACGGGCCCGAGCTTGCCCCCGTGCAGCACCCAGGCCTCGCCCGTGCGGAAGGAGCCGGCGCGCAGGCCCGCCTCCGTGCCGTCGATATCCCGCGCCGTCTTGGTGACGATGTTGATCGTGCCGGAGAAGGCGTCGGCGCCGTAGAGGGCGGAGCCGGGGCCGCGGATGACCTCGATGCGGGCGATGTTCTCCACCGGCATGCCGCCCCAGACGTCGCCCCGGTCGCCCAGGTAGACGCTGGTCATGGGGATGCCGTTGATGAGCATTAGCACTTGCGGGTTGTGCTGGGTGGCGATGCCGCGGATGCTGTAGATGGGCTTGTTGGCGTAAGTCAGCAAGCGCAGCGCGTGCAGCCCGGGTACGGTTTCCAGCGCCTCGTCCAAATCCCGGGCGCCGATGGCCTTGATGTCCTCCGCAGTGACTACGGAGGCCACTGCCGGGGCTCGCGTCACGGGAACCTGTGCGCCGGTGGCGATGCTGACGAAGGACTTGTCGCCGTAGACGAGGGCGAGTTCTTCCTCTTCGGACATCTGGCCGGCGGCGGTGCCCGCCCAGGTCAGGGCGAACAGAACCCAGAGCGCTTTGTGATCCAGTCGTCGCATAACCGTCCCCCCTACGGTTTATTCCGGCGGCCCCGGAAGCCTGCTGCCCGGGGGGCTTCCAATCCCCGATACGCTCTGTCGGATTCGTCCGCCTTCTTGTTTAGCCGGGCGGGTCGGCTTCGCCCCAGGGACGCTTGTCCGTTCCCTCGTAGCGGATGTGCCCACATGATAAAGGAAAACGTACGCCTTCTGGGCGCTGTGTCGCTTCGATGAAGCATGGCTGCATCCCCGCCAGGAAGGCGGGAAACAGATAGAGGTAGTACTCCCTTGGCGTCAGGCCGAGATCGGCGGCTAGCGCGGCGCACAGGGCGGCGTAGTTCATGCGCCAGCGCCAGCGTCCGGCCAGCAGGAATTCCTCCAGGGCATGGGCCAGGCGCAGGTGCGGGCCTTGGTCCAGGCCGAGCTCCCGGACCAGCGTCAGCATGGGCGCGATCCGTTCGTCGCCGGCAGCGAGGGGCCGGCCATAGCCGGCGATGCCCCGATGAGCCTCCAGTTCTTCCCGCACGCAGTCTGCGAGGGTGGCGCCCGCGTCCAGCCGCTTGCGGGTACGCTGGAGGAAGTCGATGGCCCGGATGTCGATGCCCCGTCCGTAGATCGCCGCCTCCGACACGGCGAGGGCCGCGGCGACGCCGAGGTTGCCCGTGCTGCGCGCCGTGCCCGCCAGGGCCGCCACCCGGTTGTTCCAGATGCGGGCGTCCGGGTAGCTCGTATAGACCCAGATGGCCTGCAGCAGGCGCAATTGCTGCGGCGTGAAGCGCCGCCCGGTGATGCCGAAGACATAGAGCTCGACCCAGTCCATGTCCTTCAGCTCCGCGTGCAGGTCGTGGCCGCGGAAGACGGCGCGTTGGCCGACGAAGGCCGCGCCCATGCGGGTCTTCAGCACCCCCGCGTTTTCCTGCAGCAGTTCGGGGCCCGTCCCATTGTGGCGCGAAGCGCCCACAACGTTCCCCTCTCCCTGATAGGGAGAGGGGCTAGGGGTGAGGGTTGGGCGGTTGCAGGTCATCGCGCCTCCTTTTCCGGATCGTCTTCCAATTCGACGGCAAAAAACGGGAATTTCCTGTGCCCGGAGCGGCGCTGCTCCAGGGCGTGGGCGGCGGCTCCCGGCAGGCGCAGGAGGAGGTGGATCGTCTCCCCCTCCTCCGGCGTGAAGCCCAGGTCCGCCAGGCCGGCGGCGGCCACACCGGACAACGCCAGGGGATGGCCGGCGGCCGCTTCCAGCGCCTCCCGGTTCGCCTCCAGCCAGGGGAGCCGGGCGGCGGGGCTCAACCGCGCCAGGCAGGCCAGGGTTTGCCGCACTATCGTGGCGGTGCCGACCCCGTGGGGGTCGAAGCCCGGGGGATGCTCCACCTGCGGCCAGATGCCCACTTCCTCCGGCGCCGGCGCCGGCGCCGCGAAGCGGCGGCGCCAGGCGTCGAGATCGGTGCCGCAGGCAGCCCAGTCCTCCATGGTCAGGAACACCTCGCGCCCGCCGCCGAGGTTGCCCGCCCCGACCGCGAGAAAGGCCATCAGGCAGGAGGCCGCGGTGGAGCCGCCGACGCCCCCCGACATGGCGGCATGCACCGCCGGGTCGCGGGGGCCGGGATTGGCCAGCGCCACGGCGAGCGCTTCCAGCAGCGCCGTTTGGGCGGAGGAAGGCGCCTCGCCGCGGAAGAGAAGGTAGAGCATCTGCGTCCAGCCGGCCCGGCCGAGCATGTCCCCGTACACGTCGTAGCCGTGGCACCAGGCGGCCCGGGTGGCGAAGGGATTGTCCGGCTCGGGCTCTTCCAGCCAGATGCGGGTATGGATCTGCTCGGTGCTTCGTTTCTCGGTCATGGGGACCTCACAGCAAGGACATGCCGCCGTCGACCACCAGCTCGTTGCCGACGATGTAGGAAGCATCTTGCGAGGCGAGGAACAGGGCGGCTTTGGCGACCTCGTCCGGTTCGCCGAAGCGCTTGATCGGCGACTTGCGCTGGATCTCGTCCTGGATCGCCCGCACGGCCTCGCCCGGCAATCCGAAGCGGCCAAACATGGGCGTCGTGATCGGACCGGGGCTGATGGCATTGACACGGATGCCCTTGCCGATCAGTTCGAGGCCCAAGGTCTGCACCAGCGAGCGCAGCGCCGCCTTGCAGGCGCCATAGACGCTGAAGTTCGGCGTGCCCATCTGGTTGGTGATCGAGGTGGTGACGATGACCGAGCCGCCGTTCGCGAGCAGCGGCAGGGCCTTCTGGATGGTGAAGAAGACCCCCTTGAAGTTGACCGCCATGGTGTCGTCGAACTGGGCCTCCGTGATCGCCTCGAACGGCGCCGGCTGGGCGACAGCTGCGTTGGCGAACAGCACATCCAGCCGGCCGAAGCGCTCCTGCACCTCCCCCATCAGCGCTTCGATGTCGGCGAGCCGGCCGGCGTCGCTGCGGATGGCGACGACGCCGTCGCCCAGTTCCCGCTGCGCCTGCTCCAGGGTCGCCGGGTCGCGCCCGGTGATGGCCAGGCGCGCCCCGTGCTGCTGAAAGAGCCTCGCCGTGGCTAGGCCGATGCCGCTGTTGCCGCCCGTGACGAGGGCGGTCTTGCCGAATAGTTTCTTCATGGTCATTTCACCGTGCCCAGGGTCTTCATGCGCAGCCCCATGGGCGGCACTTCCTCGCCGTCGATGCGCACGTCGAGCATCGTCGGCCCGCGCCGGCGCAGGATGGCCTCGAAGTCCAGGGCCTCGAAGTCCTCCGGGGAGCGGATGACGTGGCCGGGGATGCCCATGGATTCCGCCAGCAGGCGGTAGTCCACCTGGGGCAGCTCGAAGCCGATGGGCTCGGCGCGCGCCAGCCGCTGGCCGTGCTTGACCATGCCCAGGGCGGCGTCGTTGAGGACGACGAAGATGACGTTGAGCTGCTGCTGCGCCGCCACGGTGATCTCCTGGCCGTTCATGAGGTAGCTGCCGTCGCCGGTGAGGCAGACCACCGGGCAGGAGCGGTTGGCGCGGGCGATGCCCACGGCGGCGCCGATGGCCCAGCCCATGGGGGCGAACTCCATGGTCACGCGCAGCCAGTTGCCGGTGCCGTTGCGCCGCTGCCGGATCTCGTTCGCGGCCCGCTGGCCGCCCGCGCCGCCGGCGGCGCGCCGGTCCCGCGGCTGCAGGTAATGCAC
>CAYZLI010000076.1:12369-13727 GCA_964479195.1 uncultured Rhodocyclaceae bacterium
TCGTTCAGCACGCTGTCCGACCAGGCGCCGCTGGTCCATTCGTTGAGGCTGGTGCCGAAGGCCAGGATGAGGTCCGGGTTGCCGCGCAACAGGGCCTCGGCGGAGCGGTGGCCGGCGAAGCCGAAGACGCCGCGGTAGGCGCCGTGCCGCGGATTGACCAGGCCCTTGCCGTCGGGCGTGGTGACGAAGAGCGCGCCGGTCAGTTCGGCGAGCTTGAGGATGGCCTCGATCGCCTCGCCGCAGCCGCCGCCGATGAGAAAGACGGGTTTCTGCGTCTGGCGCAGTGCGCCCGCGAGCTCCTGGGCGGCGTGCCCGTCCAGGAGCGAGGCGTTCTGCGGCATGAGCGTGGCCAGGTCATAGGCGGGGGCGGGGCGGATGGTCGGGCTGCGCAGGATGTCCACCGGGATCGACAGATGCACCGGGCCGCGGGGCGCCTGCTGCGCCCGCATGAGGGCATTGACCAGCTTGTTCTCCACCTGGTCGCGGTGCGAGACCAGCGAGTTGTAGCGGGTGCAATGGCGAAGCATGCCCACGGTGTTGATGCCGGTGCAGGCGGATTCCTGGAGCGCCCGCTTGCCGAAGGAGGGTAGCGCCGGCTGGCCGGTGAGCACCAGCAGGGGCACCTCGTTGTCGTAGGCGCAGGCGACGCCGGTGATCATGTTGGTGGCGCCGGGGCCGGAGGTGGCCACGCAGACGCCCAGGTTGCCGGTTTCCCGGGCATAGCCGTCGGCCATGAAGGCGGCGCCGGATTCGTGCCGCGCCACCACGGCCCGGGGACCGCCGCGCCGCTCGCTGCGGGCCAGGGCGTTGTAGAGGGGTTCGACGGCGCCGCCGGGCACGCCGAAGACGCATTCGACGCCGAGGCTTTCCAGGTAGGCGACGATGAGATCGGCCGCATCCAGGCAGACGGCGTTGTCGGCGAGGGCGGGGATGCGGGACAAGGACAGGTTGTGCATTGCATTCTCCTTAGTTAGAAAAATGAGCCAAAGAAAACCCGTGGCGAGGATCGGGCCCGCGGGGCGGAACACGATCCATGCCGTTCCGGCCGCGCGGGCGGTCGGAGCAAATCAATACCGAAAAGCGCTTGATGCTTGCGACGCGCGGGGCGTCCTGGGGGGAACGGGTTGGCGTTACTTGCGGGACGTAAGGGGAAGCGGCTCTAGCCAGTCCAGCCCGTCAAACAGGAAATTATTTCCGATTTTTGGACGTATAGCTAAAGTTATATTTCGGCAAGGCCGCCGAGGGGGAAATTTTCCCGCAAACTGCTTTAAAGCTCAAACAGTTGCCATGCCGTTCGCCCTGATGATCCGTCCGCCCTTCGACGGGCTCAGGGCGAACGGATTGATTGTTCCGCCGTT
>CAYZLI010000076.1:13827-16753 GCA_964479195.1 uncultured Rhodocyclaceae bacterium
TGATCCGTCCGCCCTTCGACGGGCTCAGGGCGAACGGATTGATTGTTCCGCCGTTGATGATCCGTCCGCCCTTCGACGGGCTCAGGGCGAACGGATTGATTGTTCCTGGTGTGGGATGCCGTGCTCATTCGCGCCGGGCTGCCTTCGACGGGCTCAGGGCGAACGGATTGATTGTTCCGCCGTTCGTGCTGAGCCTATCGAAGCATGAACGGCGGACGCAAGGCTGTCGAAGGGTGAATGGCACGGGCTACGAGGCCGTTCGTGGTTCGACGGGCTCACCACGAACGGTTTCCACCGTCAAGCCGCAAGCAGTTGCCTGAGCACGTACGGCAGGATGCCGCCGTGCTTGTAGTAGTCCACCTCGATGCTTGTGTCGATGCGGCAGAGGACCTTGATTTCCACCTTGGCGCCGTCGGCGCGGCTGATGCGCAGCGTCAGGTCCTGCCGGGGCTTCAGCTCCTCGCCGATGCCGAGCACGTCGAAAGTTTCCTCGCCCGTGAGCCGCAGGCTGTCGATGCCGTCGCGGCCCTTGAACTGCAGGGGCAGCACGCCCATGCCGACCAGGTTGGAGCGGTGGATGCGCTCGAAGCTCTTCGCCACCACCGCCTTCACGCCCAACAGCAGCGTGCCCTTGGCCGCCCAGTCGCGGGAAGAGCCCGTGCCGTACTCCTCGCCGGCGAGGACGATGGTGGGGATGCCCCGCTCCATATACTCCGTCGCCGCCTCGAAGACGGTGGCCTGCCTGCCGTCCAGCAGGGTGTAGCCGCCCTCGACGCGCGTGCCGTCCGCCTGCGGCGGCAGCATGAGGTTCTTCACCCGCACGTTGGCGAAGGTGCCGCGGACCATCACCTCGTGGTTGCCGCGCCGGGAGCCGTAGGAGTTGAAGTCCTTCGGCTCGACGCCTTGCTCCACGAGCCACTGTCCGGCGGGGGTCGCCGGCTTGAAGGAGCCCGCCGGCGAGATGTGGTCGGTGGTGACCGAGTCGCCCAGCAGGAGCAGCGGGCGGGCAGCCCGGATGTCGCCGATGCGGCCCGGCGCCATGCCGAAGTTCTCGAAGAAGGGCGGGCGGGCGATGTAGGTGGATTTCGGCCAGCTATAGACCTGGCCGACGGGCGCGGGGATCGCGTTCCAGAGGTCGTGGCCGGAAGTCAGGTCCGCGTAGAGGGTCCGGAAGGTCTGGGCGTCCATGGCGTACTTCATGCACGCCTCGATCTCCGCGCTCGACGGCCAGAGGTCGCCGATCCACACGTCCTTGCCGTCGCGGCTGCGGCCGATGGGCTCGTGCATGAGATCCTTGAGCACGGTGCCGGCCAGGGCGTAGGCCACCACCAGGGGCGGGGAGGCGAGGAAGTTGGCGCGGATCGCCGGGTGGATGCGCGCCTCGAAGTTGCGGTTGCCGGAGAGCACCGCGCAGCAGACGAGATCGTGGCCGGCGATGGCCTCCTCGATGGGTTCGGCCAGGGGCCCGGAGTTGCCGATGCAGGTGGTGCAGCCGTAGGCGGCCACCGTGAAGCCGAGCTGCTCGAGATAGGGCAGCAGCCCCGCCTTCCCCAGGTACTCCGTCACCACGCGGGAGCCGGGCGCCAGCGAGGTCTTGATGTGGGGCGCCACCTTGAGGCCGCGCTCGACCGCCTTCTTCGCCAGGAGCCCCGCGGCGATCAGCACGCCCGGGTTGGAGGTGTTGGTGCAGGAGGTGATGGCGGCGATCAGCACGTCGCCGGAGCCGATGTCGATGCCGTCGCTGGTCCGGAAGCGGCGGACGAGGTCCGCCGCCTTCTTGCCGAAGCCGTTCTCGACCACCGGCATGGAGTAGAGGTCCTTGAAGGCCGCCTTGACGTGGCCGATTTCGATGCGGTCCTGGGGCCGCTTGGGGCCGGCGAGCGAGGGGGCCACAATGGCCAGATCCAGCACCAGCGTCTTGCTGTAATCGATCTGGCCGCGCCGCGGCATGCCGAACAGCCCTTGGGCCTTGAAGTAGGCGGCGAACGCTTCCACCTCCTCCTCGCTGCGGCCCGTGCCGCGCATGTAGGCGACGGTGACCTCGTCCGGGGGAAAGAAGCCCATGGTGGCGCCGTATTCCGGCGCCATGTTGGCCAGGGTGGCCCGGTCGGTGAGCGTCAGGCTCGCCGCGCCCTCGCCGAAGAACTCCACGAACTTGCCGACCACCTTCTCCTTTCTCAGCATCTCGGTGACCGTCAGCACCAGGTCGGTGGCGGTGACGCCCTCGCGCAGCCGGCCGCGCAGCTCGACGCCCACCACGTCCGGGGTGAGGAAATAGACCGGCTGGCCGAGCATGCCGGCCTCCGCCTCGATGCCGCCCACGCCCCAGCCGACCACGCCGGCGCCGTTGATCATGGTGGTGTGGGAGTCGGTGCCGACGAGGGTATCCGGGAAATACACGCCGTCGCGCTGCTGCACGCCGCGGAACAGGTATTCCAGGTTCACCTGGTGCACGATGCCGATGCCCGGCGGCACCACCTTGAAGGTGTCGAAGGCCTGCATGCCCCATTTCATGAACTGGTAGCGCTCGTGGTTGCGCGCGAACTCCAGCTCCATGTTCTTGCGCAGGGCGTCCCTGGAACCGAAGTAGTCCACCTGCACCGAGTGGTCCACCACCAGGTCCACGGGCACCAGCGGCTCGATGGTCTTGGGGTTGCGCCCAAGCCGGCTGGCGACATTGCGCATGGCGGCAAGGTCGGCGAGCAGGGGCACGCCCGTGAAGTCCTGCAGCACGATGCGGGCGACTATGAAGGGGATCTCGTCCACCCGGGGCGCGTTCGGTTGCCAGTTGGCGAGCTGGCGGACGTGCTGCTCGGTCACCTTGGCCCCATCGCAGTTGCGCAGCACCGCCTCCAGCACGATGCGGATGGACACCGGCAGCCGCGAGACATTCCCGACGCCGGCCTGGTCCAATGCGGGCAGGGAG
>CAYZLI010000077.1:0-3128 GCA_964479195.1 uncultured Rhodocyclaceae bacterium
CCCATACCTTCGTCGCCGGGATCTCGCCGCGCACGATGCGGCTGAACACGCAGTCGTCCATTGCCCCTCCTCCTGTTTCACGCAAGCGTAACGCCCGGGTCATCCCGGCGCAATCTGTCCTGCCTACAGTGCCTGCGCAAGACACGACAAGGAGACACGCATGCTGCATCTGGCGGAACAACAGGCCCCGCGGCGCAAGCCGCGCCTGCAGGTGGGACTTGCCCGCGGCGCCGACGAAATCCTGGAGGCCCAGCGCCTGCGCTACCGCGTCTTCGCCGAGGAGTTGGGCGCCAACCTGCCCAGCCGCCGCCCCGGCGTGGACTGCGACCTCTACGATCCCTTCTGCGACCACCTGGTCGTGCGCGACGAGGACAGCGGCCGCGTCGTCGGCACCTACCGCATCCTGGCGCCCGAAGCGGCCCGCCGCTGCGGCGGCTACTATTCGGAAAACGAGTTCGACCTGGTGCGCCTGGCGCACCTGCGGCCCAACCTGGTGGAGATCGGCCGCTCCTGCATCGATGCCGAGTACCGCAGCGGCGCCGTCATCGCCCTGCTGTGGTCGGGGCTCGCCCGCTACATGCTGGAGCGCGGCCACGACTACCTGATCGGCTGCGCCAGCATCGGCATGGCCGATGGCGGCCACGGCGCCGCCGGCATCTATGCGCGGTTGCAGGAAGCCCACTCGGCGCCGCTGGAATACCGCGCCTTCCCCCGCTGCCCGCTGCCCCTGGACCGCCTCACGCCGAACCTGGCCGCCGAGGTGCCCCCGCTGCTCAAGGGCTATGTGCGCGCCGGCGCCTGGATCTGCGGCGAGCCGGCCTGGGATCCGGACTTCAACACCGCCGACCTGCTGGTGCTCATGCCCATGTCGCGGGTCGACGGCCGCTACGCCCGCCACTTCCTCGAGCGGAGGGCGGCATGAGCAGGGAGCAGGGGCCCCGCTCTGCGGGGATGCGACCGGCCGCGAGTGCCGCCAGCCGCCGACAGTGAGGCATCCGATCTTGCGACGACGGTCCGAAGGAGGCAGCGTGACTCCGCTGGTGCGGCTGAGGGCGGCGTTCCGCCTCGCCCGCTTCGGCCTGCACCTGGGCTGGGGCATGGCCACCGCCGGCTGCGCCTATCCCGTCCTGCCGCGGGGCCCGCGCCTTGCCCTGAAGCGACGCTGGTCGCGCCAGTTGCTCGCCATCCTCGGCGTGCGCCTGGAACGCACGGGCGGCGGCCCCATCCGCGGGCTGATCGTCGCCAACCACGTCTCCTGGCTGGACATCTTCGTCATCAACGCCGTCGAACCCGCAGCCTTCGTCTGCAAGGCGGAAGTGCGCCGCTGGCCGGTCATCGGCTGGCTCTGCGCGCGCACCGAGACCATCTTCCTGGAGCGCGGCAACCCCCGCGCCGCGCAGCGCACCGCCGAAACCCTGCAACGCTGTCTGGAGGCGAACCGGCGGGTCGCCGTGTTCCCCGAGGGCACCACGAGCGAAGGCGGCACGGTGCTGCCCTTCCACGCCGCCCTGCTGCAACCGGCCATCGACGCCGGGGTGTCGGTGGCGCCCCTGGCCCTGTCCTACTGGGATGACAGCGGCAAGCTGTGCGCGGCGCCCGCCTATGCCGGGGAAACCACCTTCGGCGCCTGCCTCCTGGCGATCGTCTCCGAAGCGCGCATCCGCGCCAGGCTGCACGCCGCCCCCGAGCTTGCCGCCGCCGGCCGCACGCGGCGCGAACTGGCCGCGGCGGCCCACGCCCGGATCAAGGCGTCGGTGGAATTTCCTCCGGCGCGCAGGAGACCTGGAACACCGCCCGTTCCGGCAGGCGCACCGCCGTCAGATGGCCACCCCACAGACAGCCTGAATCCAGCGCCAGCAGGTTCGGCTCCAGCTTGAGCCCCAGGGCCGACCAGTGCCCGGTCACCAGCACCTGGTCGGCGCTCGCGCGCCCGGGCACGGCGAACCAAGGCAGGTAGCCCGCCGGCGCATCGGCCACTTCGCCCTTGGTGCGGAACTCCATCACGCCGGCCGGCGAGCAGAAGCGCATGCGCGTCATGGCATTGACGATCACGCGCAGCCGCGGCCAACCGGTGAGATCGTCGCCCCAGGCGGCCGGCTCGCTGCCCCACATGCGGGCCAGGAACTCGCGGTAGTTTTCCGCCTGCAGCGCCGTCTCGACCTCCCGGGCCAGTGCCCGCGCCTGGGGCACGGTCCACTGGGGCAGCAGCCCCGCGTGGACCAGCGCGAAGCCGTCCTCCACGTGCATGAGCGGCTGGCGGCGCAGCCAGGCGAGCAGTTCCTCCCGGTCGGGTGCGGCGAGGATGTCGTCCAGCGTGTCGTCGCGCTGCTTCTTCGAGTGGCCCTCGGCCAGCATGAGCAGATGCAGATCGTGATTGCCCAGCACGGTGAGCGCCGCCGCCCCCAGCCCCTTCACGAAGCGCAGGGTCTCCAGGGAGTGCGGGCCACGGTTCACCAGGTCGCCCACCAGCCAGAGGCGATCCCGCGCCGGGTCGAAGCGGATCAGCTCGAGCAGGCGCGTGAGCGAGTCGAAGCAGCCCTGGATGTCGCCGATCGCGTAGGTGGCCATCTTCTCTCCCCTCAGCCGGCGTCCCCGGCGTTGGCCGCGGGGCGGTATTCCGGCACCCGGCGCCGCAGGCCTTCCCGCACCTCCCGGGCCGGGCGGGAGCCTTGGGCCAGCCAGTCCATCAACTCCGCCAGCCAGGCGGCCCCGGGCACTTCCGCCGGCTTGACGATGCGCAGCTTCGGATGCGGCGTGGGCAGCGTCGTCTCCCCGTCGGCCAGCAATTCCTCGTAGAGCTTCTCGCCGGGGCGCAGGCCGGTGAACTCGATGCGGATGTCCTCCTCCGCGAAGCCGGAAAGCCGGATCAGGTCGCGGGCGAGATCGACGATCTTCACCGGCTCGCCCATGTCCATCACGAAAATCCGGCCGCCCTCGTCGCCCTCGCTGGCCAGCAGCCCCGCCTGCAGCACGAGCTGGGCCGCCTCCGGGATCAGCATGAAGTAGCGGGTGATGTCCGGATGGGTGACCGTCACCGGTCCGCCGCGGGCGATCTGCTCCCGGAACGTGGGGATCACGCTGCCGGAGGAGCCCAGCACGTTGCCGAAGCGCACCACGACGAAGCGCGT
>CAYZLI010000077.1:3228-8036 GCA_964479195.1 uncultured Rhodocyclaceae bacterium
CCGTTCTGCAGCGCCTGGCAGACCATCTCCGCCAGGCGCTTGCTGGCGCCCATGACGTTGGTCGGGTTGACCGCCTTGTCGGTGGACACCAGCACGAATTCGCCGGCGCCGTGCTCGAGGGCAGCACGGGCGACCGCATAAGTGCCGATGACGTTGTTCTTCACCGCCTCCCAGGCGTTGTCCTGCTCCATCAGCGGCACGTGCTTGTAGGCCGCCGCGTGGAAGACCACCTCCGGGCGGTGCGCGCCGAACACCGCCGCCAGGCGGCCGCCGTCCTTCACGTCGCCCACGGCACAGGCGACGGGCAGCCCGGGCCAGCGGCTGCGGAACTCCTGCTCGATGCGGTAGAGGGCGAATTCGGACAGTTCGTAGAACACCAGCCGGCGCGGCGCGAAGGGGGCGATCTGGCGGCACAGCTCGGCGCCGATGGAACCGCCGGCGCCGGTGACCAGCACCACCTTGTCCGTGAGCAGGCGGTGCAGCCCCTCGTTGTCGAGCTGCACCGGATCGCGGCCGAGCAGGTCGTCCAGCTCGATGCGGCGGATCTGCGAGATGGCCACCCGGCCCGACATCAGATCCGCCACCGTGGGCACCGTGAGCACCGTCAGACCGGCCGCCGCGGCGAGCTCCGCGGCCCGGCGCCGCTGCGCCGCCGAGGCCGAAGGCATGGAGATGACGGCGTGCGCGACCTGGAGGCGGCGGGCCTGTTCCGCCAAGGCTTTCAGGGGGCCGAGGATGGCGACGCCGCCCACCATGCGGCCCTGCTTCGCCGGATCGTCGTCGAGCAGGCCGGCGACGCGCCACTCCCGGCTGCGCGCCAGCTCCTTCAGCAACTGGGCGGTGGCGTCGCCGGCGCCGAGCACCAGCACCGGGGTGGCCGTCATGTCCCGCATGGTCAGCAGATGGCCGTCCTTCCAGGAGCGGTAGAGGAAGCGGCTGCCGCCCATGATGACCAGCAGGAGCAGCGGATCGAGCACCAGCACGGCCCGGGGCACCTCCTGCAGCCGGCCGATGATGGCCAGCAGCGTCGGCCCCGCCAGCGCCGACAGGCCGACGGCGAGGAGGATGCGGCGCAGGTCCGGCAGGCTGGCGAAGCGCCACAGGCCCCGATAGAGCCCGAAGCGCCAGAAGAGCAGGGCCTGGACGCCCACCACCCAGGGCAGGGTATGGAGCATGGCGCGCTCGAAGGGCGGCGGCAGCTCGAGATTGAAGCGCAACCAGTAGGCCAGCACCCAGGCGGCGCCGGCGACCACCGTGTCGTGCAGGAAGACCAGGGCGGCGCGGGGATTCACCGGCCGCCTCCCGCGAGGTGGCGCCGCCAGCGCCTATCGATCGCCAGCATCAGCGCCGCCAGGACCACGCCCACCGCGGCGACGATGCCCCATTGGACGCTCGCCGGGGCGCCGCGCGTCGCCCAGGCGGCGGCCCCGCAGGCGGCCATCAGGCCATATTCGGCCAGCGCCAGGCGGCGATGGCTCCAGCCCAGGCGCACCAGGCGCTGGTAGTAGTGCTCCCGGTGCGCCTGCCACAGGCGCTGGCGCGTAGCCGCGCGGCGAGCCAGGGTCAGGCTCGCATCCACCACGAAAGGCGCGAAGACCAGCACGGGGAAGAATCCGGGCCAGGCACCCGAGACAACGCCCCAGAGGCCCAGGGCGCCGGCCAGAAAGCCCAGGGGGATCGAGCCCACGTCGCCCAGGAAAATGCGCGCCGG
Organism: uncultured Rhodocyclaceae bacterium; assembly: GCA_964479195.1. Lineage (GTDB taxonomy): Bacteria > Pseudomonadota > Gammaproteobacteria > Burkholderiales > Rhodocyclaceae > Desulfobacillus. The sequence goes on from CAYZLI010000077.1 coordinate 4,940, forward strand.
ATGAAAATTGAAGATCAGGAAACCCATCGCCGCCGCGGCCACGACGAAACACAGCATCGCCAGGGGCCGCTCGCCGGCGACCAGGGCCGCCACCCCGAGGAAGGCGAACCCGCACACCGCCATTCCTCCCGCCAGGCCGTCGGCACCATCCATGAAATTATACAGGTTTGTCATCCAGGCGATTGCCAGCATCATGGCCGCCAGCGTCGGCAGCCCGGCGCCCTCGGGCGCCGCCGCGAGGGCAAAAACGGCGGCGGCGCCCAGGTGCCCGGCCAGGCGCAGCCCGGCCGGCAGCCCATGCAGGTCATCCAGCAGCGACAGGCCGGCGAGGCCCGCGGCGAGCAGGAGCGCGCTTTGCAGCGGCCCGGCGACCGGCCAACCGCAGGCGAGGACGGCCAGCATCAGGCCGACGCCGCCGCTGCGGGGTATCGGGCTGTCATGCAGGGAACGGGCGTTGGGCTGATCCAGGGCGAGGCGGCGGGCAAGGCCGCTGGCCAGCATGCCGCCGACGAGCAGCGTGGCCGAGAGAAAGGACAACAGGGGCCAGCTCCATTCCGCCACGGTCATGCTCCGTTCGCGGCGCCCGCGGCGCGATACCAGGCCGCCGTGGCGCGCAGTCCCTCGTCCAGGGAAATCGGCGGGCGCCAGCCCAGTTCGCTCCTGATTCGCTCATCGCGCAGAACGAAAGTACCGGCGAGCCGCTCCATGTCTCCGGCATGGCCGGCGAGGCGCGCGGCAAGGCGCAGCACAGACGCGGGGACGGCGAACTGGCGCCGGGGCCGCCCCAGGGCGGCGGCCAGCCGCCCCACCAGCTCGGCCAGGGACAGCGGCTCGCCGTCGCTCACCAGGTAGGTGCGTCCCGCGCTCTGCGGCAGCCGCAGGCAGGCAGCCACCGCGTCGGCCAGGTTGTCCACGTAGAGCAGGCTGCGCTGGTTGTGCAGGCTGGCGAAGGGCAGCGGCCAGTCCGAATCGGCCAGCCACAGCAGGCGCAAGAAATTGGCCCCGACCCCCGGCCCGTACACCAGCGGCGGACGCAGCACCGTGGCCTGCAGGCCGGGCACGCGCCCGAGGGCCTCTTCGGCGGCCCGCTTCGACTCGGCGTAGAGGTCCGGCGGTGCCGGCAGCGCCTCATCGGAGAACTCGCCCGCCTCGCCGAGGACTTTCGCAGTGCTGACGAAAACCAGCCGCACCCCGGCCCGGGCCGCCGCCTCGCCCAGGGCCCGGGTGGCGGCCACGTTCACCCGCCACACCTCCTCGCGGGAGACAGCCCCCGCCGGCACATGGGCCAGGCCGGCCAGATGGACCACCGCGCCCACGCCGCGCAAGGCCTCCCGCAAGTCGGCGGGCTGCGCCAGGTCGAGCCGAAGGCCCGCCACGCCCGGGGGAGGCGGATGACGACGGTATTGGCCGCGCACGGCATGGCCCGCGGCCGACAACGCCCTGCACACCGCGCCGCCGACGAAGCCGCCGGCCCCGGTGACCAGAACGGGGTTGGCTTCTCCCACTGAATGCACTGTTGAGGTTCGGATAACTGGCGGACGATACCATGGGCCCAGGCGTCCGCGGGCGCACCGCGGCGCCTCAGTCGAGGATTTCGATGCTGACGGGCTCCACGTAATGCTGCCCCTGAGGCGTCACCTGAACGACGCCGCGGATGCGAACGATGCGCCCGGTCTCACCCTTATCCTGGGGTGCAAGCCGCATGACGGAACCCGGCTTGTCCGCCCGGCCCATCTTGACGGCATTCGCCCGCACGTAAATGGCGCCGCTGGCGTCCTTGATGACCCAGTCGCTGCGCCGGACAGGCGGCCCCTCGGGGACTTCGCCCAGCAGGTTCCACCCGCGGTAGTAGCCGACCACGGTGACGGTCCCGCCGGGCGGGATTTCCCCCGCCAGGATGGCCGCCACCGTGTGGGTGAGCGCGGCATTTCCGGCCACCGCGGGCGCCGCGGCCGGGGAAGCGTGCCCGGCCGTCCCGGCGCAGCCACCCAGGACGGACAGGCCGATCGCCAGCAGAACCTTCTCCAACACGCGGCCCCCTCGATCAGGTGTGCGCCCAGAAGTTTTGCAGGAAGGTGTTCCAGGCGACGGAGCCCACCAGCGACACTTCGGTCGAGTTATAGAGGCTGCTGAAGCTCGATGTCTGGTGATCGGGCCAGTAAATGGCCAAGCCGTTGGCGCCGGCCATATTGCTCGTCGCCGAAACCACGGCGTTGTTGACCGCGCTGGCCAAGGCGGCGGCGGCCGCGTCCAGGGTCGAATTGATGGCCGTGGAGGCCGCCAGGTTGTTGGCGAATCCCCGCAGATCCACCGTGCTGGCATAGTCGAAGGAGGTGGCAGCCTGGTAAGCCGAATCGATCGCCGTCCAGTCCGTGCTCGAGGCGCTCTGGGTGGCCTGGGTGAAGGCCTGCAGGGCGCTCACCACGCTGGGCATGCGGTCGATCGCCACGGCCGAGAGCGTCACGTCGGACTGCTGCTGGTAATGGGCGCCGTAGCTGCTGACCACGGCCTGGGCCAGGGAAGAGGCGCTGGCATTGGCGCCGCCCGAGAAAGCGTTGGTCAGCCAGGTCGTGTAGTTCCAGCCGTCGCCCGGCTCCGTTTCCTCGGAGGCCACCAGGTAGCTCGCCACCCCGGTCAAGGCATGGGCCTGCTCGGCCATGCCCATGAGGCAGGCATCGAAACCGACCATCGACACCGTTTGAATGCTGGAACCGGCAATCGCGTTCTTGACCTCGTTGAAGGACAGGGACTCGTTGTTGGAGGTCTGGTCGAACGACACCCCGCTCAGGCCGCCGCCATGGTCCCAGAGCACCAGGGCGTAGTTGGTGGCCGGCGCGGTCTGGGCGGCCCAGTTGACGAAGTTCGTCAGGGTCGACTGGGCGCCCATGTTCAGTTCGCCCTGGGAGGTCAGGGTGCTGGAGATCACGCTGGAGTTGTAGTCGCGGCCGATGATGCCGTAGCGGGTGTCCGTCCAGTTGTCGTTGCTCGTGTCGTAGCCGGGCGCCCGGTCCACGGCGACCACGACATTGACCCCGGAGGGCAGGCTGGCCGCCTCCATCTCGTTCAGGTCGCGGATAGCGAAGCGCTCCAGGTCGTT
>CAYZLI010000077.1:8136-16513 GCA_964479195.1 uncultured Rhodocyclaceae bacterium
CGAGCCCTGCATGCTGAATTCATACAACTGGCCCGCCGTCAGGGACACGCGCGCCCAGTCCACGTCGCCGGCGCTGTCGATGCGGCTGGACAGGGTGCCGCCCACCGTCAGCGCCCCGGTGGTGCTGCTGTCGGCCGGCAGGTCCGACGTGGTCGTGGTGGTGGTGGCGGTCGAAGTGCTCTGCCCGGAAACGGCCACGGTATACGTGCCGGTGCTGCTGCCGTAGCCCTTGGCCTCGATGTAATAGCGCCCGGAGGTCGCGGGCGTGTAGGACAGCCGCGCGTCATAGCCGACCCCGCTATCGTCGTCGTAGGTGCCGGTCTGATAGCTGCCGTTGGCGTCGTAGATGCCGCCCAGGTAGGGGTCGGACAGGGTGCCGCTGCCCGAATCCGAACCTTTTACATCGAACTGGTAGCGCACCCCCGCCGTCAGATCCACCGCCATCCAGTCCCGGTCGTAGGCCGTTTCGACGGTCCCGGTCCGGGTGCCGCCCGGCGTCACGGACAAGGGGGTGGCCGTGGTAGCCGGCGCGTCGTCGCTGCTCTGGCTCAGGCGCACGGTGTAGGTGCCGCTGCCGGCGCTGCTGTACGCCGCGAAGTAATACGTGCCCGACGTGCCGGGCGTGAAATAGGCCCGGTCGTTGTTCCCGGTGCCGCTGGAGGACGTGACGCCGGAATAGACCGGATTGCCCGACGAATCGTAGATGCCGTAAAGATCCGGATAGGCCAGCGTGCCCGCCGAGGTGGAGGACCCTTCCACGTCGACCTGGTATTGGGCGCCAGCGGTGAGCGACGCGGCGATCCAGTCCACATCCCCCGCCCGCTCGATGTTGCCGGTCACGCTGCCGCCGGTGGACACCGACAGCGTGGTCGCCGTCGAGGCCGGCGCATCATCCACGATTTGCGTGAGCGACACCTGGTAGGCCCCGGTGTTGGAGTAGCTGTAGCCGTAGGCCGCGAGGTAATAGCTGCCCGAGGTCGTGGGCGTGAAGTAGAGGCCGTCGGAGTTCTCGTAAGTGACGTTGGAGACGGAGTAGCCCGATGCGTTGTAGAGGCCGGCGATCGCCGGGCGCCCGCTGGTCGCCCCGGACACGTTGTCCAGGTGGAAATAGTATTGATAGCCGGCGGTCAGCGACGCCCGGATCCAGTCCACGTCCCCGGCCTGTTCGAGATTGCCGTTGACCGTCCCGCCCACCGAAACGACGAGGGGGGTTGCGGTGGTGGCCGGCGCATCGTCGGTGGACCCGGAGAGGCTGACGGTATAGGTCCCCGTCCCGCTGCCATAGCCGCGCGCCTCCAGGTAGTAAGTGCCCGAGGCCGTCGGGATGAAATCCAGCCGGGATTCCAGGGAACCCGCGCCATCGTCGTTGTAGGTATTGGAAACCAGCGTGCCGCTGCCGTCGTACAGGCTGTAGATCACCGGATCGCGCAGCGTGCCGCTGCTGCTGCCGGAACCGCGCAGTTCGATGCGGTACGAGGTGCCCGCGGTAAGACTCATGGCGATCCAGTCCCGGTCGCCCGCCGTCTCGATTTCGCTGGCGTAGGTGCCGTTGACCGACACCGAGCCGGTGGTGGCCGTCGAGGCCGGCAAGTCGCCGCCGGTCACGGTCCCGGCCGAGGTGTCGGTCAGGCGCACCGTATAGGTCCCGGTCGCCGAACTGCTGTACGAACGGGCTTCCAGGTAATAGGTTCCGCTCGAGGTCGGCGTGTAGGTCAGGCGGGAGTCATAGCCTTCGCCGCTGTCGTCGTTGTAGGTGCCGGCAATCGCCTGGCCCTGGCCGTCGTAGAGGGAATAGATGAGCGGGTCGGACAAGGTGCCGTTCCCACTGTCGCGCCCCTGCAGGTCGATCTGATATGCATGTCCGGCCGTAAGCGACAGGCCGATCCAGTCGTGGTCCCCGGCCGAATTGATCCCCGCTACCAGCGTATTCCCGGCGGTCAGCGACGCCGTGGTGGCCGTGGAGTCCGGATAGTCGTCCGCGGTGCGGACCAGGCTGCTGGTCGCACCGCCCGAGCGCGTCGCGGACACCGCGAACTGGAAAGCGCCCAGGTCGTTGTAGGAGTCGCCGACGATGAATTTGTAGACGCCCGTGGTCGTCGCCGTGACGCTGACCGTCGTGTTGCCGAAATCGGCACTCACCGTCGGGACGGCGGAAGTCAGCGTCCGCCCTTCCGCATCGCGCACCTCGAACACCTTCGGGCGGAACAGCGGGTTGGTGTCGCTGGTCACGCTGCTGACGGTCACGTCCACCGTCTGCCCGGCGGTCAGCGAAACCGAAAACTCATGCTGCGCGAAAGGCGCCCGGATCACCTGCTGGCCGGTGGAGCCGACCGTCGCCTCGTGGTGCTCGTTGGCGCCGGTGGTGTCGGTGATGTCGGCGACGGCCAGCGTGTAGGCGCCGTTGGTGCCGCCCTCGCCGCCGATGCGCACGGTGTAGGTGCCCGAGCTGGTCGGCGTGACGGTCAGTTGGGCCGCCTCGCCGAAAAAATTGCTGTTGGTCCAGCCGGAGACCGCCTGGCCGTCCGGCCCCAGCACGGCGGTGATTTCCGGGTCGAGCTGCGAATTCGGCCCCTTCGCGGCCTGGATGACATAGGTGCGCCCCGACTCCAGGATCACGGCAGCGTCGGCGGAAGTGGCGCTCGTGGAGAGCGTGCCGCCGGCGTCCTGGTAGGCCCGCAGCGACAGCCGGGTCGACTCCAGGGCGCTGGTCGCCGTGGCCGTCTCCCCGCTGATGCCCGCCATGAGGGACTCCATGCCGTCGACGCTGACCGAGTCCAGCAGATCGACGCTGTTGTCCAACTGCAGCTCGACCGTACCGACGGCATAATCCACCCGATTGACGATCACGTCCCGGCCGCTGGTGCCCACGGGCGTGCCCAGACCCGCGTTGATCATGTCCAGCGCCAGCTCCCCGCGGTTTTTGGTTGCGGCATCGAGGAAGCTCGCCCAATAGGCCAGGCCCTCCGCATCCGGGTCCTTGCTGAACACGTTGTTGTAGATGGTGGTGACGAACTGGCTGTTCGTCATGGAGGCCGGATAGATCTCCTGCACGACGGACAGGGAGAAGATCGTATTCAGGGTCGCCGACAGGCCGTTGGCGTTGGACTGGTCCAGCCAGTACTGGTAGCCGCCCCGGTCCGGTGCCCGCATGAAGGCGGCGACGTAGGTGCGGGCAATGGCATTGCCAGTCTCGCTGGCGATGGCCATGATTCACCCCCTGATTTGTATTATTCGGATAAATCCATCCTAGTATCCGGCATGCCACGTGTCTACCGGTTTCGTGGTCGCGCCACCGGCCAGGGGGTGTCGGCCCCATTTTCATTTTTTCGGGACATGCTACAGTCCGGTCCTACCTTGTAAGCCCCCGGAGAAGGGTCGCCGGTGAAGCCGAACGAAACACATTCCGATCTGCGGCAGGGCATTGACGGGCTGCGTCCTTATTTCAAGCGCGCCGCCCTGTTCAGCCTCGCGGTCAATCTGCTGATCCTCGCCCCGACGGTGTACATGCTGGAAGTATACGACCGGGTGGTGAACAGCCGCAGCGAGGTCACGCTGCTGATGCTCACCCTGCTGGTGCTGGGCATGTTCGCCCTGATGGAAGTGCTGGAATGGGTGCGCGCCCAGGTGATGCACGCCGCCGGCCTCAAGCTGGACGCGCGCCTGGGCGAGCGCGTGTTCAACCTGGTGTTCGAAGCCAATCTGCGCAAGCTTCCCGGCGCCGGCACCAGCCAGGCGGTCACCGACCTGCGTACCGTCCGCACGTTCCTCACCTCCCCGGCCGTCTTCGCCCTGATGGATGCGCCGGTCTCGCTGCTTTTCCTGGCGCTGGTGTACGCCATCAACCCGCGCCTCGGGCTGGCGGCGGTGGTCGGCGCCGTCCTGGCGCTGCTCGTCGCATTGCTCACCGAACGCAGCACCCAGCCGCCCCTGACGGAAGCCAGCACGGCGGCAATCGAAGCGCAAAGCTATGCCAACAACACGCTCCGGAATGCGGAGGTGATCGAGGCCATGGGCATGCTCGGCAACGTGCATCGCCGCTGGATGGAAAAGCAACGCAGATTCCTGTACCTGCAAGCGGTGGCCTCCGATGCCGCGGGCGGCTACGCGGCCCTGTCCAAGCTGATCCAGACGGTGCAGGGCTCCGTGCTGCTGGGCTTGGGCTGCTGGCTGATGCTGCAGGGCGAACTGCCCGGCGGCGGCGCCATGATGATCGTCGCCTCCATTCTCGGCGGACGCATCCTGGCGCCCCTCGTGCAACTGGTCGGGGCCTGGAAACAAGTCGTCAATGCCCGCGACGCCTATGCCCGGCTGGACCGGCTGTTGCAGGTCCTGCCGGCCCGGGAGCCAGGGATGAGCCTGCCCCCGCCCAAAGGCCTGCTGACGGTGGAGGGCGTCATCACGGGCGCGCCCGGCTGCCCGATCCCGATCCTGCGCGGCGTGAGCTTCGCCTTGCCCGCGGGCGAGGCATTGGCCATCGTCGGCCCTTCCGCATCGGGGAAATCGACCCTGGCGCGGCTCCTGGTGGGCGTCTGGCCCGCCGCCAACGGCAAGGTGCGCCTCGACGGGGTGGACGTGCACCCCTGGAACAAGGCCGAACTCGGCCCGCATATCGGCTACCTGCCCCAGGACGTGGAGCTGTTCGACGGCACCCTGGCGGAGAACATCGCCCGGTTCAGGGAAGTGGATCGGGACCAGGTGGAAGGCGCCGCCCGGACGGTGGGGCTGCACGAGTTCATCCTGGGGTTACCGGAGGGCTACGACACCCCGATCGGCGAGGACGGCTGCTTCCTGTCCGGCGGGCAGCGCCAGCGGGTTGCCCTCGCCCGTGCCCTCTACGGCAAGCCCCGTTTCATCGTCCTCGACGAGCCCAACTCGAGCCTCGACGAGGCCGGCGAGCACGCCCTGGTGGAAACCCTGCGCCGGCTCAAGGCCGAAGGCGCGACCATCGTCGTCATCACCCACCGCACCAGCGTCCTCGCGGCCGTGGACCGCATGCTGGTCTTGGTCGACGGGCAGGTCCAGGCCTACGCCTCCCGGGACGAGGTGTTGGCCGCCTTGTCGCGCGCCGCGCAGCAGGCGGCGCCCCACGCGCCGCCCCGCCCGGTGTCCGTGGCCAAGTCCGCCGGCTGAGCCGACACCATGGCAGAAAAGAAAACGTCTTCGTTCTTCCGGCGCAGTGAACTGACCGCGACCTTGTGGTCGTTCCGGCGCGAGTTCCTGGTCGTCGGCGTCTTCAGCCTGGTGGTGAACCTGCTTATGCTGACTCCCACGCTCTACATGCTGCAGGTCTACGACCGGGTGCTGGTCAGCCAAAGCGAGCTGACCCTGCTCGCCGTTTCCCTGATCACGCTGTTCCTGTTCGGCGTGATGGCCTTTGCCGAATGGGCGCGCTCGCGCCTGCTGGTGCGGGCCGGGGTGCGCCTCGACGAAAACGTCAACACCCGGGTGTTCGGCGCGAGCTTCGAGGCCCAGTTGGACCGGGCCGGCCGGAACACGGCGCAGGCGTTCTCGGACCTGACCAACATCCGCCAGTTCCTCACCGGCAGCGGCATTTTCGCCTTCTTCGATGCGCCCTGGACGCCGATCTACATGCTCGTGCTGTTCATGCTGCATCCCCTGCTCGGCGGCTTGGCCATCCTCTTCGCCGCAGTCTCGGCCGGCGTCGCCTGGCTCGGCCACAAGCTCACCTATGCGCCCACCGAACGCGCCGGCCAAGGCGTCGTCGAGGTCAGCGCCTATCTCCACAGCAAGCTGCGCAATTCCGAAGTCATCGAGTCGCTCGGCATGCTGGCCGACCTGTGCCGGCGCTGGCTGGCGAAGCATCGCCGGCAACTGGCGGCCCACACGGAAGCGGAAGACCTGAGCCAGCGCATGACGGCGCTCAGCAAATTCTTCCGCTACACCCAGCAATCCCTGGCCCTGGGCGCCGGCGCCTGGCTGGTGGTCGACGGACAGTTGAGCGTCGGCGGCATGATCGCGGCCAACGTGCTGATGACCCGCGCCTTGCAGCCCATCGACATGATCGTCGCAACCTGGAAGAGCTTGATTTCCGCGCGCACCTCCTTCGAGCGGCTGGAAGCCCTGCTCGACCGCCATCCGGAGCGCGCCGCCGGCCTGGTGCATGAGCCGCCGCGGGGACATGTCCAACTGGAGGACCTGGTCGCATCGGCGCCCGCCCGTCCCGAGCCGATCCTCAAGGGACTCTCGGCCGACTTCCCTGCGGGCGAAGTGGTGGCCATCGTCGGCCCCTCGGGCTCGGGCAAATCCACGCTGGCCCGCGTCCTGGTGGGCGTCTGGCCGCAAACGGAAGGCAAGGTGCTGCTCGACGGCGTGCCGGTCGGCAGTTGGGATCGGGAGGAACTGGGGCCGTCCATCGGCTACCTGCCCCAGGACGTCGAGCTCTTCGAGGGCACGCTGGCGGAAAACATCGCGCGCTTCGGCGAGATCGACCCGCCGAAGGTGATCGAGGCCGCCCAGCGCGCCGGAGTGCACGACATGATCCTGCGTTTCCCCAAGGGCTACGACACGAGCATCGGTGCCAACAACGTGCTCTCGGGCGGCCAGCGGCAGCGCATCGCCCTGGCCCGGGCGATGTACGGCAATCCGGGCCTCATCATGCTGGACGAGCCCAACGCCAACCTGGACGACGCGGGCGAGGCGGCGCTGCTCAAGGCGCTGCAGGACCTGAAGCGCCAGGGCAAGACGGTGTTCCTGATCACCCACCGGATGAACATCGTCGGGATCGCCGACCGCATGCTGGTGCTGCACGAGGGCGAGATCCAGGCCTACGGACCGCTGCAGGCCGTGCTGGCCGCCTTGCGTCCGGCTGCCGGGCCCGGTCCGGCCGGCGGCGCCGCGCCCCAGCCGGCGTGAAGAACGTTTCACACGAAGACACAAAGACACGAAGAAAGACATTCAAATCCCCATGCATGTTTTTCTTTGTGCCTTTGTGTCTTTGTGTGAGAAATCAATAAACGATCGCGAGGAACCATGAGCGTGCGTAAGCTTCTCGGGAAACCGCCCGGACCCGCCACGGCGGACGGCGCCGTCGTCCTGCCGACCGACGCCCGCGGTCCCGCCCGCATCGGACTGGCGGCGCTCGGGCTCGGGTTCGGCGGCTTCCTGCTGTGGGCCGGGCTGGCGCCCCTCGACGAGGGCGTGCCGACCCTGGGCCAGGTGTCGATCGACACCAAGCGCAAGGCGGTGCAACACCTGCAAGGCGGCATCGTGCGCGAGGTGCTGGTGAAGGAAGGCCAGCCCGTGCAGGCGGGTGAGGTGCTGCTCCGCCTGGACCCGGCCACGGCGCGGGCCGGTTACGAATCCGTGCGCCAGCACTACCTCACGGTGCGAGCCATGGAAGGGCGCCTGGCGGCGGAGCAGGCGGGCCTCGGCAAGATCGTCTTCCACCCGGATCTCCTCCAGGCGGGCGACGACCCCTGGGCCAGGCAGCATGTGGCCAACCAGGAACAGCTCTTCCGCTCCCGCCGCGCGGCGCTGCAGGCGGACCTGCAGGCCATGCAGGAAGCCATGCAGGGGCAGGAAGGCGTGCTGGCCGGTTACGAAGGGATGCTGGAGAGCCGCAAGAGCCAGCTCGCGCTCCTGCAGGACGAATTGCGGGGGATGCGTGACCTGGTCCAGGAGGGCTATGCGCCCCGCAACAAGCAGATGGAGCTCGAGCGCATGGTCGCCGAGACGACCGGCGCCATCGCCGAGCTGCAAGGCAATATCGTGCGGGCCCGCCGCGCCATTGCCGAGAACAAGCTGCGCCGCATCCAGCGCCAGCAGGAATATCGCAAGGAAGTGGATACCCAGCTCGCCGACGTGCGGCGCGAAGTGCAGGCCGACGCGGAGAAGCTGCACGCCGTGAGCCAGGACCTCGCACGCACCGACATCCGCGCGCCCGCCGCCGGCCAGGTGGTGGGCCTGGCGGTGCAGAGCGTGGGCGCGGTCATCCAGCCCTCCCAGAAGCTCATGGACATCGTCCCCGGGGACGAGCCCCTGCTGCTGGAGACCCGGGTGGCGCCCCATCTGATCGACCGGGTCCATGCCGGGATGGCGGCGGACGTGCGCTTCTCCGCCTTCGCCCATTCGCCGCAACTGGTGGTGCAGGGCCAGGTGGAATCCATCTCCGGGGATCTCCTCGCGGAACCCCAGACCAACCTGCCCTACTACCTGGCGCGGGTGTCCATTACGCCGGAAGGCATGAAGGAACTGGGCAAACGCCAACTGCAGCCCGGCATGCCGGTCGAAGTGGTCATCAAGACCGGCGAGCGCTCGCTGCTCACCTACCTGCTGCACCCGCTCACCAAGCGCATCGCCGCGTCGATGAAGGAAGAGTGAGGCGTGGAACCCAGGACCGGCAGCGTAGGGCGCAATA
>CAYZLI010000078.1:0-16392 GCA_964479195.1 uncultured Rhodocyclaceae bacterium
ACAAAAAGGCCCCAGAGCGAAGCGCTCCGGGGCCTTTTGCTTTTGGGTGGTTCCGTTCCCGCCCAAGCTATATGCCGCGGAAGGGGAACGCGACCTGGGGCGATCTTTCTCCGACGATGTCCGCGACGGCCCGCGCCGAGCCGCAGGCGAGGGTCCAGCCCAGGGTGCCGTGGCCGGTGTTGTAGTAGAGGTTGGCCAGGCGGCTGCGCCCGATAATGGGCACGTTGCTCGGCGTGGCCGGGCGCAGTCCGGCCCAATACTCCGGTTCGCCCGCGGGCTCGATCCCCGGGAACAGTTGGCGGGCGCGCCGCAGGATCGCCTCGCAGCGCGGCCGATTTACCGTGATGTCGTAGCCCGCCAGTTCGGCCGTGCCGGCGATGCGCAGCCGGTTTCCCAGGCGGGAGCAGACGATGCGGCGCGACTCGTCCGTGATGCTCACCTGGGGTGCCTCGGCACGCGACGCCAAGGGAATCGTGACGGAATAGCCCTTTACCGGGTAGATCGGCAGATCCTCGCCGAGCGGACGCACCAACAGGGGGCTGTGACTGCCCAAGGCGAGGACAAAGGCATCGCCCGTGACCTGTTCGCGCTTGCCATCGGCGGCCGCGACGTGGATCGAAACAACGCGCCCGGCGCGGACATCGAGCGCCTCGATGCGCGTATCGAAGCGCACGTGCACGCCCCTGGCGGCGCACAGGATGGCCAGTTGTTGCGTGAACTTCCACGCGTCGCCCGATTCGTCGTCCGGGGCATAGAGACCGCCGACGACCCGTTCGCCGCTGGCGGCGAGCGCCGGCTCGACCGCGACGCAGCCGGCCGGATCCAGCACCTCGGCGCGCATGCCGAAGCCGCGCAGCACAGCCACCCGTTCTTCCACCTGGGCGAACTCCTCAGCAGCAAAAAAAAGATGCAGGATGCCCTTGCCGAGGAAGTCGTATTCGATGCCGGTGGCGTGCCGCAGCTCTTGCAGGCAGGTGCGGCTGTACAGGGCGAGACGGGCGATGGCCTCGGTGTTGCGGCGGGTGCGGCCCGGCCCGCACTCCAGCAGGAAGCGTAGCCCCCAGGCCCACTGTCGCCAGTCGGCGCGCGGACGGAAGAGCAGCGGCGCGTCCTCGCGGCCCAGCCAGCGCAGCACTTGGCGCGGGGCACCGGGATTGGCCCAGGGCTCCGGGTGGCTGACCGAGATCTGGCCGCCATTGGCGAAGCTGGTCTCCAGGCCCGCGCCCGGCTGCCGGTCGATGACCGTGATTTCATGGCCCGCCTGCCTCAGGTACCAGGCGGTGGTTACGCCGGTCAGGCCGGCGCCCAGGACGACGACATGCATGGTTTATTGTTGGAAGGACGCGGGGCAATTCTATCCTGCCCGGCCCTCGCGGCCCACGCCCAAGCGGGAGGAAACGCCAGGAGTCCGGCGATTGAACCGCGTGTACGCATGGCGGTCTGAGAGGCATGGACAACACGACGCCTCAATCCAAGCCCCAGGGAGACCGGGAATACGCCACGCTGGCCGGCGGTTGCTTCTGGTGCCTGGAAGCGGTGTTCGACGAGCTGGAGGGCGTGTCGGACGTGGTCTCCGGCTATACCGGCGGCCGCATGCCGCAGCCCAGTTACGCACAGGTGTGCCGCGGCGACACCGGCCATGCGGAGGCGGTGCGCGTCAGCTTCGACCCGAACGTCATTTCGTATCGGGAAATCCTCGAGGTGTTCTTCGCCATCCACGATCCGACGACCCGGGACCGCCAGGGCAACGATGTGGGCTCCCAGTATCGCTCGGCGATCTACCACCATACGCCGCAGCAGCAAGCCGAAGCCCAGGCGCTGCTGGCGGAGTTCGCGGGGCAGGGCGTCTTTGCCGCGCCCATCGTCACCGAGTTGGCCCCGGCAGGGCCGTTCCATCCTGCCGAGGACTACCACCGGGAATATTTCCGCAACAACGCTTATCAGCCCTACTGCCAGCTCGTCATCGCGCCGAAGCTGGCCAAGTTTCGCGAGTCGTTCGCCGCCAAGCGCAAGCGCCGGTAGAATGGCGCTTTTCGAAAGGACAACGCCATGAGCCAGACCACCACCGCCAGCGGTCTCGTCTACGAGGATCTCGCGCCCGGCACCGGTGCCGCCGCCGCCCGGGGCCAGACCGTTTCCGTGCACTACACCGGCTGGCTGGTGGACGGCACCAAGTTCGATTCCAGCAAGGATCGCAACGAGCCCTTCGAATTTCCCCTCGGCGCCGGCCATGTCATCCGCGGCTGGGACGAAGGCGTGCAGGGGATGCAGGTGGGCGGCGTGCGCAAGCTCACCATTCCGCCGCAGCTCGGCTACGGCGCCCGGGGCGCCGGGGGCGTCATCCCGCCCAATGCCACCCTGGTGTTCGAAGTGGAGCTGCTGGAAATCCTCTGATCGTCGGCGTCAGATTTTCCGCTCCGTGCCCGCCCAGTAGGGCTCGCGCAGTTCGCGTTTGAGCGTCTTGCCGGCGGCGTTGCGCGGAAAGTCCTCCATGAGCACCACCGCCGACACGCGCTGGTAGCGGGCAGCGACCCGCCCGTTGATCCAGTCGCGCAGCTCATCCGCCGTCGCCGCCCCCGGCTGGCGCAGCACCACCGCCGCCAGGGGCGTCTCGCCCCACTTCTCGTGGGGCACGCCGAACACCGCCACCTCGCGCACGGCCGGGTGGCGGGCGGCGATCTCCTCGATGTCCTTGGGATAGACCTTGACGCCGCCCGAGTCGATCATGTCCTTCTTGCGGTCCACGAGGTAAAGGTAGCCCTCGTCGTCGAGGTAGCCCAGGTCCCCCGTGTACAGCCAGCCTCCGCGCACCGCCTGGGCGGTGAGGTCCGGGCGCTTGTAGTAGCCGGTCATCAGGATGGGGCCGCGGCCGACGATCTCGCCGACTTCGCCGGCCGGCGCCTCCGTGCCGTCCTCCCGCAGGATGCGGATGCGATAGAAGGGCGGCGGCACGCCCACCGAGCCGGCCTTGCGCACCGCTTCGGTGCAGTCGAGGATGGTGACGAAGCCCTCGGTGAGGCCATAGAGCTCGTAGAAGCGGCCCGGCAGGTCGCGGTTGAGGACGTCCTTGTACTCCTTGAGCAACGGGGCGCCGAGGGACAGGACGCATTCCAGCGAGGCGAGCCGCCCGGGGGCGTAGCGCGGCGAGTTGAGCAGGGCGACGATCTGCGAGGGCACCAGCATGACGTGGGTGACCCGCTCCCGCTCGATGGCCTCGATCATCCGCTCGGCGTCGAAGGCCCGGTGCAGGATGTAGGTGGCGCCCTGGTGGCAGCAGGGCATGAGGGTGACGAAGGCGCCGTTGAAGACGATGGCCCCGGTATGCAGCACCACCGATTCGGGTGTCATGCGCCAGGCCGCGCCCATGAGCAGGCAGTACATGGCGCGGATGTAGTGGGTGTGCATGATGCCCTTGGGCAGGCCCGTCGTGCCGCTGGTGTACATGATGTTGAAGAGGTCTTCCGGCCGCGCCTCCGCCGGCACGAAGGCCTCGCCGGCCGCGGCGGTGAGCGCAGCGTAGTCGCCGTAGCCCGCCTCGGCGCCGTCCACCAGCAGGATGCGCCCGGCGAGCAGCGGGTCGAGTTCGCCGCGGATGGCCTCCAGGGTCGGCAGGAGCGAGCGCTGGCTGATGATGCAGCGGGCGTCGGCGTTGCGCACCAGGCTGGCCAGTCCCGCCGCCAGCAGCAGCGGCGAGAGGGGCACGAGGACGGCGCCGATGGCCGGCACGGCCCAGTAGATTTCCAGCAGCTCCCGGCAGTTGGCCAGCACCGTGACCACCTTGTCGCCCGGGGCGATGCCGCCGGCCCGCAGCGCGTTGGCGCAGCGGCCGACGCGGCCGGCGAATTGGCGCCAGTCGAGCCGCTCCCCCTCGAAGACGACGGCGGTGTGGTCCGGGCGGTAGCGGGCCTGGCGGGATACGAGCGTGGCGAGTTCGAGCATCGCGGCGAACCTCCTCGCGCGGATCATACCGCGGCTCGGCATGACGTGTGGCGGGCAGCCGCGGCTGCGGAGCCGGGCGAATGCGCGGAGATCGGCTTTGGCCGGGCTTTTCCGGACGGTGGGCCGCCGTGCGGCGGGAGCGGCGCGAGCCTGCGCCGGCCGGTGCGGCGGCGAGCCGGGATCGCCGGGTTATTCTTCCGGCATCACCCCGGGTGTTGCATGCGCATCGATTTCCAGAGGGGAAAACGCACTTTTTCCCTCGGAAAGATTGACAAATTGTTTCTGCATGATCATGCTTCGCCCATTCTTGTCAGTGATGGCAAGAGGAATCGCGGTTCTTTCGGTGAAATCCCTACTCAGGAGGTGAAGATGGTCACAGCCAAAAAGAGCACTGCCAAGAAACCCGCTGCCAAGAAGCCCGCCGCCAAGAAGCCGGCGGCCAAGAAAGCAGCTCCGAAGAAGGCCCCCGCAAAGAAGCCGGCGGCCAAGAAGCCGGCAGCCAAGAAAGCCGCTCCGAAGAAGGTCGCTGCCAAGAAGCCCGCCAAGAAAGCCGCGGCGAAGCCGAAGGTCAAGCGCGCTCCCAACCCCGCCTTCATGAAGCCGATGACGCCGAGCGCCGTGCTGGGCGCCGTCGTCGGTGCCGCCGCCATGCCGCGCACCGAGGTCACCAAGAAGGTCTGGGACTACATCAAGAAGAACAAGCTCCAGGACAGCGTGAACAAGCGCATGATCAACGCCGACGACAAGCTCAAGGCCGTCTTCGGCGGCAAGGGTCAAGTTTCGATGTTCGAGATGACCAAGCTGGTCAACAAGCACCTGAAGTAAGCGCTGCGACCCCCTCGACGCCCTGCCGCTCGAAACGGCAGGGCGTTTCTTTTTTCGCCTTCAGAGCGCGAGCGGGCTGTGCTCGTCGGCCCAGGATTCGATGAGGTGCTCGGCTTGGGCCGGGTCGTCCTCGCGCGCCGTCAGAAGGCGCTGCCCGGCGTTTGTCCAATGGGAGCGGCCCGCGGCCAGGGCCTCCTGCAGCGCCGTCGGGTCGCCCGATTCGCGCCAGCGGGCGTAGGCGTCGGCGAGCCGCGGGAAGAGGCTGCGGCGCAGGCCCTCGAAATTGGCGAAGTAGAAATGGATGGAGCTGCCGGCGCCGCGGTCGAGCAGCTCGGGCAGCGTGGACAAGCAGTCGGCCAGGTTGTCCCGCACCGCCCGCGCCAGGATCTCGGCGCGGCGCCCGGTGAAGGAGGCCAGCATCTCGCGCCAGGCCGGGCCCAGGAGCGGCTCGGCCATGGCTTCGCCCAACTCGTGCAGGATCAGCGTCTCGCTCTCCTGCGCCGCCATGCGCTCCAGCGCCGCCTCGGGGTCTGCGCCGAAGCCGTAGCCGTCCAGGGCCGCCTTCAGCGCGCCGTCGGCCTTGCGCACGCCCCAGATTTCGATCTTCTCCCACAGCCAGCGCCGCAGGGCGTCCTGGCGCAGGAAGACGCGGCCGTCCTGGAGTGCGGCCGGCGGCGCCCACAGGTCGCGGGCATACTCGCAGCCCGAGACGAGCACCGTAACGCCGAGCCGCTCCTCGCGGCGCAGCAGTTCGCCGAGGAAGAAATGCGGCTTGCCGAAGCGGCCGTAGCCCCCGCCGTAGATCAGCCCGTGGGGCGCCAGGGCGGCGTTGATGGCGGCGATGGCGAAGGGATCGTAGCGCTCGCCGCCCACGGGCAGCGGTCGGAAGTCGCTGGCTTCCAGCTCGCCCCAGAGGGCTTCCCGCTGGGACAGCCAGGCGCCCAGCTCCTCCTTGGGCAGCGGGCGGGACAGGGGCACCTCCTGTTCCCAGCGGTAGAGCTCGCGCATGCCCAGCAGGTAGTTGCACATGGTCAGCTCCCGCGCGTGGCGGGCGTCGGCGATGTGGCAGTTGGCCTGCACCGCTTCGATCAATACGGGGAGATCGCGTAAGGAGCCCATTAGCTGTCCCTGCGCCGGCGCAAGCGGCAGGCGGCTACTTCTTGGACGATGGCCGAATAGGGCAGGTTCTCCAGATTGCCGTACTTTTCCCGCGCGGCCCGCAGCAAGCCCGCCACATCGGCCACTTCCGCCGCCGGCGCGACCGCCTGCTGCAGCCCCCGTAGCCCGCCGCACTGGACCTTCATCTCCTGGGCGTGGGGCAGGGGGCCGTCGATGTGGGCGTGCCCGAGGGCGAAGGCCGAACTGCCCCGCAGCAGCTCGCGCAGACGAACGCAGTCCCGGCGCGATGCCGCCTCGCGGCAGGCGACCGCTTCCCGCTCGGCAATGCAGCGCCGCTCCGAGAGGGGGCAGGCGCAGCAGCGGGCGAGAATGGCCTTCTCGAACGGGCAGGGCTGGGGATTGAGTTCCCCGCGCGCCTGGCGGAAGGCCGTCTCGTCCACTCAGTCGTCCCCCAGCTCCGGCTGCGGCTCGCGCACCTGGGACAGGATGTCCTCGGCCAGGAGTTCGTTGTCGGCAAAGACCACCTTGACCACGCAGCCTTCGCTCATGGCGAGTTCCCGGCGCAGGGTCTTGGCGCGGGCCGAGGCCTCCTTGAAGACCTCGTGGCCCTCGATCTTTTCCAGGCGGCGGATGGGGGTCTCGAAAACCTTGTAGATGTAATAGGGCATGGGGTTTCCTTTAGTTGCGGCATAACCTGAAGGTTAGCCTACACTGAAACTCCGTTTTCAATCGACGTAAGACTTGCGCAGCCGTCGCCTGCCGGGGCGGCTCTTCTGGATGACCACGCCCTTGATGGCCGAGAGGTCCGCGATCTCCGCATCGGGGAAGCGCGGGTTCAGGGCGTGCAGCAGCCAGCGGTCCTGGTGGCGGCGCAACTGGCGCAGGATGGGCTCGCCGTGGAGCATGGCGATGACGTAGGAGCCGTCCTGGGCCACGCCCTCCGGCTCGACCACGAGCACCTCGCCCTCGGCGAACTCCGGCAGCATGCTCTCGCCCAGCACCATGAGGGCGAAGGGCTCGGCGCTGTCGCAGGCGCTGCCTTCGCCTTGCGCGGCGGGCAGGACGGGAATCATCTTCTTGGGCGGCTTCATGGGGCGGCTCCGTTACCGGGAAGTCGCGCAGCGACTCACTGCGCTCCCCTCTCCCGCTCCGGGGAGAGGGGTTGGGGGTGAGGGGGACGGGCATGGCCCGTCAGGATGGCAATGTGTTGGTGCAGCGGCGCGGCCAAGGGTTCCAGCTTGCGGCGCATGAGCGGGCCGACGGCCGTGGTGCGGGTGAGGATCGGCTCCGCCAGGGCGGCGCCCACCCGGGAGAGCGCATCGATGGCCTGCAGCTCGCCGGCGTAGCGGGGCGCTGCCTCGATCGCCGCCGCCAGGGCTTCGGGTCGCGCCGCGCGGAAATAGCCGCCGAGCACGTCCAGCAGCGCATAGACCGTGGCCTGGCTGGGCGGGCGGCGCAGCACCTCGTCGGCGGCCTTGAGGAAGGCCTGGCCGCGGCCCGAGGCGCAGCGCAGCAGCAGGGTGGCGCCGGGGTTGCCGGCCCGTGCCAGGGCACCGAGGGCGGCGGCGATCTCGGCGTGATCCGGCCGCGCCGGCTCATCGGCCGGCAGGGCATCGGGCAGGAATTCCAGGAAGCCGATGTAGTAGTGGGGTTGGCGCCGCGCCTTGGCCCACAGCCGGTCGCGCAGCGTCTCGTCCGCCAGGCCGGCGGCCAGGATGAGGCGCAGGGCCTGCATGTTGGCGTCGGCGTCCTCCTCGAAGGCCATGTGCTCGATGAGGAAATCCGCCAGCACGCGCCCCATGGCACCCCGCGTGACGCTCTCGTTCTGCAGCATGCAGCGGGCGAGTTCCATGGCCGGCAGCGCCCACCAGGCGCGGCGCGCCAGTTGGTCCGTGAGGCCGGGCGCATGGGCCACGGCCACCACCGCTTCCGGCTCGCCCAGGAGCAGCAGGGGCGCCAGGTTCTTGGCGCCGATCTGGCCCATGCGCGTCCAGCGCTTGAGGTACACCGGATAGCCGCCGGGCGAATCCAGGGCGTGTTCCGCCAGCCGCTCGCGCACCCGCCGCAGGTACTGGTCGGGCCGGCAGTTGGGGTGAAGCTGGATCTTCGCCTCGCCCTTGGGGGTCAGGGCGCGCAGGACCATGGCGCCGTCGTCGATGCGCACCGCCTCCAGCTCGCCGGCGAGCAGCACGGCCAGGCGCAGGGCATCTTCAGAGCTGAGTTCGGGCGCGTTCAATTGAGCTGGATCCTCCGGCCCCAGGGCACGGGCGCCTTGCCCTTCACCAGCCAGAGCACGGGATAGGCCGGCTCGCCCTCGGGAAACTGGCCTTCCGCATCGGTGAAGTAGAGCAGCGCGTCGGGGCGCAGGCCGTTGCGCTCGACCCACTCGAACACGGGCGCGAAACGGGTGCCGCCGCCGCCGGCGAACTGCCGGGGCAGGCGCAGCTCCTCCCAGGGCTCGAAGCACCACGGCCCACCGGGGGCCAGCTCAGCGTCGCAGGCGGTGAGCGTGACGCGCACCGGCAGCGCCCCCTTGAGGGCGTTGATCTCGGCGACGAACTGGACCAGCTCCTCGTCGTGGATGGAGCCGGAGACGTCCAGCGCCACGAAGAGGTCGCAGTGGGGACTGCGCAGGCTGGGCAGGATCATCGGCCCTTCACGCCGCGAGGGGCGCATCCAGTCGTAGTCGGCGCGGGCGCCCTGGAAGAGGTACTGGGCGAGCAGTGCGCGCCAGGGCAGTTGCGGGTGCAGCACGGCCTCCAGCAGCCGTTGCATGCCCCCCGAGAGCTTGCCCGCCTCCCGGGCGCGCTGGGCGGCGGAGGCGAGATGCTGCGCCCAGGCGCGGGCCAGGGAGTCGCGCTCGGCGGCGGAGAGCGGTGGCGGGGGCGGCGGCGCTCCCTGTCCCTGGGCGACACCCTCGCCCGGCTGCTGCGACGTGCCTTTGTCGGCGCTTCCGCCGCCCTCGTCCCGCTGCGGGCGCTGGCCCGCCGCGTTGCCCGAGCCGGATTCCCCTTGGCCGCCCTCGGCGCCGTCGTAGAGGTGCTGGTCCAGGGTCTCGTTGTCCAGGCTGTCGTCGAGGCAGGGATAGATCTCCTCGGCGGTCATGCCGTCGTAGAGGTCCAGCACCTGCGCCTCGATGGGGGGCTTGAGGCCCTCACGGATCAGCAGCGGGTTGATGGCGAAGTCGCAGGCGAGATCCCAGCGCCGCTGCACCCGGTGGCCGCGCCGGGCGAAATGGGCGAGCGCACAGTGCAGCGCCTCGTGGGCGAGGACGAACTGGGCCTGATCGACGGACAGGCGCTCGACCCAGCCGGCGTTGTAGTAGAAGGCTCGGGCGTCGGTGGCCACCGTGCGGCACCAGGCGGCATCGGCCTCCTTCAAGGGCAGGCGCAGCACCAGCGCGCCGAGGAACGGCTTGTCCAGGACGAGCCGGGTGCGGGCTGCGGCAAGTTTTGTCTCTGCGGGGCTACCGGGCATTGCGCAATCGGGTCACGGCGTTTGCAGTCATTTTGTCATCCGTGAATTCAGGGAATCCAGCGTCGTTACTGCAAAGACACCGGGTCCCCGCATTCGCGAGGACGACAAGTCAGTCATACAACATCACATCCGCCACCTGCCCCGCCCACTGCCGGAATTGCGGCAGGGCGAAGAGTTCCCGGCCCACGGTGCGGTGCAGGTCGGAGACCAGCATCACGCCCATCTCCCGCAGGGGGAGGCGTTGCGCGTAGTCGAGGATGTGGCCGCAGACCCGTGCGGCCTGGGGCGTGCCCTTGGCGCGCATGGCCCGGCCGGCGAGGGCCGAGGCGACAGCATACTGCAGGTCCACGTCCTCGGGCACTGCCGCTTCCCGGCCCTCGGTGATGGCATCGAGATCGGGCAGGCGGTCCAGGCTCGCCAGGAAGGCATGGAGCTCCACCCCCGCGGCCGGCCCGACGCAGGCGGCCAGCGCCCCCGGCAGCAGCTCCGGCGCGTCGCCGAATTTCTGCAGCGCCCGGTGGGCGAACTCCCAGGAGCGCGGCGTCGGGAAGGCGGTGGGATTGCGTGCCGGATCGAAATCGAACAGCAACTCGGGACGGAAGCGCAGGAAGCCGATCAGCCGGCAGTCGATGCCGCTGCCGTAGGCCCAGGCGACCCAGTCCTCCAGGTGGGCTTCCACCTCGAAGTGGGAGAAGCGGTTGGCGAGCGGCGCGGGCATGGTGTAGGACACCCCCCGGTCGCCCTGGCGGTTGCCGGCGGCGAAGATGGCCCAGCCCTCCGGCACCCGGTAGTCGCCCAGGCGCCGGTCGAGGATGAGCTGGTAGGCCGCGGCCGAGACGCTGGGTGGCGCCGAGGTGATCTCATCCAGGAACAGTACGCCCGCCTCGCCGTGGCGCTTGGCGTCGGGGAGCATGGCCGGCACCGCCCATTCCACCAGGTCGCCGACGCGGAAGGGAATGCCGCGCAGGTCCGAGGGCTCCATCTGCGACAGGCGGATGTCGATCATCGGCGCGCCGTGGCGCGCGGCCACCTGGGCCACCATCTGGGACTTGCCGACGCCGGGCGGGCCCCACAGCATGACGGCCGTGTGGTGACCCTCGCGGGCGGCGCGGAATTCGCGCTCGAGGAGCGGGACGAGTTGGGCCGGACGCATGTTCTTCTCTCGGGTTGGGGCGCATTCGGTCCGCAGCGGATACGTGCCGCCGCGGTACATTCGGGAATACTAATGCAGCGCGGTCCTTCGCGCGAGTAGAAGCGCTAATCCAGGGGGCGTGAAAATTTATCGGCCGGTCAGACGACGGTCGCGAACAGCTGCGCTTCCGGAAAACCCTCCTGTCGCAGGGTCTTTGCCGCCGTATCCGCGAAGCCCTGGGGGCCGGCGAGGTAGAGATCGAAGCCGGCGAAGTCCGCATGATCGCCGCACAACTGCCGCACCAGCGCCTCGGCCCCGTTCGCAGTGTCCGCGGCGCTGA
This sequence comes from uncultured Rhodocyclaceae bacterium, assembly GCA_964479195.1. Classification (GTDB taxonomy): domain Bacteria; phylum Pseudomonadota; class Gammaproteobacteria; order Burkholderiales; family Rhodocyclaceae; genus Desulfobacillus. Next base: position 10,833 of record CAYZLI010000078.1, read on the forward strand.
GCAGCGAGTAGCGGAAGTTGTCCAGGGCATCGGCCCAGGAGCGGCAGAGATTCGCGAGGTAATGGCCGCTCGGGCGGGTGGCCAGCCAGTAGAGGTGCATGCGCTCCACGGTGTCGAGGGCCTGGGCGTGCTCCAGCAGCCCCTTGATGGGCGCGAAGCCCGTGTCGCAGGCGACGAACAGCAGCGGGCGCGGCGAGTCGGTGCGCAGCACGAAATCGCCCCAGGGGCCGAACACCGTGACCGGGTCACCCGCCTTGAGCGTTGAGAACACGCGGGCGGCGAAGCCGTCCTGCGGGTCCTGGGCAATGTGGAAATGCAGGTTGCGGTCGTCGCAGGGGCAGCTCGCCACGGGCAGTTGCGCCGAAGTCTCGCCCGAGGCCAGCGTCACCTGCTGGCCGGCGAGAAAGCGCAGGCGGTTGTTGCGCGGCGTCTGCAGGTGCAGCAGCGCCAGGTCGCCATCCAGCTTCGTGAGCGCCCGCACTTGGGCGACGATCTGCTGCTGGGGGATGTCGCCGGTGCCGGAAGTCTCCAGCGCCTCCACCACCAGGTCGTCCACGGCGGTGTGGCAGCACAGCAGCGTGTAGCCCTGGCTCTTCTCCGCTTCGGAGAGCACGTAGTCGTGCGGGCGCACCTTCTGCACCTGGCCGGAGACGACCCGCACCTTGCACAGGCCGCAGTTGCCGTTGCTGCAGCCGTAATTGACGGCCAGCCCGGCGCGCAGGGCCGCATCGAGCAGGGTGTCGGCGCCATCCACGAAGAACTCGTGGCCGCTGGGGTGGAGGACGACATGGGCGGACATGACGCGGAGCATATCATCCAGGACGGCGAGCGCATTGGGCGCTGCCTCGTGGCCCAGCACGGCGGCCAGTTCCGCGTCGACGAAGTCCCCCAGCCCGGCGAGATGCGCCCGCGCCTCGGCCGGCGCGCGGGCCAAGTCCCGGTCGATCCGATCGCGCAGCCGCACCGTCATGGCGTGGTAGCGCTGCAGGTGGGCGCGTACGTCGGCCAACTCACGGCTCTGCTCGAACAGGCGCTGGGAGAGGACTTCCTGGCTCGGCAGCAGGCGCTCGCGCACCCGCTTGCCGAAGGCCTGCTCCTTGATCTGCATGACGCGCTCGAAGCCGCCTTCCTCTTCGAGCTTGACGTCCGGGTAGAGGCGCAGCAGCTCTTCCGCGCTCACCATGCCGTCGCAGGCCGCCAGCTCGCCGCTGCGGATTTTCTGCTGCAGCGCAACGCGGCTGGCGCCGACGAGGCGCGCGGCGCGCGACAGGGTGAGCAGTTGCGCCATCGCCATCTCCTGACTGGGCCGCGTTTGTCGGACGGCCTTGAAGTCAGGATAGCATTTGGCACGGACGATATGCGCCCCCGGGGCACGCAGGCCTGCGTCACATGGCTGTCATATTACGGCGCTTGACAAATCAATTTTCTATTTGTATAAGATTGGCTGATTTCCTGCCCATACCGTACGCCAATGCCGGATCGCCCGGAACCGCTACCGGCCAGGCTGCAGCGGACCTACCCCGCCCCCATCCCCGGCCCGCAACTTTCCCCACATCCGCAAGGGAGAAGCCAGTACATGGCTGATGCCATCCAGCAGGGCGCATATCCTCCTTTCACGATCGCCTTGTACGGCGAGAGGGAGTATTGCGGCCCCATCGCGAGCCTGTTCCGCAGCGACGAACGCGTGTCGGGGGCCGGCGTGGCCTACCGCCGCAACCCGGCTGACTTCATGCAGATGGTCGGCCGGCGTCGGGACATCGGCGCGGCGGTGATCGTCTGGTCGGCGGATGATGCGCGCGGCCTGGCCGACCTGGTCGCCGGCCTGCGGCTGCGGCAGGTGAATCCGCTGATGCCCATCCTGGTGCGCAGCATCACGCCCCTGTCCGCGCAGACGCGAAGCCGCCTGAAGGAAAACGGGCTGCACGGACCCTACTGCCGCGCGGGGCTCGACGAAGCGACGCTCGTCGAGGATGTCCTGTACGCCGTCGAAGCCATGCGGGAGAGGCAGGCGCTGGTCGCGCTTTCCGCGTTTGCCAACGATAGGGCTCGCCTGGAGTCCCTGCCCGAGCTGGCTGCGGCGGCGCTGGCCTTTCTCCATCACCACGGCATCGGCGATCTGGGCGGGTTGTTCTGTCTCTTCCGGCCAACCTCGAAGCCCGAGTGGGTGGTGGCCGCCGGGACCGGCCGCTTCGGCGCGGCCGAGTCTTCCGGCGTCGCCGACCTCGAACGAAGCGTGCGCGAAAAGATCGAGAGCGAGGATGGGGGTGAAGGCGGCCGTGGCGACGGAGAGAGCGTCGTTCTGCGCGTCGTCACCCCGGAGGGAAGCCGGGTCTCCCTGTACCTGATGCAGAAAGCCCCGCTCACTTCCTGGCAGCAGACCCTGGTCGCGATATTCCGCGACCGGCTGGCCATCGCGGTAGACGAGATGATGCTCAGGCGGCGCCTCGAACGCGCACACCACGCCAACATTGCTACGCTGGCGAGCGTTGCGGAATACAAGGACGTGGACACGGGCAATCATGTTACCCGGGTTTCCCGGTTGGCCATCGAGGTTGCCCGGATTCTCGCCGACCGGGGCGCAGGGGTGTGCGACGACATGTTGGTGCGGCACATCGGTCACGCCAGCATCCTGCACGACATCGGCAAGGTGGGCATACCCGAGAGAATCCTGCTGAAGGCCGGCCCCCTGGATCCGGACGAGCGCAGCATCATGCAGGGGCATGCCGCCCTCGGCCACGAAATCCTGCTCAAGGCAGGGATGATCTCCGAACGGTCCGCGTTGATAACGTTGGCTGCCGGTGTGGCGCGCAGCCATCACGAACGGTATGACGGCCGCGGCTACCCGGACGGACTCGCGGGCGACGCGATTCCCCTGGCGGCGCGCATAGTCGCCGTGGTGGACGTCTTCGACGCCCTCACCGGCGAACGACCCTACAAGAAGCCCTGGCCGGAGGAGCAGGCGATCGACTTTGTCTGCACCCAGGCCGGCTTCCAATTCGATCCCAGGGTCGTCGAAGCCTTCCTCGCCGCCGTGGAAGGCAAGAAGGACGATTTCGCCGTCACCTGGTCCGAGGCCTTTTCCGTCGGGCACGAGGGCATCGACCAGGATCACGCGAAGCTCTTCGGCATCCTGAACCGGATATGGACGGCCAGGGATGTGGGCGATCGGCAGGTCGTCGAGATGGCCCTCGACGACCTGATGCATTACAGCTGGAACCATTTCCGGCGGGAGGAGGCATACATGAACTCCTTCGGCTACCCGGACGTGAGGGCTCACTGCGCGGCCCACGAATCCTTCTCGCAGCGGATCGACTCCCTGCGCTGGGAATACCTGCACGGCCTTCGTCGGGAGATCCATGGCGAACTGATCGAATACCTCAGCCGATGGCTCATGGGCCACATCCTCCAGGCCGACCGGATGTACAGCCGCTACCGTGCGGCGTTGGCGCCGACCGCGGCAGGAATCGACCTTAACCAACATCCGATGCAAGCGGAGACAGCCGATGAAAGCGAAAATCACCCCGACGGGGCACGAAATCGTACTGCATGACGAAGATGTGATCGTCTCCAAGACCGACCTGACGGGCCGCATCACCTATGCGAACCGGACGTTCATGCGCATCGCCGACTACTGCGAGAGCGAGCTGCTGGGAAAGCAGCACAACATCGTCCGGCATCCGGACATGCCGCGCGGCGCCTTCAAGCTGTGCTGGGACACGATCAAGTCCGGCCATGAGTTCTTCGCTTACGTGAAGAACCTGACTTCCGAGGGCCACCACTACTGGGTGTTCGCCAACATCACGCCCGACCGCGATTCCCGCGGGGAGCTCGTCGGCTATTTTTCGGTCCGCCGCAAGGCCGGGCCCAAAGGCGTGGCGGCCATCGAATCCCTCTACCGCGAAATGCTGGACACTGAACGCGAGGCCGGACCGGCCAAGGCGCCGGAGGCCTCCCTCGCGCTGGTCGCCGCGAAGCTGAAGAGCCTGGGGACGACCTACGACCGTTTCATTCTGAATCTGCGATCGGACGACTGACCATGACTGCGCTTGCCATTGCTCCGCCCATCCCATTGTCCGGTGCCAGCCGGCGCGTGCCTTTCCTGCGTGCGCAGTTCGCGCTGCTCTGCGTGATCTTCTGCGCGATCACCGGGCTCCTGGCGGGCTGGATCACCTACCGGTACGGCCTGATCGGCTACGCTTGGCTGTTCCCGGCCATGAGCATCGCCTTCGCGATGTACGCCTGGCGCGCGGCGCGCAATGCCATCGAGACCGTCGAGCGGATGCAGAAGGTCCTGACGGAATGCAGAAGGGGTGAGTTCCATCACCGGGTGACCGGGACGGCCGGACTGGGGGAAATCGGCAAGGCCGCCTGGGAACTGAACGATTTTCTGGACCTGGTCGAGAACTATTTCAAGGAGGTCAACACCTGCTTCAGGCTGGTCGCGGAGGGTGTGTTCTACAGGAAGGCCCAGCCCGGCGGCCTGCCCGGCCTGTTCGCCGCCTCTCTGGAGAAAATCAACCTGGCCATCGACGCGATGGCGGACAACAGCCGCTGGATCAACCGCAACGAGCTGGCCTCCCAGCTCCACGGCATGAACACCCGGAACCTTCTGCGCAAGCTCAAGCAGGCCCAGAACGACATGGTCCACACGAGCACGGAAATGGAGGAGGTGGAAGGCATCGCCCGGGCCAACCGGGAAGCCGCCGGCGGCAGCCAGGCTGCGGCGAACCACATCAGCGGCGAACTCACCGGCATGGACGCGCGCGTCCAGGAAATGGCGCGCGCGGCGCAGGAACTGGGCCGCGAGAGCGAAGCCATCGACTCCGCCGTCCACATCATCTCGGACATCGCCGACCAGACCAATCTGCTCGCCCTCAACGCCGCCATCGAAGCGGCGCGGGCTGGGGAAAGCGGGCGCGGCTTCGCGGTGGTCGCGGACGAAGTGAGAAAGCTTGCGGAGCGCACCAAGAACGCCACCACGGAAATCGATGCCATCGTCGGCCGCTTCCGCGGCCAGGTGCAGACCATGGTCGAGGAAACCGCCACGGCCAGCGCCCTGACTGCCAGTGTCAACGACCAGATGCGCGAATTCAGCGCCAGGTTCGCCGAATTCGACCAGTCGGCCGAGCAGACCATCCGGCGGGTATTCCGCACCAAGGACAGATCGTTCGGCTCGCTGGTCAAACTGGATCACATCATCTTCATCCAGAACGCCTACATGGCACTGGAAACCACCGGGGATGGCGAAGCGGCCGGCGCCGCGGCGGCCACGCACACCGAGTGCCGGCTCGGCAAGTGGTATTACGAGGGCGCTGGCAAGGGCCTGTTCGGCGATACGCCCTCGTTCGCCGGCCTGGCCAAGCCCCATGCCGAAACCCACAACGCCGTGCATGAAGCGCTGACCCTGGCGCGGCAGGACTGGGAGAACAGCGCCGATGTGCGCAAGGACATCGTCCTGACCCTCGAGAAAGCGGAGCTCGCCAGCGATCGGGTGATCGGCTGCATCGACGGCATGGTGGCCGAGAAACACCGGGAATAGCGCCGGCTCCCGGCGCCTCAG
>CAYZLI010000079.1:0-5617 GCA_964479195.1 uncultured Rhodocyclaceae bacterium
TTGGCCATGGCACGGTACATGTTCGGCACGAAGCCGAACTTGGCCTTCGCGTCGGCGAGCAGGGCCGCGGCCCGCGCGTTGTCGGTGTCGGTGTCGAGGAACGGAAGCGAGGTTCTGAATGTCATGCCATGACTCCTTGGTGGACAGGGTTTGGGGAAGTGAAACTTCCGAGTGTGGCTGCGGTGCCGTCGCCGTCGCTCACTGCGCGTTGACCAGTTCTCCCTCCAGGATGAACTTGCGGTCCGTAGGCGAGACGGCCTTGATGTGTAGGGTCCCCGCGCCTTTCAGCCCTTTCAACTTGCCGGTGCCGCCGACGACCTCCCACACGCCGTTGTCGAGCAGGGCCGGCTTGCCGTCGGCCCCCGGGACGAACACGGCGCGCACCAGCCATTTCAGGTAAGCGACGTCGCCGTCGGGCTGGGTGAACACCAGATAGCCGCTGGGGTTGCCGCCGATGCCGGGCGTGATGTCGTGGACGCCATACTCGGTGACCGCGGCGCCGGCGAGCGGCCCCTGTCCGACGGACTTGCCCTCCCGCCGCACCATCAGGACGAAATGCTTGCTGCCATCGGCGAAGTCGAGCCGAATCTGTTCCTTCGGGGTCATGACCGCCTCGACGCCGGCGGGGGCGGCGTGAACGGGCAGGGCAAATCCGGCGCCAAGCGCGAGGGCGAGCGCAACGGCACGGAGCGATTTCTTCACAGCGGTGGATTGCATAGTCTATCTCCTGTCATTGGGGATGCCCCTGGCTCTTCTTTGCCGCATGAAAGAAGCGGCAGCGCCGGAGGTGGGGCCTGGCTCCGGTGCGCTGTTTGTCTTGTCTCCGTCAAGCCCGGTTCCGGCCCGGCGCAGTTCCCGCTGAAGGGCCAGGCGGGAATAGGCTGAAACCAGTAACGGCACCAGGTAGTTCAGCACCGTCCTGAAGAGGTCTCCCGAGGCGAACGTGCCGTTGATCAGGCACAGGGCCGTGCCGACGACGAGGGCCACCTTGGCGGGTTTTGTCAGGCCTTTCAGAAAGGCGAGGGCAGCACCGGGATTCATTCTTTCCTTTCGCAGCTCGGTCGTGCGAGGCCCCGCGGTTCAGCCGCGCCGCCAGGCGTGATAACGCTCGGCCCACCTGAGCAGTGCCGCCGGCGCGTGGGCCTTCTTCCAGACGCCGGCGGCATACTTGTTCGCTTCGGCCAGCGTCGGATAGACATGGATGGTGCCGAGGATCTTGTTCAGTCCGATGCCATGGCGCATGGCCGAGACGAACTCGGCCAGCAATTCGCCCGCGTGCTCGCCGACGATGGTGGCGCCGAGGATGCGGTCCCTGCCCGGCGCGGTGAGCACCTTGACGAAGCCGTGCGCGGCCCCGTCGGCGATGGCACGGTCAAGCTCGTCCATTCCGTAGACGGTCACTTCGTGCGGGACGCCCCGCTCCCGGGCCTCGGTCTCGTTCAGGCCGACCCGGGCCACTTCCGGGTCGGTGAATGTGGTCCAGGGGATCACCGAGTAGTCGGCCTTGAATTTCCTGAAGGAGCCGAACAGCGCATTGACCGTCGCATACCAGGCCTGATGGGCGGCCGTGTGGGTGAACTGGAACGGCCCCGCCACATCGCCGCAGGCGTAGATGTTCGGGTAGAGGGTTTGCAGGTATTCGTTCGTCTCGAGCGTACGCGCCTTGGTGGTCGGGATGCCCAGTTCCTCCAGGCCGTACCCCTGGGTATTGGCGACGCGGCCGACCGCCACCAGCACCGCGTCGAAGGGGATGCGCACCTCGCCGCCGTTGGGGGATGCGTCCACAACGTCGCACAGCAGCACCTTCTCGCCGTTTTCCGTCAGGAAGCGTGCGGCCTTGTGGCTTACGCGCACGTCGACGCCCTCCTCGCGCAAGCGCGCCGTCACCGCCTCCGAGACCTCCGGATCTTCGCGCACCATGATCCGCGGCAGCATCTCCACCTGGGTGACCTGCGAGCCGAGGCGGGAAAAGGCCTGGGTCAGCTCGCAGCCGATGGGCCCGCCGCCGAGCACGAGCAGGCGTCTGGGCAGCTCGCGCAGGTCCCACAGGTTGTCGGAGGTGAGATAGTCCATCTCGTCGAGGCCGGGAATCGGCGGCACGAACGGCCGGGCGCCGGCGGCGATGATGATGGAGCGGGTGGTCAGGGTGCGCCTGCCCTCGCCGCCGTCGATCTCGACGGCATAGGGCGAGACGATCCTGGCCGTGCCCCGGATGCACTCGACGCCCAGCCCGGTGTAGCGCTCGACGGAGTCGTGGGGCTCGACGGCGCGCACCACCTGCCGCACGCGTGCCATGACGTCGGCGAAGTCGAAGTCGGCACGCGCCTCGCGGATGCCGAACTCCCGCGAGCGGCGCATGTGCGACAGCAATTTGGCCGAACGGATCAGCGCCTTGGAGGGAACGCACCCGGTGTTGAGGCAGTCGCCGCCCATGCGGTGCTTCTCCACCAGGGTGACCTTGGCCCGCACCGCGGCGGCGATATAGGCGCTCACCAGGCCTGCCGAGCCGGCACCGATCACCACCAGGTTGCGGTCGAATTTCCTGGGTCGGCTTGTCCGCATCATTCTCCCTCCGCCGGGGGCGCTTCGTGGATGAAGACGCCCGTGTCGGCCGCCTGGCGCCGCGCCCACGGCCGGGCGGCGATGGCCGCGCGGGCCTGGGCCAGGCCCGCCTGCCAGCGGGCGCGCACGGTGGCGGCCGAGAAATCGATGTCCTTGGTGTGGTCGTCGTGGTCGTGGACGGGCGCCTGCAGGCGCACCAGGTGGTAGCTGCTGGGGCAGCCGTAGGCGCGCAGCGCGCGCACGGCCGGATCGTCGCGGACTTCCTTGGGCAGGCGGCCGGCTAGGGCGTTGATGACATGGCGCAGTTCATGCATACGCTGCTCCCGCGCGACGAGATCGCGGGCCCGGCTGGCGTACTGGATGTCCTTGGCGCGGGCGAGCACGGCGCGCACGGACGTCGGTTCGTCGCCCGACGGATTCCACAGCGTGGCGAGGAAGCACAGGGAATGGCGCCGCGGGCTGTCGCTCAGCACGTGCTCCAGCGGCGTGTTGGAGGACAAGCCGCCATCCCAGTAAAGCTCGCCGTCCACCCGGACCGGCGGGAATCCCGGCGGCAGCGCGCCGCTCGCCATGATGTGATCGACGCCCAGCTCGCGGCTGCGGGAATCGAAATAAGCCAGCTCGCCGCCGCTGACCTTCACGGCGCCCACGCTCAGGCGCACGGGGCCGCCGTTGAGGTAGTCGAAATCCACCAGCGCTTCCAGCGTGCGCCGCAGCGGCGTCGTGTCGTAGTAGCTCGCCCGCTCCGGCGGCAGGGGCATGTCCCAGCCGAAGGCGGCTTCCAGGCGCGGCGCGAAGAAGCCCGGCACGCCGCGGCTGAGGACATGAAGGTTGCCGAGCAGGAGCTGCGCCTGGGCCGGCAGGGGCCAGTCCCGGGCGCGGGCGTGCCAGCCCTGTTCGCTCACGGCCTCCCAGAACTCGCGCAGCCGCTCCAGGCGGCGCTCGGGGGGATTCCCCGCAATCAGCGCGCCATTGATGGCGCCGATGGAGGTTCCGACCACCCAGTCCGGCTGCCGGCCGGCGCCGTCCAGCGCCTCGAAGACGCCGGCCTGGAAGGCGCCGAGGGCGCCGCCGCCCTGCAGCAGGAGGACGGTCTGTCGAAGATCGGCATTCATGCGGTTTTCTCCCTTGGCGGCGGGCGGCGGCCGCCCGATCGGCGTGGCCGTCGCAGCGCCCTGCCGGTTAGTCGGGGCAGGGTCGCGATTCTTACAGGCATGCCGCCGGGGGATTCCGTGGCGTCCGCGCCGCAACGGGGCGGGCCGCTATCTGGAGGGCTGATAGACCTCCGTTTCGGGATGAAAGGCGTACCAGGCGAACCAGTAGGTGACGAGGCTGAAGCGTTCGCTGCCTTCGGCGTCCCGGACCATCGCCGTGCGGTGGGTCCGGTCGAACCGGACCTCGATGACCTCCCCGCCGACCGTGTCGCGCAACGGCACGGGCGCCTTCGCCAGCTCGGAGAACGGATAGGCCTTGTAGCGCCCGCCGCTTTCCACGCCGACCACCAGTTCCTTCGGGTGGTAGCGCTGGCTCGTGGCCGCGACGTCGAAATACAGTGCGGCGCTGCTCTCGTAGCCGGCATAGGGATCGCGGCCGTAGTCGCGGCGGAAGCCCGTGTCCTCGCTCAGCACCTGGGTATCGGGGTGGCGCGTGCGCCACTCGACCCAGGTCGTGTTGCTGGTGGGCAACGCCGTAAGCCGTTCGCCCTTGCGCGGCCCGGAGATCGCCTCGCGGCCGATCTGGGACCAGAGCGAATCCGTTTCCCGGTCGTAGAGCAGCACGTCGCTGTTGTAGAGAAGGCCGGACACGCCGAAAGAGGCGGGCCGGCCCCGCACCGATGCGCGAAACGCGATGCCGCTGCCGCACAGCGGGCAATAGGTCACGACCACCGCTTCCGAGGCGAAGCGATCATTGACGATTTCATGCCAGTTCAAGATGCGGATCGGGTAGGCCTTGGCGACGCCATTTACCGCCACCCCGAGCACGCGGTCCTCGGGCCCGAGGCGGGCGGCCGGCGCGGAGACGAAGCGCGGCCGGTCGATGGCCGGGATGCCGTCCCTGGGCGGTCCGCCCGCCAGGATGCGCTCGGCGGGCACGGAAGCGCCCTTGAGGTCGAAGCCGTTGAGGACCTGGGCCTCGGCCGTACCCAAGGCCAGGACGGCGAGCGCCGCGAGCAGGCGGGCGAGCGGGCCGATGCGATGCGAAGGACGGACGAGTGCGTTCATGGCGGGCGGTCTTCCGGTTGCGTGGGGGGCTCCGGCGGGAGCCCTGCGGCCCCGATGTATTTGACCGGGAAACGGCGCGCGGACTTACAACGCCGTGAACCCCGGCGACTACGCCAGGGGGTGTAAGGATCACCGGCCCTTGCTTGTCTATTGGGCAGGCAACCTGCTCGGGTGGCCACAACTCAGGAGAGACATCATGAAACAGCTATTGCTCAAGTCCGTCGGCGGTGCGCTTGTCGCCTTCTCGGTCCTCGCGGCTCTTCCCATGAGCGCGCAAGCGGCGGAAAGCGCCCTCGAGTGCAAATCGGGTGCATCCCATGCGGTGCGCGTCGAATGGGGGCTGCCGACCGCCGATTGCGCGGCGGTGGCGCAGCCGGAAGCGAAGACGCCCGGCGGGGTCATGGGGCCGGCACGCTCGTCCGAGGGCGGGCGCTTCGCCGAGCCGGCGGGGGCCGACCAGACCGCGTCCTACGGCGCGCAACCGACTCCCTACTGAGAACCTGGCGGTGCGGCCCGGCGGCGCTCGCGCTCCGGGCCGGGTTGCTGCGCAACGCCATCGCCATCCTTATCGGACAAGGCGCACTGGGCGCCCGTGCAGCGCCGGAAGGAAAAATAGCGCCACCAGATCCACGCCAGCACGGGCAGCGCGGCGACCTCCAGCAGTTCCACGAGGCCCGGCGACTCGATTTCCCCGTGCCACCACGCGTCCGCCGTGCGCAGTGCCTCGAAGAGCAAAACGGCATAGCCGAAGCTCAAGAGGATCAGGCCGAGGCGGCGCATATTCTTCATGAGAGTCACAAGCCGGCCCAGGCGAGGTCCTCGGGCCGGTCCAC
>CAYZLI010000079.1:5717-9030 GCA_964479195.1 uncultured Rhodocyclaceae bacterium
TAGCGCTGCGCCAGCCGCGCCGGGTCGGCGCCGAGGAAGTAGGCGAGCCGCAGCCGCCACATGAGCAGCACGGTGCGCGCGATGCCGCCGGCCTCCCAGCGCCGGCTCGACGCGACCACCCGCGCGGTAAGGCAGCGGGGCGGGCCGAAGGCTTTCAGCCGGCGGCTGAGCGCGATGTCTTCCATGAGCGGGATGCCGGGAAAGCCGCCGACGGCCTCGAAACGGTCCCGGCGCACGAAGATCGCCTGGTCGCCCGTGGCGATGCCGGTCAGCCGCGAGCGCCAGTTCATCGCCCGCTCGATCAGGCGCAGCATCGGCTGCCGGCCCGACAGGCGCACGTCGAAGCGTCCCCAACCGTGATGGGCGAGTGCTTCGACGATGAGACGATCCGCCCGGGGCGGCAGGCGCGTATCCGCGTGCAGGAAGAGGAGGACGTCGCCCTGCGCCGCCGCGGCCCCCGCGTTCATCTGCCGCGCGCGCCCGCGCGCCGCGGCGATCACCCGGTCGGCGCCTGTCTGCGCCAGGGCTGCCGTACCGTCGTCGCTGCCGCCGTCCACCACGATGACCTCGTGGCCTTGCGCCCGCAGCGGCTGCAGCGCGGCCAGCGCCCCGGCGATTGCCGGCGCCTCGTTGAGCACCGGCACGATGACGGAAAGCCGCGGGCCCATGGTGACGAAGCCGCTCAGCAGCAGCCCTGGCTGCCGCAGGCGGGGCCGTGCGTGCCGCCCTTGGTGACGGAGGCCGGGCGTCGCGTGCCCGGCGCCGCGCACCAGGATCGGGGTTCGGTGAGCACGGCGGGGACGATGCCGATGAAGGCATCCCGCTGCGCTCCCTCGGTCAGAAAGCGAAAGGTCCGCTCGCAGACGGCGATGCGCTCGCCGCGCGGGAAGACGTGCCCCTCCTCGTCGCGCACCTCGGCGAAGGGGCCGCGGTAGATGACGGCGTGGCCGCGGTCGATGCACTCCTTGCCTTCTCCCTTGACAGCGGTCAGGGTCGCCGAGCGGAACTCGATGCCCTCGACCACCTGCCAGGGCTGCGCATCCCACTTGTCGAGCCGCGCGGCGAGAAAACCCGCGTCCACGAAGGCCTGCAGGAATTCCTGTTCCTGGAAGGCGCCGGAGATGCAGCCGCTCCAGAGCTCCGGGTCGGCCTTGAGCCGCGCCGGGACCGCTTCGTCGCAGACGATGTCGGAGATCGCCACCCGGCCGCCGGGCTTGAGCACGCGGTGGATCTCGCGCACCAGTTGGCGCTTGTCCTCGTCCCGGACCAGGTTGAGCACGCAGTTCGAGATGACCAGGTCGACCGAGGCATCGGCGATCAGGGGGTGTTCCGCGCGCTGCCGCGCCTGCCAGGCGGCGAGCTCTGCGAGATCGCGCGCATTGCGCACGGGATGTTCGGCGAGATGGGCTTCGAGGGCCGCCACGTCGAGGGCGAGATCCTGGATCCGGCCCTTGACGAAGCGCACCCGGTCGCCGCCGAGTTTCGCTGCCATTTCGGGCTGGTATTTGCGCGCCAACACCAGCATGTCGTCGTTGATGTCCACGCCGATCACGCGCCCGGCCGGGCCGGCGAGCCGGGCCGCCATGTAGCAGATCTTGCCCCCGCCGCTGCCCAGGTCGAGCACGGTGTCGCCCGGGCGCACGTAGCGCGACGGGTCGCCGCAGCCGTAGTCTTTCTCGACGATTTCCGGCGGCAGCAGGGCGAGCAGCTCCCGGTCGTAGTCGACCGGGCAGCAGAGGGCGGCCTGGCGCTCGCAGGCGCCCTCCGAGTAGCGTTCCAGCACGCTGGTGTCGATTTTCACGTCATGTCTCCCTGGTCAAGAAAATGCAAGTTGAGAAAACGCAAATTCATAGGGCGCCGCCGCAACTGCTGCCCTGGCCGGCGGTGCAGCCGTAACAATGGTCGGCGATGCCGACCGGCTGTCCTCCCAGATCCCGGCGCAGCAGCTCCGCCAGGTGGGTGCGCCTGCGGTTGCCGCCCAGGGGGATGCCGAGCTGCTGGTTGAAGTCGCAGTCATACACGCAGCCTTGCCAGTCCACGCTGACCAGGTTGCGGCACATCACCTTGTCGAGGTTCGCCTCCCGGTGCGCGCCCTTGAGCAGGTCCATGTACGTGACGAAGCGCCCCTTGGACACCAGCAGGCTGCCGAAGCGCTTGATCGGCATGTTGGCTAGGGTCAGCAGGCGCGTGAAGCGGATGCCGTAGCGCGCCCCCAGCTCGCACCGGTAGGCCTCCTCGAGCACGGCCTGGGGCGGCGGCAATGTGGGCCCCAGGGGGTTGTACACGAGGCTGAGCACAAGGCCCGTGTCCGGCGAGCCGTAGCCCAGCTCGTTGAGCCGGCGCAGGGCGCGCAGGCTCCGCTCGAACACGCCCTTGCCGCGCTGGCTGTCCACGTTCTCCTCCAGGTAGCAGGGCAGGGAAGCCGTGATCTCGACCCTGTGGGCCGCGAGAAAGCCGGCCAGGTCCTCCTGACCGGGCTCCTCGAGGATGGTCAGGTTGCAGCGGTCGATCACGTGCACGCCCAGCTCCCGGGCGGCCGCCACGAGAAAGCGGAAATGCGGATTCATTTCCGGCGCGCCGCCGGTCAGGTCCAGGGTCGCCAGCCGTCCGGCGCGCAGGACGTCCAGGACCAGATCGATGGTCCCGCGGCCCATGATCTCGGTCCGCTTCGGGCCGGCGTTGACGTGGCAGTGGACGCACTGCTGGTTGCAGCGGTAGCCGAGGTTCACCTGCAGCGTTTCCAGGCGGGCGCGGCGCAGCGGCGGAAAAGCGGTGATTTCGAGCAGCGGCAGTGTGGCGTGCATATGAACTCCTGGACTCCTCAGGGCAGGCTTTGAAGCAGGCCGGTCGCCGCGGCGGCCAAGGCCGCGGACGCCGGCAGCGTGACGCACCAGGCGGCGAGGATCGCCCGCAGCGCATCGCCCTGCTCGGGTTGCCGGCGGTCGGCCCAGCGGATACCCATCAGGGCGCCCGTGCTGACATGGGTGGTCGATACCGGCAGCCCGAGGGGCGAGGCGGCGAGCACGAGCAGCGACGTGCCGACGTTGGCGACGAGGCCGCGCTCCGTGTCCATGGCCGTGACCTTGTGCGCCAGCACCCGGGCCACGCGCAGTCCGCCCCAGACGCTGCCCAGGCCCATGGCCAGCGTGACCGAGACGATTGCCATGGCGAACGCGTCCTTCGCCGCAATTCCGGCGGCGGAAGGCACGGCGGCGACGATCAGGAGGGCCGCCATTTTCGGCACATCGTTGAGCCCGCGGGCGAAACTCGTGGCGCCGCTGCTCGCCCAGTGCAATCCCGTCAGGATCCTGCG
>CAYZLI010000079.1:9130-11116 GCA_964479195.1 uncultured Rhodocyclaceae bacterium
CCGCTCAGCGTGCCGCCGATGAACGCCATCGACATCGGAAATCCCGGCGCCAGGAAGCCGTTGGCGAAGGTGCCGATCAGCTCCGCTCCGAAGACCAGGGCGGCGAGGCCGCCGAGCACGGTCCACACGGTTCCCCAGAGGATCGCCCTGCGCGCGTCGGCGAGGCCGCTGCCGATCAGGGTGGCGACCCCTTTCGATACGTCGTTGGCGCCGTTGGCCCAGGCCAGCACGAGGGCCGGCGCGGCGACCAGGATCAGGCTCGGGGTCGTCATGGGCGCCTCTCCCCTTTTGCGCCGCTGCGCTTCCGGAACAACGCCGAAGCCAGGAGCAGCAGGCCGGCCAGGGCGGCGACGATGCCGACCGGGCTCGCCATCAGGGCCGCCTGGACGGACGGCAGATTTTCGGGCAGCGTGCCTGAGACCATGAGGCTGCCGAGGCTCGCCATGACGAAGCTCATCGGCGCGATGCCGATGCCGGTTGCGGCGGCGAAAGTGGATACGCGGATGCGCGTCAGCGCCGGGGCCAGATTGACGAGCCAGAAGGGGAACAGCGGGACCAGCCGGAGAAACAGCAGGGAGCGGAAGGGATTGGCCTCGAAGCCGCCCACCACCGCCGCCGCCCGCCCGCCGATGCGGCGCCGCACCGCCTCGGCAAACAGATGGCGGGTCCCGAGGAAGGCCAGCGTTGCGCCCGCGGTCGCGGAAAACACGATGATGGCCGCCCCCGTCGAGCTACCGAACAGGCAGCCGGTGGCGAGGGAGCGCAAGGGGCCGCCCGGGATGCTCAGGGCGGTCATTACGATGTAGATGATCGCCGTGGCCGCGAGCATGGACCAGTAATGGTCGTGCACATACTGGAGCAGCAGCCGGCGGTGATCCGCGAAAGTCCCGCTGTCGAGGTAGCGGCCGCCGTAGAGCAGATAGGCAGCGAAACCGGCCAGGAAGACGGCAACGAGCGCCAGCCGGGTCCAGGCCGTGCGGCGCGCCTTGGTGCCCGGGTCCGCTTCCGGTGTTGCCGTGTCAGTTCCCATCCCTGTAGTCTCCGTCCCTGGCCTTTGGCTGCCTGTTTCCGCGCAGCCAGGGCGCACGTGCATCGTGAATGCCTGATGGTTAGTCGGGACTCCCCGCGGTTTCTTACGGCCGGAGCCCGGTTTGTGGCCGGAAAAGCGCGCCGGACGTAAGATTCGCGGGCCCGCCCGGTCTACGGGAATGGGACGGACACGATACCAACGGAGGCGGCCCATGTTCAACCGGCTGGCGGAGCAGATCGGACGGCGGCTGGCCGCATTCCTGAACCAGCCGCGGCGCGACTCCTACCAGGCCTTTTCCGTTGTCGATTTGCGCCGGCTGCGTGCCGTCATGCGTCCCGGCGACGTGCTGCTGGTCGAGGGCGATCGGCGGATCAGCATGGCCATCAAGTACCTGACCCAATCGACCTGGTCCCACGCCTGCCTGTTCGTCGGCGATGCGCTGGCGGGCAGCGGCGACCCGGACCCGCCGGTGCTGATCGAGGCGGACGTCGCCGAAGGGGTGGTCGCGGTGCCGCTCTCCAAGTACGCCGCCCTCAACACCCGCATCTGCCGGCCGGTCGGCCTGAGCGAAGAGGATGTGGCGCGCCTGGTCGCCCATGCGGTTTCCCGCCTGGGGCAGGCCTACGACCTGAAAAACGTCTTCGATCTGGTGCGCTACCTGCTGCCGGAACCGCCGGTGCCGGTGCGCTGGCGCCGCCGCCTGCTGGCCTTCGGCAGCGGCGATCCGACCCGCGCCATCTGCTCGACCCTGGTGGCCCAGGCCTTCCAGGCCATCCGCTACCCGATCCTGCCGCGCCGCAAGTGCGAGCGCGACGGGGTGGAATGCCCCGAAGCCCTGGGCGAGGAGGATGTGCTGATCGTGCGGCACTACAGCCATTTCACGCCGCGCGACTTCGACCTGTCGCCCTACTTTTCCGTGGTCAAACCGGTACTGGAGGGCGGTTTCGACTATAAGA
>CAYZLI010000079.1:11216-13850 GCA_964479195.1 uncultured Rhodocyclaceae bacterium
CTCGGCCTGCCGCCGGCGTTCGCGGCCAATCCCTGCAACCCCTGTGCCGCCAAGGCGAAAAACCCTTGCGCCGCCAGCGGCCGCATCGACCCCAAGCTGATCACCCGCCCGAAGGGCACCAAGCTCCTCGCCGGTAATCCCGCAGAGCTCAGAAAGGAAGGCGAGAGGCTGTGGAACGACACCAAGCTCTCGACCAACGGCCTGTCCTGCAATACCTGCCACCAGAACCACGGCGCCTTCGAGGCGAGCTTCGCCAAGCCCTATCCCCACAAGGTGCAGATGGCTGCCGATAAGGCCGGCCTGAAAACCATCCGGTTGGACGAGATGGTCCAGGCCTGCATGGTGATGCCCATGGCGGCCAAACCGCTGGGGTGGGACTCGCGCGAACTGGCCGCGCTGACCGCCTATACGGCCGAAGTGCAGAAGACGTTCAAGCCGGCCAAGGCGGGTAAGGCGGCCAATCCCTGCGCCGCCCGGAATCCTTGTGCGGCAAAGAATCCCTGCGCAGCGAAGAATCCCTGCGCGGGCAGGAAATAGCGGCGCCGATGTCGGCACCGTTATCCGTTGTGCGTTGTAATCCACTCACCCATAAGGAGGAAGTCTCATGAACCTGAACCTGCAGAAAGTCCGTCTGGTGCTCGGCGCGGCCGCCCTGGCGCTCGCCATGCCGATGGCCCACGCGGGGAATCCCTGTGCGCCCAAGAATCCTTGTGCGGCCAAGAACCCCTGCGCCGCCAAGACCGCCAATCCCTGCGCCCCGAAGAAGGCGGCCAAGAAGAAGGGCGAGATGAAGAAGGAGATGAACCCCTGCGCCGCGAAGAACCCCTGTGCGGCCAAGAACCCCTGCGCCGCCAAGAAGTGACGCGGAGGGCGAGTCCCTGAACGGTTGGGGTCGGCGGGGAAGCGGCCGGTTGCTGCTCCCCGCGCTTCTTCTGGGCCTGCTCGCCGGCTGCGGCGAGCAGCGCCCGCCCGCTGTCACGCCCGCGGTCACACCCGCAGCGGACGCGGCCGCGGCATTCCTCGAACGGCACTGGGCGCGGCCCCTTGCCCCGCAAGGTCCGGTGCCCGCGCGCTTCAGTCCGCTGGAGGCTTCCCTCGATCCGGCCGCCTGCGGCACCTGCCACGTCGAGCAATACCAGGACTGGCGCACGACGCTCCATGCCGCGGCCATGGGACCGGGCCTCCTCGGCCAGCTCGTCGTCATGGCGCCGGAGGCGCGCGACGAGCACCAGGACTGCATCCGCTGCCACGCGCCGCTCGCGGAGCAGGCGGACGCGCTCGCGCAGGCCATCGCGGCCCGGCCGCGCGGCGCCGCGAAGGGCGCGCTCCCCGGGCAGGGCTCCCTGCACGAGCAGGGCCCCCTGCATAAGCAGGGCCTTGTATGCGCCGCCTGCCACGTGCGCGGGCGCGAGCACTTCGGTCCCCCCCGGCGCGACGGCAGCGCGCCGCGACCGGAGGAGCGCACCGCGCTGCCCCATGGCGGCTGGACGGCAGCGGGCGCCTTCGAGGACGCGCGCTTCTGCGCCGCCTGCCACCAGTTCGCGCCGGACGGCTACGCCCTGAACGGCAAGCTGCTGGAGAACACCGTGGAGGAATGGAAGGCGAGCCCCGCCGCGGCGGAGGGCAAGACCTGCCAGTCCTGCCACATGCCGGCGCGGCGCCACCTGTGGCGCGGCGTGCATGACCCGGAGATGATGCGTGCGGCCGTCTCGGTCGAGGCGCTGCCCCCGACGCGGGAGGAGGGCACGGTCCGCGCGGCGCTGCGCATCCGCAACACCGGCACCGGCCACCACTTCCCGACCTATGTCACGCCCCGGGTGGTGGCGGAGATTTTCCAGGAGGACGCGGCGGGCCGCCGGATCGAAGGCACGCGGACCGAGCACGTGATTCAGCGGCAGGTCAGCCTGGATCTTTCCCGGGAGATCGCCGACACGCGGCTCGCCCCCGGCGCCGAAGCCGTGTTCGAGTACCGGCAGCCGCCGGCGCCGGGCGCCGCGCGGCTCGTCTATCGCCTGCGCGTCGAGCCGGACCAGTTCTACACTGAACTCTATGAGTCGCTCCTCGCCGGCGGCGCCGGGCGCGGCGAGCCCATGATCCGCGAGGCGCTGGCGCGCTCCCGGGCCAGCCAGTTCGCCTTCTATGAGGAGCGCAAGGCACTGGAAGCGCCATGAAAAGCGGGCAGGCGGAAACGATGGACCAAGCGCAGGTGCTGACAACGCTGCCGCGCGAGCGCCTGGAGACCCTGCGGGTCGCCGGGGCGGAGATCGTCGAGTGCTACCGCGTCCTCGACAAGGCGGGGCTCAACATCGTGGGCGAGATCCTGCGCGGCCAGGGCACCTTCTACGAGAACGAGCACTACCCCGCCGACGACGTCTTCGACCGGGAAACGCACTCCCAGTACTACTACCACGCGCACCGGGGTCCCATGGAAGAGCACGGGCATATCCACACCTTCCTGCGCGCCGCCGGCATGCCGGCGGGGGTCGCGCCGGTTGCCTATACGGGGGCCGAGCCTTGGCCCGAGGGGGATCAAGCCCTGTCACACCTGATCGCCATTTCCATGGACGAACACGGCTTTCCCGTCGCGCTTTTCACGGTGAACCGCTGGGTGACGGGCGACACCTGGTACCCGGC
>CAYZLI010000079.1:13950-16252 GCA_964479195.1 uncultured Rhodocyclaceae bacterium
GCCTCGCCCAGGCGGACAATCCGGCGCCCTATCCGGGCACGCGCGTGCTCAAGACGCCCCATGCCTTTGCCGTACTGACGCAGCGGGTGGAGAAGGCCATCGAGGCCAACGGCATGGGGCTGGTGGCCCAGGCGAGCGCCAGCCGCGGCGCCGCGGCGCGGGGCGTGAAGATTCCCGGCAATGCCGTGCTCATGGTGTTCCGCAACGACTACGCGGTGCGCATGCTCGCCGCCAGCGTGCCGGCGGGCATCGAGGCGCCCTTGCGCCTGTACGTGACCGAGAATGCGGACGGTACGGCCAGCCTGAGCTATCGCACGCCGAGCGCGGTGTTCGCGCCCTATGGGAACCCGGCGCTCGACGCCCTGGCGAGGGAGCTGGACCCGATCTTCGAGAAGATCGCCGCCGATGCAAGCGGGAAGTAGTTTCGCCGGACCCCTGCCGCCCGCGCCGGCGGTGCGGCAGGCGTGGATACTTGGGGCGACGGGGATCGCCACCCTGGCCCTCGCCTTGCGCCTGTCGGCGGATGGCTGGCGCATGCCTTTGCTCCTGCTCATCGGCCTGGCGCTGGGCATTACGCTCCAGCACGCCGCCTTCGGCTTCACTGCCGCCTGGCGCGGGTTGCTCGCGCGCGGCGAAGTGCACGGCGTGCGGGCGCAACTGCTCATGCTGGCCGTGGCGACCGCGCTCTTCGCCCCGGTGCTGGCGGCGGGCCAGGTGTTCGGGCACGAGGTGGCCGGCGCGGTGGCGCCGCTCGGCGTGCAGGTCCTCGCCGGCGCCTTCGCCTTCGGCATCGGCATGCAACTCGCCGGCGGCTGCGGCTCCGGGACGCTCTACACCGCCGGCGGCGGCAACCCGCGCATGGTCCTCGTGCTGATCGCCTTCTGCGCCGGCGCCTTCTGGGCGAGCCTGCACATGGGCTGGTGGCAGAGCCTGCCGGAAATGGACGCCGTGGTCCTGGGGGAGACCCTGGGCTGGCTACCGGCCGCGCTGCTGCAGATCGGCTTCCTGCTCGCCGCCTTCTTCTGGCTGCGCCGATTCGATCATGCGCCGGCCCGGATGTCCCCGGTGCGCGGTGCGGCCCGCTTCCTGCGCGGCCCCTGGCCGCTGATGTGGGGCGGCCTGGTGCTGGCCGCGCTCAACTTCGCCACCCTGCTCGTGGCGGGCCATCCCTGGACCATCACCTGGGCCTTCACCCTGTGGGGCGCCAAGGCGGCGACGTTCCTGGGTTGGGATCCGTCCGGCAGCAGCTTCTGGACCGCGCCCTTCCAGCAGGAGGCGCTTGCCGCGGGGGTGCTGGAGGACATCACCTCCGTCATGGACATCGGCATTCTTCTGGGCGCGGCACTCGCGGCGGCCCTCGGCGGCCGCTTCCGTCCCCAATGGCGCATCGGCGCCCGCCCGCTCGCCGCGGCGCTGATTGGCGGCCTGCTCATGGGCTATGGCGCCCGCATCGCCTTCGGCTGCAACGTCGGCGCCTTCTTCTCCGGCGTGGCCTCCACCAGCCTGCACGGCTGGCTGTGGATCATCGCGGCGCTGGCCGGGAGCTGGATCGGGGTGAAACTGAGGCCGCGCTTCGGCCTGGACGCCTGAGGGTGGATTGCTATGCCCGCCAGAGCTTCACCGCGCGGGAACGGCGGATGCCGGCGTCCCGCGTGGCCAGGGGCAGGCCGTGCGCCCGCGCCGTGGCAACAATGATGCGATCGGCCGGATCGCCGTGGAATCTTGCGGACAGGGCATCGAGCGCGAGAATCACGGCGACATCCATGGGCAGCAGCGACACGGTTTCCGGCGCCACGGCGGCGGGTAGCCAGTGGGTGAGCGGGCTGTCGAGTTCGAGCCGCCCCTTGGCGGCAAGCATTCGCGCTTCCAACAGGCTGATGGCGGAGAGCCCCGGCGGCGTGCCGGCGGCGGCCAAGGCGTCCAGGGCCGCGCGCTCGGGCGCCGCCAGTTCGGGCTGGCCCAGCAGCCACCACAGCCAGACATGAGTGTCGAGCAGGAGCGGCGGCTTCACGCGCCGCTTTCGCGCTGGGCCTCGAATTCGTCGGCATGGAGCACCGACTCGTCCGGGCGGGCGCGCAAGACGCCGCGCCCGCGCAGGCGCAACCAGGGCGCCGTGCCCTGCGCCACGGCCGCGGTCGGCACCAGGCGCGCCACGACCTTGCCGCGCCGCGTCAGGTCGACCACGGCGCCAGCCTGTTCCACCTGGCGGATCACATCGAGGCAGTGCGCCTTGAACTGGGTAACGCTGACGGCAATAGTAGTCATTTCGTTCGTCCATATGGTCATGTACGAACGATAGCAC
>CAYZLI010000080.1:0-16121 GCA_964479195.1 uncultured Rhodocyclaceae bacterium
AGGCGCGTCGGGCGTGCGCGTAACCGGCTTGCCCCATCGTCAGCGCGCCGCCAGCCTCGCAACGATCTCCGACGGCTCCATCCGCCGGGTGTAATCGGCGTTCACGAAGTCATAGGCGATCACCCCGGCCTGGTTGACGATGTAGGTCGCGGGCAAGGGCAGCTTGAAGCTGTCGTCGCCGTTGCAGGCCGGAATATCGATGCCCAGCTTCTCGTAGATGGGGCGCAGCGCCTGGGGCAGCTCGAATACCAACCCGAACTGTTCCGCGACCCGGTTGCCCGCATCACTCAGGATATCGATGGCGATCTCATGACGCCCGGCGGTCGACATGGCCCTGTCCGGCAGTTCCGGCGTCATGCCAACGAGGCGGGCGCCGCGGGCCTCGATCTCCGGCAGGGCGTCGTGCAGGGCCTTCATCTCCATATTGCAGTAGGGACACCAGCCACCGCGGTAGATATTCAGCACGACGGCCGACTCGGCCAGGTAGTCGGACAGGCGCCGCCATTCGCCATGTTGGTTGGGCAGCGCGAAGTCCGGCATGGTGTCGCCGGCCTTCAGGGCGCGTTGCTCGATACCGGATCGCTTCAGGTCTTCGGTGCACTGGGCCATGGCCGCCAGTATCTCGGCGGGAACCCTCTCCTTCTTCGCCAGGTTGTACGCATCGATCATGTCCTTCAGGCTACCCATAGGCCTCGCTCCGTTCAATAGTGGAATGACTGCTCAACAATAAGCAATGTTGAACGATCAGTCAAGAATAATGTTGAGTGCGTGCTCAAAAACGGTACAATGGTGGCGCTGCACCTGGAAGGCTTGACCATGGCGAGACCTGCCCGATTCGAGCGAGAAGAGGTCCTTGAGAAGGCGATGCGGACCTTCTGGGACCAAGGCTATTGCGCCACCAGCATGGCCAACCTTGTCGAGGTCACGGACCTCAAGCCCGGCAGCCTCTACGCCGCCTTCCGGTCCAAGCGCGATCTGTTTCTGGCCGCCCTGGACTACTATGCGGAGCGGAGCCTGGCGCGAGTCGGGCAGATACTGGCGGCCGCCGATTCACCGCTCGAAGGCGTTCGCAGCTATTTCCGGCAACTGGCCCGGGAGGTGGCGGACCCGAAAGGCAAGGGCAGCTGTTTTCTGGTCAACACCGTGCTGGAATCGGCCCGCCAAGACAAGGCCGTGCAAAAGCGGGTGAAAAGGCATCTCGCCGCCATCGAGGCCTTGTTCCAGCAGGCTTTGGAGACCGCCCAAGCCAACGGCGAACTCGCGCCCGACAAGGACCCGACGGCTTTGGCCGCGTTTCTCATGTCCAGCATCTGGGGCTTGCGCGTACTTGGCGGAACTGCGCCTGGCCCGGAACGGACCCAGGCAGTGGTGAATCAGGTGCTGACGCAGCTCCGGTAATAACCCTGAGTCCTTCAGCCTCGCCCTCTTCGGCCGGCACGCATTGCGCCACCCTCGGCAATCCCTGATCACGGATCGCCCTTGCGGAAGCCCTCCGCCTGTTCGGCGCGCTCGCGGGCGAACTCCTGGCTTTCCCGCAGCAGCTCGGCCCGCTGCCTGTGGTCCGGCAGGAACGGCAGGCTCTGCTGCAAGGCCTCGTGGCGCCGGAACTGCCCGTCATGGAGGTCCTGCTGGCGCTGGCGCTGGTCCAGGTGCCGGCGCCCCTGCCGCAAGCGCTTCTGACCGAGTTGGGGGAATGAAGGGAGAGCAGCGGTAGGGGGGCGCGCCTGCCCGCGTCCAGCGGGAACGCATTCCCCCGAAAGGGATCGAAAGACATGCCAAGGCGCCCGCCGGCCTTGTTCCCGATCCATCGAAAGGAGCTGCCGCCATGCCGAATCCGTTCGTACACGTCGAATTGCAGACCAGGGACCTGCCGAAGGCGAAGGATTTCTACAGCCGGCTGTTCGGCTGGAAGCTGCAGGACACGCCTATGCCGGGCGGCGAGGGCAGCTACACCATGATCGACGTGGGCGGCGGCACCGGCGGGGGGATGTTCGCCCACCCCGATCCCAACGTGCCGCCGCACTGGCTCGCCTACGTCGGGGTCGAGGACGTGCGCGCCATGACGGACAAGGCGCGCGAGCTGGGGGCGGCGATCTGTGTCGAGGTGACGGAGGTGGGCCCCTACGGCTGGATGAGCGTGTTCGTCGACCCGACCGGCGCCACGCTCGCCCTTTGGCAGAGCAAGCCTTCCCAGCAGCAAGGTTGAAGAAGTGTCGTGAAGCGGGAAGACGGACCACGGCGCAACGTCCTCGGCGGCCCCCTGGGGACCTGCTCCGAGCGGCCCGTGACGGGCTTTTATCGCACCGGCTGCTGCGACACCGGGCCGCAGGACGTCGGCAGCCACACGGTCTGCGTGATCGCCACCGAGGAATTCCTCGCCTTCTCGCGCGGCCGCGGCAACGACCTCTCGACGCCCGCCCCCGAATTCGGCTTCCCGGGCCTGAAGCCCGGCGACCGCTGGTGCCTCTGCGCGGCGCGCTGGCGCGAGGCGCTCGCCGCGGGGAAGGCGCCCGCGGTGGTGCTCAACGCCACCAACGAAGCCGCCCTCGACATCGTCTCCCTGGAAGACCTGAAGCGCCACGCCGTCGATCTGCACTGATGGGGCGCAACGATTGGCCTGGTCCTACGGGCGCGATGCCTGTCCTTTGCGTTGAATGAACTCGATCTTATAGCCGTCAGGATCGGTGGCAAATGCGATGACTGTCCTCCCGTGCTTCATAGGTCCCGCTTCCCGCGTTACGGTCCCCCCGCGTTGTTTGACGAGCTCGCACATCTTGTAGGCATCATCGACTTCCACGGCAATGTGGCCATAGCCGTTGCCAAGTTCGTAGGACGAGGTATCCCAGTTGTGCGTCAGCTCGATGACTGCGGTCTCGGCTTCATCGCCGTAGCCGACGAACGCAAGTGTGAATCGACCCTCGGGATAGTCGCTGCGCCGCAGCAGCCGCATGCCCAGGACTTCGGTATAGAAGGCAACGGAACGATCCAGGTTGCCAACCCTGAGCATCGTGTGAAGAATTCTCATGATCGCCTCGAGGATTTGCGCAGTGTTGCTGTGGGGATGGATGGCTTGAGGCAACTGGGCCTTGCATCAGTATAGATGGGCGAGAGGTGGCGCGGGTATCGGTGGTTGTTGCGGAAGTCGAACTCGAGTCAGGCAACGCTGGGCGAACAGCGGCTGAGGGGCAGTTTGCCATAAGGCCGCAAGCGGCCGGGAGCGGTCGATTGCGCCGCAATGGTGTCGTCATTCCGGGGCCGCGAAGCGGAACCCGGAATCCAGCGGCTTTGCCGGAACGCCACTGGATTCCCGCGTTCCCGGGAATGACGGCTCAGGGTCGGTCAGCGACCGGTCGCAAAGTCGCCGACCGGGCGCGTGGGCAGACTTCGGTTTGCTCCGCCATCGTGACGCTTGCGCTATCTTTACGTCCGACGGGCCGCACGCCGCGCCGTTCGGCGGCGAAGACGCGGCCGGATGCATCGAACCTGTCGACGGAAACCAAGAGCATGCCAAACCACGACCAGGCGGCACCGCAACCGCGTCCGCGAGCGAAGGCGGGCGCCGCCGGCCGGGCCGGTTCGGCGCCGCGGATGATCCGCGCCGGCCTGCTCTGCGGTCTCATCGCCCCCGTGCTCTGGGCGGCGGTCATCGTCCTCGCCGGCGAACTGCATCCCGGCTTCGATCATGCCGGCCGGTACATCAGCGAACTCGGCGCACGCGGCAGCGCCACCGAGACGTTGATGCGCTACGGCGGCTTCGTCCCGACCGGCCTCATGCACATCGGCTTCGCGGCGGCGTTCTACGCCTGCCTGATCCGGGTCACCGCTCGCCCGCGGCTGACGCTGCTCGTCGCCCTGCTGGTCGCGCTCAACGGCCTCGGCCGCATCGGTGCCGGGGTCTTCGCCTGCGAGCCGGGCTGCGCGAGCCCGGAGGTCCTCGGCCAGCGCCTGCACGGCCTGGCGGCGACGATCGCCTTCCTTGCGATCGTCGCCGCCACCTTGCTCGGCGCGCTCCTCTTTCGCCGCAATCGGCGGCTGTGGCCGCTTGGCACCTACTCGCTCGCTTCCGGCGGCACTGGCCTGATCTTCCTGGCGCTGATGTCGGCGAGCGCAGCGACGCGGGTCGACACCGGACTCTACGAACGCCTGGCCTCGGGGGTGCTGTCGCTGTGGGTGTTCATGCTCGCAGCGCGGCTCTGGTGGATGTGCGGCCGCGCCAAGAACCCCGTCTGAGCTCTGTGGTCTGAGAAGTGTTGATGCCGGACCTCGATGCGGTGGAATTGCCGGAGAGCCGTTCGAGCTTGCCGTCATCCCGAATATCGTCGATCAGTATTGCCATCAACCCAGGAGGTCGTTATGAGCAAATCGCCCGGCCACGAAAAATGGCCAGACCACAAAGTCCATGAAGAACACGTCAATCAAAGAGTGCAGGTCGAGATCAATGGCGAGGTTGTCGCAGATTCGGGCCACGTTATCCGAGTCGACGAAGACCAGCATCCTGCTCGCTACTATTTTCCCCGTTCCGACGTCAGGATGGACAAGCTTGAGCGATCGAATGCCACGACTCAGTGCCCATTCAAAGGAACCGCCCACTACTTCAACGTAAGTCTTGGCGACAAGAAATTCGAGGATGCGGTTTGGACATATGAAGATCCCTACGAAGAGCACCGTGAACTCAAGGACCGACTGGCCTTTTACGACGACAAGATCCCGGAGATACATGTGCATGCCCAGCCTGGCGCCTGATCGCCGCCGGGGCCGGCCGAAAGCCGACGTGCGAGAATCCTGCGAGAATAGGGGTGCAGGGGCCCAGACCCGTGTGCGGCAAATCGAACGAAATACCGGCTTAGCAGCTATCGTCGCTTCCATGCACGCAATCATCTCGGTATCGAACCTCTCGAAAACCTACGCCTCCGGTTTCCAGGCTCTCAAGGGCATCAATCTGGACATTCGCCGCGGCGAGATCTTCGCCTTGCTCGGCCCTAACGGCGCCGGAAAGACGACGCTGATCGGCACGATTTGCGGGATCGTCAATCCGACCGAAGGGACCGTGACGGTGGACGGTCACGACATCGTCGCCGATTACCGCGCCGCTCGCTCGATGATCGGCCTCGTGCCCCAGGAACTGACGACCGATGCCTTCGAAACGGTGTGGGCGACGGTGTCCTTCAGCCGTGGATTGTTCGGCAAACGGGCCAACCCCGCCCACATCGAAAAGACACTCAAGGATCTGTCCTTGTGGGACAAGAAAGACAACAGGGTCATGACGCTTTCCGGCGGCATGAAGCGGCGCCTGCTCATCGCCAAGGCACTGTCGCACGAGCCGCAGATCCTATTTCTCGACGAGCCCACCGCCGGCGTCGACGTCGAGCTGAGACGGGACATGTGGCAGTTGGTGCGCGCGCTCCAGGCCACCGGCGTGACCATCATCCTGACCACCCATTACATCGACGAGGCCGAAGAGATGGCCGACCGGGTCGGGGTGATCAGCAAGGGCGAGATCATCCTGGTGGAACACAAGGCCGAGCTGATGCGCAAGCTCGGCAAGAAACAGTTGACGCTGCAACTGCAGGGCGCGCTGGGCATGGTTCCGCCGGAACTCGCCGCCTACCGCCTGGATCTATCGAGCGACGGAAGCGAATTGATCTATACCTACGACACGCAAGGCGAGCGAACCGGCATCATTGCCCTGCTGAAAGATCTCAACGCGGCGGGGATCAGGTTCAAGGATCTCCAGACGACACAAAGTTCGCTTGAAGATATCTTCGTCAGCCTGGTGAGGGACGGGCAATGAACTTTCACGCAGTGCGCGCGATTTACGTGTTCGAGATGGCGCGTACCTGGCGGACGCTGCTCCAGAGCATCATCTCGCCGGTGATTTCCACATCCTTGTATTTCGTGGTCTTCGGCGCGGCGATCGGCTCGCGCATCGCCGAAATCGACGGGATCAGCTACGGCGCCTTCATCGTACCCGGGCTGGTCATGTTGTCGCTGTTGACGCAGAGCATCTCCAATGCGTCGTTCGGCATCTACTTCCCCAGGTTCACGGGCACGATATACGAACTCCTGTCGGCGCCGGTTTCGTATATCGAGATCGTGGTCAGCTATGTCGGGGCGGCCGCGACCAAGTCGATCATCCTCGGCCTGATCATCCTGGCGACGGCGGGCCTGTTCGTGCCCCTCCAGGTCGCCCATCCCTTGTGGATGATCCTGTTCCTCGTACTCACGGCGGTGACGTTCAGTCTCCTCGGCTTCATCATCGGCATCTGGGCCGACGGCTTCGAGAAGCTGCAACTCGTGCCGCTCCTGATCATTACGCCGTTGACCTTTCTTGGCGGCAGCTTCTATTCCATCGATATGTTGCCGTCCTTCTGGCAAACGGTCAGTTTGTTCAACCCCGTGGTCTATCTGATCAGCGGCTTCCGCTGGAGTTTCTACGGAATTGCCGATGTGAGCGTTGGTGTCAGCCTCGCCATGACCGCGGTGTTTCTGGCGATATCCCTGGCGATCGTGGCGTGGATCTTCAAGACCGGCTACCGGCTCAAGACCTAGACTACCAAGGGAGACCCCCGGCTTTGCAGGTTTTGCCGGGGGTACCTACTGTCGCGCTTGTCTCGCCAGGAGCCCGTCGAGCCGGTTCGCGAAGGCCTGCCGGTCGGCGGCCGAAATCGCTGCCGGGCCGCCGGTCTCAACGCCGCTGCTGCGCAGGCCTTCCATGAAGTTGCGCATGCTCAGCCGCTCCTGGATGTTGGCTGCGTCGAGCAAGTCGCCACGCGGATCGAGCACCCGGGCGCCAATGGCGATCACCTGTGCGGCCAGCGGCACATCGGCGGTGATCACCAGGTCGCCGGCCACCGCCTCCTGAACGATGCGACGGTCGGCGACGTCGAATCCCGACGGCACCTGCAGCGCGCGAATCCACGGCGAGGGCGGCACGCGCAGCATCTGGTTGGCGATTAGCGTGAGCGGCACCTGCGCGCGGTTCGCGGCGCGGTAGAGGATGTCCTTGATTACCGCCGGACAGGCGTCGGCATCGACCCAAATCTTCATGACGGAGGTTTTGCTGACGGGGCTCTACAATATCATTTCAACCCACCGTCGGCTGCCCATATGCGTCCTCGTTTCATCGTCCCGCCGGAAGAGGTCGAAATCACCGCGATCCGCGCACAAGGGGCCGGCGGGCAGAACGTCAACAAGGTCGCGAGCGCCGTGCATCTGCGCTTCGACATCGCCGCCTCTTCGCTGCCCGAAACGATACGCGAGCGGCTCCTGAGGCTCGGCGACCAGCGCATCAGCAAAGACGGCGTGGTGGTCATCAAAGCGCAGGAATTCCGCAGCCTCGAGAAAAACCGTGCCGAAGCGCTGCGCCGGCTGCAAGAACTGATTGCCAGCGTCGCCGTGCTGCCGAAGAAACGCCGGCCGACCAAGCCGACCAGGACTGCCGTCGCGAAGCGGATGGAAAACAAGGCACGGCGCGCGACGGTGAAGGCTGGGCGGCGAAAGGTCTGCGATTAGGCTGTGCGGGAGCCTTGCTTTGGCCGCCGCAAGACGGGGCCGGTCTCGGGCTTTCCGGCCGCCACCGGTGAGGGCCCCCTCCGTGCGGGGGTGCGAAAAATCCTCGATGCTGGTCGATCTCCCTGCTATTGTGTATTGTGTAGTATGCAGTGCTTGTTTCCCCATCAACTACCTGGAGCAATTTCATTGGGCAAGAAGCTTTATGTAGGCAATCTGGGCTACAACGTTGGCAAGAACGACCTCGAGCAGATGTTTGCCGCGTATGGCACGGTGACGTCGGCGCAGGTCATCACGGACCGCGACTCCGGGCGCTCCAAGGGCTTCGGCTTCGTCGAGATGGGTTCCGATCAGGAGGCGCAGGCCGCCATGGCGGCGCTCAACGGCAAGAACATCGAGGGGCGCAGCCTGACGGTGAATGAAGCCCGTCCGCAGGAAGGGCGCAGTGGCGGCGGCGGTGGCGGTGGCGGCGGCGGCCGGGGTGGCAGTGGCCGAGGCGGCGGCGGCGGCCGGGGCGGTGGTGGGGGCGGCGGCGGTTTCGGTCGCGGTGGCAACCGCTACTGATACGTATTCCTGCATCCTGTTTCCGACCCGTCGGCGGGCGAGCGCCCGCCGACGGGTCGCCGATGGCAGCGAGCCGCCAGGGGGTGCGATCGCGCCCGCTCGATCTGCACCCCGCTCCGGTCGGCTCTCGCCGTGATCAAAGGTGACGTCATGGCCAAACCAAACTACCAGTTCGAAAAGCGCCAGCGCGACCTGGCGAAGAAGAGCAAGCAGGAAGAAAAACGCCAGCGCAAGCTCGCCGGCAAGACCGCGGTGGATGACAGCGGTCCCGGTGTTGCGCAGGACCTCTCCGCAGGCACCGCATCCGGCGCCGCCGGGGCGGCTGTAGTGGCTCCGGTCAAAGAGACCAAGCCTGATACGTGATAATGGCCGACGTCCGCGTCGAGCCTCCAATTTGCCCAAGACCGGACACTCGTTCGTCGTCTTGGGGAAACGGTTGGACCGGCTCGACGGAAAAATGATTTGCATAACCGGCGAATCCGGCGCATAGTATCGGCCAGCGATCTTCAGGTAGTGCAGTTGTTGTTTGGCTCTGTACCCGCAGTTTTTTCCGGGTATCTCTCCGTTCATCACCCCCGCCGTCTTGATTATCGCCCCCCAGGGGCTATCCCCTTTTTTTGTCTTTTCAGGATATTCAAGACATGGCTACAGGCACCGTAAAGTGGTTCAACGATTCCAAGGGCTTCGGCTTCATCACCCCCGATGGCGGTGGCGATGATCTTTTCGCCCATTTCTCCGCGATTCAGGGGCAAGGCTTCAAGACGCTGAAGGAAGGTCAGAAGGTCAATTTCGATATCACCTCCGGCCCGAAGGGTCAGCAGGCCTCGAACATCCGCGCCGCCGACTGAAGCAGCGGGCCGGCATGGCAGCCTCTGGCATGCCGGCGGTGCTGTTCGGGGTGCTTGGGTTCCATTCCGGCCCGCTCCCCATCGGAAAGCCCGGCATCGGCCGGGCTTTTTCTATTCCGATTTTCCTCCGGAGACGTGGCCATGGCCAAAGAAGAGCTAATTGAAATGAACGGCGTGATCGACGAAGTGCTGCCCGATTCCCGCTTTCGCGTAACGCTCGACAACGGCCATCGATTGGTGGCCTACACCTCCGGCAAGATGCGCAAGCACCATATCCGCATTCTCGCGGGCGACAAGGTTTCTCTGGAGCTTTCCCCTTACGACGTCAGCAAGGGGCGCATTACGTTCCGCCACATCGAGAACCGTGGGCCGGCGACTCCCGCCCCGCACCGGCGCCCACGCTGATCGCGCCGGCAGTCGGCGGATCAATGCAGCGTGCGATCCGCGGGCACCAGGCGCAAGCCGATATTGAGGACGACGACCCGGTGGCCGAGCAGAACCACGCTGCCGCGGCGCCGATTGTCGCCGGTATCGCTGTACTCGAAGGCGTAGACCCGCCGCAGCACGAGCCGGCCATCCTCGTTCCTTGCCGGCCTCAGGCTGGCGACCGAGACGGTGTCGTCGAGCAACTGCAGTCCCTCGGACGCACAGGCCGTCCGGGCGGCGTCGATGCCGATATCCCTTGCCTTGAGGCTGTCGAACCACAGCCATGCGCCGCCGCCCAGGACGAGCAGGCCGACGAGCTCGACCGTGGGCCAGCCGCTCATCGGCCGGTGTTCAGTACCAGCCTCGCCTTGCTCTGAGCCTCGACCTTGTTGTCGGCGGTGACGCGCCGGCCGAAGGCGTCGCGCTCGGCCTTGCTGCGCTTGGTCGCTTCGATGCTCTTGAGGCATCGCCAGCGCTTGCCGGCCTTGGTCTCGATCTGGCGCATCTCTGCCTTGGGGTGGTGGATGCCGCAGTGGTAGCAGTAGGCGGTGTCTGTCATCTGTGCCCTGATCCGGTGCCGCCGTTGGGGGCGACGGCTGTCATCCCGGCCCTTATTGTCTCACGTACGGACGCAATGCCCCTATGGGCCCCGATTCCTGCGGCAGCCGGCATCAAGTGGCGTTCACTGGTCGCCCTGCACGGGGATCAGCCGCCCGGGGGCGGGCCACACGCCCCGGGCAATGGCGCGAGCACCCTCGAACACCAGCCAGCTCTGCCCGCCATAATGGGGCAGCGGTCGCAGCAGGGCCCGCAGCGCCTCGGCATCCTGCGCGGAGACCACGGCCACCGGCGCGCCGCCCGCGCGGTGCACCGTCCACACTTGCGCGCTGCCGCTGCCGGCCACGCTTGCCGGGCGCGGCGCCAGGCCGGCGCGCGCCAGCGCAGCGTCCACATCCCCGTGCAGGCCCGCCAGCAAGATCGGCTCCCCGCCGTTGCTGCCAGCGGCGATATCGTCCGGCGAGATCGCCTGCGGCGCGCTTTCGAACAGGCGCCGCGCCAGGGCCTCGGCGGCTGCACGCACATCCGCCGGGCCGGAGACGAGGGCGAGCCGGGGTGCGCGGGCGATGATCCACTGCCGAAGAATTGGCGGCAACTGCTCGCGCTCCAGTACGCGCCAGACGCGCAGGTCCGGGTCCAGGCGCACGCCTTCGGGCCGGGCCTCCAGTTCCAGCGCCACCACGTCGCGCTCGCCTGTGCAGTCGATCCAGCGGATCTCGGAGCGGTTCGGATAGACGATCTGGAGCGGCAGACGCAGGGCGTAGGCCGGCGCGCCCTGTTCCAGGGCGAGGGTGAGACGCATCCTGCCCGCCCCGGTCCGCCCGGCGGTGGCTTGAGCGATCCGGACGGCCGGCCCCCCGGACCGGGCGAGCCACTGGTGGAAAAAGGCGCCCAGCGGGCGGCCCGAGGCCTGCTCGAAGGCGGCGCGCAGATCGCTCCAGGACGCCACCTTGAAGCGGTGCCTTTCCCAGAACCCGCGGATGCCGCGCCGGAAGGCTTCCTCGCCGATCGCATCGCGCAGCATCACGAACAACATGGCCGATTTGCCATAGCCGACGGCCGCGGCCGCCCCGTGGGTGCGGGAACGAAAGGCCGCCAGCGACTGGTGCCCGCCCGCCGGTACGGCGGCGAAGTCGCGCAGCCAGCCCAGCCGCATCTCGCGGGCGGCCGCATCCGACTCGCCCGACCTGTAGGCGTAGTCCGCCATGAAAGTGGTCAGCCCCTCGCTCCAGTTGCCCTGGGCGTAGTCGACGTACACCCCGTTGCCCCACCAGTTGTGCAGCACCTCGTGGCCCAATGACGTGGCGCGGATGAAGGGCAGCTTCAGCACCTCGGCCCCGAGGTAGGTGAGCGTGGGCATGCCGAAGCCCGTGGGCAGCGGGCTCGCCACCACGGAAAATTCGGTGAAGGGGTAGGCGCCGATTTCGCCGCTGTAGCGCTCCAGGTAGCGCCGCGTGTCCTCCAGATAGCCCTCGGCCAGCCCGGCGATGCCGTCGAGATCGGGAAAGAAATAGGTGCGCAGCCGCAGCGGCGCGCCGTTCGCGCGCGCCACGATCCGCTCGCGAACGACCCAGGGCCCGGCCATGAGATCGATGCCATCGGCGGGATGCAGGAACTCGAAGCTGGCGCGGTAGCGGCCCGCGCCGTCCGCCGGCAGCTCCTCGGAGAGCAGTCGCCCGGGCACCAGCGCCCGCTGGCCGGCCGGCACCGCCAGGCTCACCCGGTAGGCGAACAGCGCGTTCGCGTCCGGGTCGGGCCGCGGATACCAGGCGCCGCCCGCCGGGAGGAAACTGCCCGCGTTCGAGGCCATGGGCGGCAGGCCTCCCAGCACGCCGCGATGGTCGAGATGGGGATCCAGCGCCGGCAGCAGGCCGCCGTATTCCAGGCGCAACCGGCCTGCCCGGGCCGGCAGCGCGACCCGCCAGGCACGGACAGGCCCCTCGCGCCCCGCAGGTACGACGCGCAGCGCCTTGCCGTCGGCCGAGGCGGCGCTCACCTCCAGGGATTCGTGCAGCTCGAAGCGGAAGTCGCGCCCGGCCGGCACGAGGAAGGCCTGGGCCTTGAGGCGGCGCGTGCCGGGGTCCAGCTCGATCTGCAGCTCCAGGAGCGGCGCCGCGGCGCGCAGCGCGCCCGGCGTCAGGCCGACGAAGACCGCCAACAAGGCAAGCAGCGGCGGGAGTGCCCCGGAGACGAAGCCGACCCTCATGGTTTGGCCGGGAACTTGACCACCAGGTCCAGCGTTTCGTCCCCGCGCCGCACACGCATGGGCAGCCAGGTGCCGCCGGGCTGCCGCCGGATCGAGGCGCTGACGGAACCCAGTTTCTGCGCCGGCTGGCCGGCGACCTCCACGAGCCGGTCGCCGGCCTTCAGGCCGCTTCTCTCGGCCAGGCTGTCGGCCGTCACTTTGGCGATGCGCACGCCGCCCTCCTTGTCCTCCAGTTGCACGCCCAGGCGCGGCGGTTCGGGTTTCGCCGGCGCCACTGCCGGCACCGCGAACACCGCATCGGCCAAGCCTGTCCGGATGTCCCTGCAGTCGGCGTCGAGGGGCAGGGGCAGGAGGGTGCCGACGTTGCTCACGCCCAGATCGCGCAACTGGTGGGGCACGCCGTGGCCGAAACGGATGTGGCCGCTGCCCATGACGCCAACCACCAAGGGCGGTTTGCCGGATGCCGGTCTCGCCGCCACCCGACGGGCCAGGGCTTCGGCCATGGCCCGGTCCCAGGTCGTCTGCGACTCGACGAAATTGCGGAAGGCGGGGTCGGTCTTCTTCACCTTGCCCCGGTCCTTGCCGTGCCGGCCCGGGTGCTCGCGATAGACCTCGAACAGGATGTCCCGGTAGCCTGGCGCGGGCGGCGCGGCACGCCCCACACCTTCCCGGTCCGCTTCCGGCACCGCATCCCAGCCGTGCTCGCCGATGGCCTGGGTGAGCTTTCGGTCGACGTTGAGCGCCAGCATCGGAATGCGGTTGATGCGGGCGAACTGGAACAGTGGCAGGTAGAGTTCGGCCGGCATGTCCCAGACCTCGTCCCAGTCGGCCTGCGCCAGGAACTGCTTGACCGGGAGCTCGCCCGCCACCCAGCGATCCAGCACCGGCTGCACGCGGCGCGGGAACGTCTCGAAGCCGATGACCATATCGGGCCGCTGGGCGTGCAGCGCGGCCAGCGTCTGCACCTGCCAGCGGTGATGGTCGTCCTCGTCATGCTGCTCGCCCAGCAACACCACATCCTGCTGCGCCATGCGCGCCAGCACCGAGCCGGCGCTCACGGCGCGCAGGCGCTCGCCGTCCAGCGCCCTCCAGGCGGCGGGCTCGAGGCAGGCCGGCGCGGGGGGCGCAGCATGGCCGGCCGGGGCGCCGGCCGCACCGACGCCGGCGGCGAATATCAAGGCGAGCTTGGGGATCATGGTTTAATGGCGCGCATGGGCACACTCCGCCTGCAAAGCGATGATCATATCGGCATGTCGCCCTTCGGTGAACGCCGCTACCACGCCTGGAACGACCAGGCGAAGGCCCGTCATGGGGGCCGGGTGCAGAAGGTCTCGGTTGCCGCGGGCTTCACCTGTCCCAACCGCGACGGCCTGCTCGGCACCGGCGGCTGCACCTTCTGCAACAATGCCGGCTTCACGCCCGGCTACCTGGATCGTCGCCGGCCCATCACCGAGCAGATCGACACCGGGCTGCGCTTCCTGCGCCGGCGCTACCCGGGCACGCAGCGCTACATCGCCTATTTCCAGAGCTACAGCAACACCTACGGCGAATTCGAACGGCTGCGCGCCTGCTACGAGGAGGCGCTGGCCCATCCGCAGATCAGCGGGCTGGCGATCGGCACCCGGCCCGACTGCCTGCCCGACGCGGTGCTGGACTATCTCGCGGCGCTCGCGCGCAGCCACATCGTCGAACTCGAGATCGGCGTCGAATCCTGCAACGACGCCGTGCTCGCCCGGGTCAATCGCGGCCACGACTTCGCCGCCAGCGAGGCGGCGATCCGCCGCGCTGCCGCGCGGGGGCTGGAGGTCACCGCCCATCTGATCCTGGGCCTGCCGGGCGAGGCGCGCGAGAGCATGCTCGAAGGCGCCCGCCGGCTCTCGGCCCTGCCCATCCGCGCCCTCAAGCTGCACCAGCTACAACTGGTGCGCGGCACCGCGCTCGCCCGCGAATGGCGGCGCGATCCGGATGCGGTGCCGCTGCTGGACGAACAGGCCTACCTGGGCCTGCTGGCCGATTTCGTCGAGCGCCTTTCGCCCGCGATCCTGCTCCAGCGCCTGGGCAGCGAAGTGCCGCCCGCGCTGAAACTCGCGCCGCACTGGAACCTTCGCCTGTCCGAACTCGCCCCGCGGCTCCCGGCCGAACTGGCGCGCCGCGGCAGTTGGCAGGGCTGTCGCCACGTACCGGCTAAGCCCGCGTCCGCCTGAACCGATCCGCGAAGCTGCGCGGGATCGAACGCTATTCCGCCTGCGGTTCCGCGAGCGGTTCCCAGGGCATGAGATGGATGCCCGTGGCGAGCAGGGTGACCCGGGCCCGTGCGCCGGGGGCGATGTCGTTGCGTTCGGCGACGTGGGTCGGTACGGAGAAGGCGATCGGCTCGGCGCCGCCGTCGGGCTTCAGCCGGATCTGGGTAAAGGGGCCCAGGCGCACGCAATCCTGCACGGTGCCGCCCACCGGATTCTCCGCCTCGCCGCTCGAGGGTCGCTCGCGCCGGTGCAGCAGCACGCCTTCAGGCGGGATGACCCAGCAGACCCGGTCCCCGGCGCGGCCCGTGATGTGGGCGACCTCCAGCCGGTGGCCCAGCCAGGCCAGCCGCAATCCATCGCCGTCCTGCACCAGCGCCCCCTCGAACAGATTGATCAGGCCGACCAGGCGCGCGATGGCGGCGCTGTTGGGCCGCGTCACCACTTCGTCCGGCGTGCCGGCCTGCAGGCTGCTGCCCTTGTGCAGGATGACCATGCGGTCGCCCAGCATGCGCGCTTCGTCCAGATCGTGGGTCACCAGCAGCATGGGAATGTTGAGGCTGGCGCGCAGCCGCGCCAGTTCCTGCTGCAGCTTGCGCCGCGTGACCTGGTCCACCGCCGAGAAGGGCTCGTCCAGCAGCAGCACCGCCGGGTCGCGCGCCAGGGCCCGGGCCACGGCCACGCGCTGCTGCTGGCCGCCGGACAGGGCGTGGGGGCGCCGCTGCTCCAGGCCCTCGAGGTGCACCCGGGCGAGCAGCTCCCGCGCGCGCGCCGCGCGCCCGGCCGTCGGCAGGTGGCCCAGGGCGGTGGCGACGTTCTGCAAGGCGCTCATGTGGGGGAAGAGTGCGTAGCTCTGGAAGACGAAGCCGACGTGGCGCCGATGGGGCGGCACATGCAGCCCGCTCTCGCCGTCGAACCAGGCTTCGCCGTTGCAGCGTACCGTGCCCTGCGCCGGCCGCAGCAGCCCGGCGATGGCCCGCAGCACCGAGGTCTTGCCGCTGCCGGAAGGACCGACCAGCGCCAACAGCTCGCCGGGGGCGCAGGCCAGTTCCACCTGCAGCGGGATCGGCGCGGCCTGGTGCAGATGGACTTCGAGTCCGTCAGTCATGGTGGCCCAGGCGCCGGCCGGCGACGAAACTGGCGGTGATGGCGGCGAAGGACAGCGCCAGCAGCACGCCCGCCATCATGCCGGCGCCGGCGCTGTCGAAGGCCTGCACGCGGTCGTAGATGGCGATGGCGATGGTCTTGGTCTCGCCCGGGATGCTGCCGCCCACCATCAGGACCACGCCGAACTCGCCCAGGGTGTGGGCGAAAGTCAGCACGGCGGCGGAGACCAGGCCGGGCCAGGCCAGGGGCAGCTCGATGCGCAGGAATACCTGGCGCGGCGTGAGGCCGGAGCAGGCGGCGGCCTGGCGCACTTCCCGCGGGATGGCCTCGAACGCGCGCTGCATCGGCTGGATGGCAAAGGGCAGATTGAACAGGATCGAGGCGGCGAGCAGGCCGTCGAAGGTGAACACGAGCGGGTGGCCGAACAGCCGCTCGTAGGCCTGGCCCAGGGGCGAGGCGCCGCCCAGGCCGACCAGCAGGTAGAAGCCGAGCACGGTGGGCGGCAGCACCAAGGGCAGGGCCAGGGCGGCCTCGACCAGGGGCTTCGCGGCGAAGCGCCGCCAGGCGAGCCCGCGCCCGACGACGATGCCCAGGGGGATGAGGACGGCCAGCGTCCAGAAGGACAGCTTGAGGGAGAGCGCGAGCGCGGGCCAGTCCATGCGG
>CAYZLI010000081.1:0-15999 GCA_964479195.1 uncultured Rhodocyclaceae bacterium
CACAGCGAGCGCCTGCGCCGCCACCTCGTCCGCGCCATCCTTGATGCCGGCGGCTGGATCTCCTTCGCTCGCTACATGGACTTGGCGCTCTACGCGCCCGGCCTGGGCTATTACAGCGGCGGCGCGCGCAAGTTCGGTGCCGCCGGCGACTTCGTCACCGCGCCCGAACTCTCCCCGCTCTTCTCCCCCACCCTCGCCGCCCCGGTGGCGCAGATCATGGCCGCCAGCGCGCCGACGATCCTGGAGGCCGGCGCCGGCAGCGGGGCGCTGGCGGCCGAGCTGCTGCTCGAGCTGGAGCGGCGCGGCGCACCGCCCGAGCGCTATGCCATCCTGGAGCTTTCCGGCGAGCTGCGCGAGCGGCAGCGGGAAACCCTCGCCGCCCGCGCGCCCCATCTCGCCGCGCGCGTCGAATGGCTCGAGCGCCTGCCGGAAGCTTTCAGCGGGGTGGTGCTCGCCAACGAACTGCTGGACGCCATGCCGGTGCACATCGTGGCCTGGCGCGAGGAAGGGACTTTCGAGCGGGGCGTGGCGCTGGCGGAAGACCGGTTCGTCTGGCAGGAGCGCCCCGCGGCCGGTGCCCTGCTCGCCGCCGCGGGCGCCCTGCCGGTCGCGCCGCCTTTCGTCTCCGAGATCAACCTCGCCGCCCGCGCCTGGACGGCCGAGTGGGGGCGCATCGTGGACCGGGGCGCCCTGCTGCTCATCGACTACGGCTTTCCGCTGCGGGAGTACTACCACCCGCAGCGCGCCGCCGGCACCCTCATGTGCCATTACCGCCACCACGCCCACGACGACCCCTTCTGGCTGCCCGGCCTCAACGACATCACGGCCCACGTGGATTTCACGGCGATCATCGAGGCCGGCCATGCGGCCGGGCTGGAGCTGCTCGGCTACACCAGCCAGGCCCAGTTCCTGCTGAACTGCGGTCTCACGGACTTACTGGCCCAGGCCCGGCCGGAGGAGGCGGCGCGCTACCTGCCCCTGGCCGCCGGGGTGCAAAAACTGATCAGCCCTTCGGAGATGGGGGAGCTGTTCAAGGTGATGGCGCTGGGGCGGAAAATCGACGGGCCGCTGCTCGGCTTCCAGCGCGGCGACCGCAGCCACGCCCTGTAGGGCGGGCAGCGACGCCGCCCACCCTACCCGTTCTCTGCAACCTTCAGTTTTTCCAGGCAGGCCCGGATGCGCTCGGGGATCGCCGTCGGCTTGTCCTTGGCGCGGTCCACGAAGACATGGACGAAATGCCCTTGCGCGGCGGGCTTGTCCTCGCCCTGCCGGAACAGGCCGATCTCGTAGCGCACCGAGGAGTTGCCCAGGCGCGCCACGCGCAGGCCGGCGTCGATGCTCTCCGGGAAGGCGAGCGGGCGGTGGTAGCGGCAATGGGATTCCACGCAATAGCCCACCGCGGCGCCGTCGTAGATGTCCAGCCCGCCTTCGCGGATCAGGTAGGCGTTGATGACGGTATCGAAGTAGGAGTAATAAACGACGTTGTTCACGTGGCCATAAACGTCGTTGTCCATCC
Organism: uncultured Rhodocyclaceae bacterium; assembly: GCA_964479195.1. GTDB lineage: Bacteria > Pseudomonadota > Gammaproteobacteria > Burkholderiales > Rhodocyclaceae > Desulfobacillus. Next base: position 1,517 of record CAYZLI010000081.1, read on the forward strand.
AGCGGGTGGGGATGGCGAGGAAGTGCCGGTAGCCGGCGCGGGTTTCGCGCAGCGTCACTCTTGGCAAAGATAGACGGTGCGCAGGAAGGCTTCCGCATCCCGCTCGGGCTCGCGCGGCTGCGGCCGGGCCGGCACCGCTTCCTGCAAGGCGAGGCCCAGCTCGGGTTGCGGCAGCCAGTTGGCCAGGAGCACCTCCTCGCCATACTCTTCCTTCGGCTCCACCAAATACATTCCCGTGCTCATATCGGCATAGATGACCATGATGACCTCCGTCGCTGCGCGTCCGCTGCGTTGCAGGACGTCAACCGAATTAACGGCCCAGGGGGAAAAAGGTTGAATGATCCCGCTCAAGAATCGGCGCGAAAGGTGACGATAGCCCTATAGGCAAAAGTGTTTTCGCTATAAGGCTTGGCCGCGGAGCCAGTCCAGGATGCGCGCGGCCACGGCTGCCCAGTCGCGCTCCAGCATGAGGCCGTGGCCCATGCCGGGGAAGATCTCCGCCGCGACGCCGTAGCTGCGCGCCGTCATCTCCACCTGGGACGGGGGGATGAGGTGGTCATGCTCGGCGCCCAGCACGAGCAGCGGCGGCAGGCGCATGCGGCTGCGGTGGGGCAGATTGAAGAGGGTCATGTCCCAAATGGCGCGGTGGGATTCCGGCTGCATGCGCCGGTAATAGGCGAGCAGGCGCTCCGGGGCCACCGGCTGGGCGAACATGGCTTCCTGCAGGCTGTCGAGGGCCACCTGGGCGCCGCCGAGCAGGCGGTTCAACTCGCCCAGCAGGCCCGGCTTGCGGAAGGCGAGCCCCACCGCCGCCGCCCACAGGCCCTGGGGCGGCACCGAGGCGAGCAGGACCAGCGCCGGCGCTGCATGCGCCTCCAGATATTTCTGCGCCACCAGGCCGCCCATGGAATGGCCGATCAGCACCGGGGCCGCGGGCAGGCGCGCCGCCACTTCCGCCACGTCCCGCACGTAGTCGTCGATGCCCAGGCTGTCCAGCCGCTCGCGGCCCCGCGAGCCGCCGTGGCCGGACAGGCTCAGGGCGTAGGCCGCATAGCCCGCCTCGGCAAAAAAAGGCAGGAAGTGCTCCTCCCAGCACCAGGCCCCGGCGTAGGCGCCGTGGATGAACAGCAAGGGTGTGGGCCGCATCGCCCCTTGCGGCGCCCGGGCGATCAGCTCGAGATCGCCGAACCGGTCGGGATTCAACTCGGTACCGCCATGCCCCGCCGCACCGCCGGCCGATCGCCGATGGTCTCGAACCAGCGGGCGACCGCCGGGTAGGCGGCGAGATCCACCTGATGCCATTCGTGGCGCGCCACCCAGGGGTAGGTGGCGATGTCGGCGACGGAGTATTCGTCGGCGAGGTAGGCGTGCTCCGCCAGGCGCCGCTCCAGCACGCCGTAGAGCCGCGCCGTTTCCTTCTTGTAGCGTTCGATGGCGTAGGGCACTTGCTCCGGGGCGAAGCGCAGGAAGTGGTGGGCCTGGCCGAACATGGGCCCCACCCCACCCATCTGGAACATGAGCCATTGCAGCGCCTCATACCTGCAGCGCAGGTCGGCCGGCAGGAAGCGTCCCGTCTTGCCGGCGAGGTAGAGCAGGATGGCCCCGGATTCCATCAGGGCCATCGGCCGGCCGTCGGGGCCCTCCGGGTCTGCCAGGGCGGGAATCTTGCTGTAGGGGCTGACGGCGACGAAGGCTGGGGTGAACTGCTCGCCCTTCGTGATGTCGATCCTGTGCACCCGGTAGGGCAGGCCGCATTCCTCCAGCATGATGGAGACCTTGCGGCCGTTGGGCGTCGCCCAGGTGTAAAGTTCTATCAACTCGATCCTCCCTCGTTTATTCTCTCGATCCCATGCTCAAGTGGCTGATTGCCCTGCTGGTGACCGTCCTCATCGCCGGCGTCTTCCTGCCGCGGCTGGCGGCCTTCCTGCGGATCGGCCGCCTGCCCGGCGACGTCAGCCTGCGCTTCCGCGGCCGGGTCTATCAGTTCCCTTTCGGCACCACGCTAGTCCTGTCGCTGCTCGCCACCCTGCTCTTTCGGCTCCTGTAGCGGTCCCTCCAGCTCCCGCCAGCCTTCAATCGTCCAGTGGAACAGCCGGCGGCTGACGGGACGGCCCTGGTGGCGTTCCACCGTCTCGACGGTTTCCCGCAACTGTTCGAGTTTCTCCGGCTCCCGCGTGGCCGTAAACACCACCACGTCCCGGGTCGGCATGCCCAGGACGAGCGCTCCGCCGAAGGTCGCCGCCAGCTCCCGCCAGCGCCAGTGCAGCAGGACGCGGCTCGCCGCATGGCCGTCCTCCGCATCGAGCACGTGCAGCCAGGGCAGCTTGCCCACGGGCTTGGCTTGCAGCTCGCCCTGCCTGGCGTCCAGATTGGCCAGCGCCCGCTGGTGCAGCCGCTCCGGGTCCATGCCCCAGGCCTTCATCATGCCCCGGGAAACCAGGCGCGTGCCTTCCGGGAACTCCAGGGCGTAGGCGACCTGCACGTCGGCGATGAAGCCGCGCACCACGAGGGTATTGTCCTCCCGCCAGGGGCCCGGGCCGTCCAGGTCGCGGCTCATGCGGGCCAGTTGGACGGCTAGGCGCCGGCGCGCCTGATCCAGTTCGCGCTTGCCGATCAGCACCGGCCGCAGTGCGGCGAGCGCTTCTTCCGGCGTGTGCGCCGGATAGGCTGCTTGCCGGGCGGGATTTTCCGGCGCCCCGAGGGGCTCGGCGCCGATGGCGGCCCTGAGCGCAAGCCCCAGGGCCGCCGCCAGCAGGACACGGGGGCCGAACATCGGGCGATCAGGCAGGGCCAAGGGCCGCCCGCACCGCCGCCACCCGCGCCTCGTGGATGCGCGCCGGGATCTGCGCCTTGTCGACCGTGGCGGCGGCGATGGCGCCGCCATCCACGGCCTGCAGGGCGGCCAGGGCCCGCGGCAGGATCGCGGCGGGGAGATAGGGCGGGGTCTCGTAGCCCGGACGGCCGCGGAAATCGCACTCGCAGGCGGCCAGCAGCCGGGCGAAGCGCTCGGGGCGGCGCAGGGCGTCGGCCCGTTCCAGCAGCTGGACCAGGGTACTGGGGCGCAGCTCCCGGGCCTGGTGCACCACCCCGTGCTCGCGGCAGGCCAGCACGGCGAGATCGCGGCAATCCGCCGGGGCGCGCAGGCGCTCGGCCACGCCTTCCGCGAGGGCCACGCCCTTTTCCTCGTGGCCGTAATGGTGCGGCCATTCCTCGGGCGGCGTGGCGCCCTTGCCCAGGTCGTGGAGCAGGGCGGCGAAACGCACCGGCAAAGGCTCGCCGCGCAAGGCCGCCTCGTCCACCACCCGCATGACATGGACGCCCGTGTCCACCTCCGGGTGGTGCTCGGCGGACTGCGGCACGCCGAACAGGCGATCGAGCTCGGGCAGGATTTTCTTCAGGGCCCCGCAGGCGCGCAGGAGCTCGAACATGCGCGAGGGCCGCGCCTCCATCAGGCCGCGGGCGAGCTCCTGCCAGACGCGCTCCGGCACGAGGTGGTCCACCTCGCCGTTCTCCGCCATGCGGCGCATCAGCGCCAGGGTTTCCTCGGCCACGGTGAAGGCGTGGAAGCGCGCGGCGAAGCGCGCCACGCGCAGCACCCGCACGGGATCCTCGGCGAAGGCCGGGCCCACGTGGCGCAGCACCCGCGCCTCCAGGTCGGCCCGCCCGCCGAAGGGGTCGATCAGGCTGCCGTCCTCGGCCCGGGCGATGGCGTTGATGGTGAGGTCGCGCCGCGCCAGGTCCTGCTCCAGGGTGACGTCGGGCGCGGCGTGGAAGACGAAGCCCGTGTAGCCGGGCGCCGTCTTGCGCTCGGTGCGGGCCAGGGCGTATTCCTCCTTGGTCTGCGGATGGAGGAAGACGGGGAAATCCTTGCCCACGGGCTTGAAGCCCCGCACGCGCAGCTCCTCCGGCGTGGCGCCGACCACCACGTGGTCCCGGTCCTGCACGGGCAGGCCGAGCAGCTCGTCGCGCACCGCGCCGCCGACAACGTAGGTCTTCACGTCAGCGGCGCGCCTTGACGCGATAGGCGTAGTGGCGCAGGCGGAGCGAGCCGGCCAGGTAGAGCGGCGCCACGGCTTCCAGGGCGCTGGGCGCCCGCCCGAAGGGCGGCGCGCAGCCGGCGGGGCAGACGCTGTCCACCTGCATGGAGTAATAGTTGTCCCGGGACATGAGCCCGCCGGGGAGGAACTCCATGGCCAGGGCCTGCAGGTAGGACAGGCCGTCCGGCAGCCCGATCACGAGGCGCGGCCGGCCGGTCGCCCGGCCCACGTACTCGACCAGCTCCTTCAGGGTATAGGCCGTCGGGCCGCACAGATCGTAGGCCCGGCCGAAGCTCTCGGTTGCCGCCAGGCAGTCGGCGATCGCCGCCGCCACGTCCTCCACATACACGGGCTGGAACCGGGCATTGGGGCAGGCCAGGGGGATGACCGGGAAGAGGCGCAGCAGGCGGGCGAACATGTTGAGGAAGGCGTCCCCCGGACCGAAGATGACGGAGGGCCGGAACACCGTCACGTCCAGGCCCTCGCCCGCCCCCAGCACCGCCGCCTGGCCCTCGCCCTTGGAACGCAGGTACTGGGAAGGTCCGTTCGGGTCGGCCCGCAGGGCGGACACGTGCACCAGGCGCCGCACCCCTTGGGCGCGGCAGGCGGCGACGATCTTCTTGGGCAGCGCCACATGGGCCCGGGCGAAATCCGGCCCGTAGGGCCGGCCGGCGCGGCTGCGCAGGATGCCCACCAGGTTGATCACGGCGTCCTGGCCGGCCAGCAGCGTCGCCAGCCGGCGCTCGTCATGCACATTGGCTTCGACCACGTCCACCGTGGGCAGGACCAGCAGGTGCTTGGCCCGCTCGCGCCGGCGCGTCGGCACCGTCAGGTTGCAGCCGCGCTCCGCCAGCAGGTGGGCGACATGGCGGCCCAGAAAACCGGAGCCGCCAATCAGCAGGATGTTCTTGATCTCCATAACCAAATAACCAAAGGCGGCGCCGAATCGCTTGAAGTTTCATTTTAATCTCAAGTCCGGCCGGGGCGATGCGTTATATTCCCTAGGAGCTCTTAAGGGGCGCAAGTCCCGGTTTCGCTGCAGGGAAAAGTGAGAAGTCCAAGCCAACACCCCGAGCGCATAGGCAAGTTCGAGATCCGCCGCACCCTGGGCACTGGCGCCCAGAGCGTCGTCTACCTGGCCTACGACGCCCATTTGCAGCGGGAAGTGGCGATCAAGTCGCTGCACCTGGACGGCCGCGACGAGACGAGCCAGCGCATGCTCCTGGACGAGGCGCGCACGGTGGGCAAGCTGCGCCACCCCAACATCGTGCCCATCTTCGACGCGGGCGAGCAGGACGGCGACCCCTATCTGGTGTTCGAGTACGTCGAGGGCCAGACCCTGGCGGAGCTGCTGCGCGGCGAGGGCGCCCTCGCGGCGCCCCGGGCCGTCGAGCTCATGCGGCCCATCCTCGATGCCCTCGAGCATGCCCATCGCCACGGCGTCATCCACCGCGACCTCAAGCCGTCCAACATCCTGATCAACGGTGAGGGCGTGCCGCAGGTAATGGATTTCGGCATCGCCCTGCTCGCCTCGCAAGCGCCGGCCCAGGGCCAGCGGGACGGGGTCCTCGGCACCCCGGCGTACCTGGCGCCGGAGCGCATCACCGCGGGCACGGCCGGCGCCCCGTCGGACATCTTTTCCGCCGGCCTCGTCCTCTGCGAGATGCTCACCGGCAAGCGGGTGATCCAGGGCGACGATGTCTACGTCGTCCTCAACCGCATCGCCAACGAGCCCATTCGCCTGCCCGCCGAGGCCGCCGGCATCATCGACGAAAAGCTGGGCCACATCATCCTCAAGGCCACGGCCATGGACCCGGCGGCCCGCTATGCCAGCGCCGCCGAGATGGGCGCCGCCCTCGCCGCCTGGCTCGCGCCCGGGGAAGAGGGGGCGCCGGCCCGACCGGACGGGGGCAAGCAATCCACCCTCGACTTCCTCCTGCGGCGCATGCGCCACAAGACCGATTTCCCGGCGCTCTCGGAGGCCATCTCCTCCATCAACCGCATCGCCTCCTCGGAGCAGGAAAGCGTCTCCACCCTGTCCAACACCATCCTGAAGGACGTGGCGCTGACCAACAAGCTGATGCGCCTGGTCAACTCGGCCTTTTACGCCCAGGCCGGCGGCGGCACCATCAGTACCATTTCCCGCGCCGTGATCATCCTCGGCTTCGGCACGGTGCGCACCATCGCCACCTCCCTGATCCTGATGGAGCACCTGCAGAACCGGGGCCAGGCCCAGCAACTGCGCGACGAGTTCGTCCGCGCCATCATGACCGGCATCCTGGCCCGGGACATGGCGAAGAAGGGCCTGGTCAAGGACTGCGAGGAGGCCTTCATCTGCGCCATGTTCCACAACCTCGGGCGCATGCTCACCTATTACTACTTCCCCGACGAGACCGCCGAGATCGCCAAGCTCATGGCCCAGGCCGATGCGGGCGAGGCGAGCGCCTCGGCCAGGGTGCTGGGCATCTCCTACGAGGATCTGGGGGTGGGTGTGGCCCGCTCCTGGGGCTTCCCGGAGCAGACGGTGGGCAGCATGCGGCGGCTGCCGGCGGGCAGCGTCAAGAAGCCGGGCAACAACAGCGAGAAGCTGCGCGTGCTGGCCGGCCTGTCCGACCAGTTGTGCGCCGTCCTGGAGCAGGCCCCGCCGGAGAAGCGCCAGGAGGAGGTCCGCAGGATCGGCCAGCGCTTCGGCGACAGCATCCCCCTGGACGAGCGCGGCCTCGCCCACGCCATGGAGAAATCCCTCGAGGAAATGGCGGCCTATGCCGCGGCGGTGCGCCTCAACCTGCAGCAGACCCTGCTCGGCCGCAAGATCAGCGCCCGCATGGGCGCCGCGCCGCAAGCGCAACCTGAGGCCGCCCCGGCGCACCTCTCGTCGATCCCGGGGGACCTCACCCAGACCATTGTCGTCGCCCCCGGCGAAATCGCGGACGCCTTCGCGGCGCCGCTGGAAGGGCCGGCGGGCACCGCCCTCACCCCGGAGGAAACCCAGGCCATCCTCAACGCCGGCATCCAGGACATCACCCGCTCCCTGGTGGAGGACGTCGCCCTGGCCGACGTCCTGCGCATCATCATGGAGACCATGTACCGGGGCATGGGCTTCCAGCGCATCCTCCTGTGCATCAAGGACGTCCGGCACAACGCCATGGTGGCGAAATTCGGCTTCGGCCCGGACGCGGAGGAGGTCACCCGGCACTTCAAGTTCCCCCTGGGCGCCAGCCACGACATCTTCGAAGTGGCCTTGAGCCGCGGCGCCGACGTGCTGATCTCCGACACCAACGACCCGAAGATCCGCCCGCACATCCCCGAGTGGTTCCAGAAGTTCGTGACGGCGCAGACCTTCATCCTCTTCCCGCTGGTCATCAAGAACGCGCCGGTCGGGCTGATCTACGCCGACAAGGCCCGGGCGGGCGAGCTGACGATCCCCGAGAACATCCTGTCCATGCTGCGGGCGCTGCGCAACCAGGCGGTGCTGGCGATCAAGCAGTCGCGCTAGGGGCCGGCTGCCGCAAGGTAGGAATGTAGGGCGCAATAGCGTAGGGCGCATTAGGCGAAGCCGTAATGCGCCGGACATTGGTTCGGCGCGATGCGCTTCGCTTATGGCGCCCTACGGGTCTCCGAACCGCCTAGGGCAGATCCTCCGCCACCGCCCCGCCCCGTGGCCCGACCACGCCCAGCTTCGCCTTCAGGGACTGGGGCGTGCCGTCGAACAGCGCCGCATAGTAAACAGCGTTGCTCATCACCTTCTTCACATAGTCGCGGGTCTCGTTGAAGGGGATGGTCTCGGCGTAGATGGCGCCTTCCAGGGGCTTCACGTCGCGCCACTTGCGCGCCCGCCCCGGCCCGGCGTTGTAGGCGGCGGAGGCCAGTACCGGCTGGCTGTCCAGGTGGTCGAGCACGAGCTTGAGGTAGCTGGTGCCCAGGGTCACGTTCACCTCGGTGTCGTTCACCCGCCCCGGCCGGTAGTCCCTCAGGCCGATCTTCTTGGCCACCCAGCGGGCGGTGCGGGGCATGACCTGCATCAGGCCGTTGGCGCCCACCGCCGACTTGGCGCCGGCGACGAACCGGCTCTCCTGGCGCATCAGGCCATAGACCCAGGCCTGGTCGAGCTGCAACCGGCGCGCCCTGGGCTCCACCTGGTCGCGGTAGGGGGCGGGGTAGCGCAGCGTGAAATCGTGCTGGGCGAGCGTGCGGTCGGCGGCGGTGATGGCGCGGTCGATGATGCCCCGCTCCTGCGCCAGTTCGGCCGCGGCCAGCAACTGCCGGTCGTCCAGGCCGCGCAGGGACCAGTTCCATTCGCGCACGCCCTCCGTGCGCATGTCGAGGCGGAACAGGGCAAGCGCCCGGCGGATGCCCGGCTCGGCGGCGATCGCCTTCACCTCCTCGACGCCCGGCCGCTCCGCCCGGGGCGGCGGCACGATGGGCTGGCCCAACTCGTCGTCGGCCAGGTTGCCGTAGAAGTTGGGCTGCCCGGCGATGCGCCGGTACAGGTCGCGGGCCGCCTCTTCGCGGCCGAGGACCGCATGGGCGCGGCCGAGCCAGTAGACCCAGTCCGACTTGGCGGCCATCGCCGCGGGCATGCGCTCGATGCTCGCGTGCACCGTCGCCCAGTCCTGGGCGCGCAGGGCGGCCCGCGCCTTCCAGGCCAGTTGTTCTTCGGAGAGCGGCGCCTCGCCCGCCCGGGCATACCACCGGGTCGCCTCCGGCAGGTGTTTCAGCGCCGCCTGCCAGCCGAGCTGGCCGTAGATGTAGCCCCGGTCGGCGGCGGAGAACTTGTCCTCGATCCGCTCCCACCGGGCCGCGGCCTGGACGGGATCGTTGCGGGCCACGCGCTGCACGGCGAAGAGCGCCAGCTCGCGCCCGCGCCGGGTGGCGGCGAACTTCTCCGGGAGCAGCGCCAGGTGGCGCATGGGCTTGTCGGCTATGGTTTCCAGCGTGCGCGCCTCCGGCGCCTGGTTCGCCGGCAGGAACTTGGCGGTGGCCTTGGCCGCCGCGAGCTTCTTCGCTTCGAGCAGCCGGCGCAGGCGCTCCCATACGTCGTCGGTGCCGATGCGGCCACTGGCGACCAGCTCCTCCATCAGGGGCCGGCAGGACTCGGGCAGATCGAGGGCGGAAAACCAGAGGGGGCGCGCCTCGTCCAGGGCGGAGGCGTCGGGCAGGCGCAGCCGGGCCTGCAGGCTGTAACAGTTGAGCTCCAGGTCGGGCTGGACGAGCTTGGGGTACTCGGCCTCGAACAGCTCCCACTCGTGGCGTTTGCCCAGGGACTTCAGCCACTCGCCGCGCAGCTTGTCGGCCACGTAACTGCCGGCGTGGCGGGCGAGAAAGTCCCGCATCGGCCCCGGGTCGGCATCGTTCAGCCGCAGGCTGAGCTGCCAGTATTCGACATAGGGCTCCAGCTCATGCCCGCGCGCCGCCTCGAGCTGCTTCGCCAGCCGCACCCCATCGCCGACGCGCACCGCGTCGCGGGCGGCGAGGACCCGATCATCCCCCGCCGCAAGCGCGCACGGCAGCGCCGAAGCCAACAGCAGGGCGCACAGGAGGCGCTTCATCGTTTATATTGCCCAGGACCCACGAACAGCGATTCCAGAATAGCACATTGAAGCCCCCGCCCACCGCCGCCGAAGCCTCCCTCTCCGCCTGGCGCGGCGAGCTGCGCCGCCGCCTCATCGCGGCGCGGGAAGCGCAGCCGGCCGCCGAGCGCGCGGCGAAGTGCCAGGAGATAGAACGCCTGCTGGGGCCTTTCGTTGACCGGTTGCCGGTGCGTACCCTGGGATTTTGCTGGCCGTTCCGCGGCGAGTTCGACGCCCGCCCGCTGGTGCAACGGGCGCTCGCCCGCGGCGTGCGCGCCTGCCTGCCGGTGGTGGTGTCGCGCCACGCGCCGCTCGCCTTCCGCGAATGGACGCCGGCAGCCGAGATGGTGGACGACCGCTACGGCATCCACATTCCGGTTGCCGGGGAAACCCTGCACCCGGAGGCCATCCTGATGCCCCTGAACGCCTTCGACGACGGCGGCTACCGCCTCGGCTACGGCGGCGGCTACTTCGACCGCACCCTCGCCGCCCTGAATCCCCGTCCGCTGGCCATCGGGGTCGGCTTCGAGCTGGCCCGCGTGGACAGCATCCGGCCCCAGGCCCACGACCTGCGCATGGACGCCATCGTTACCGAAGCGGGGGTTTTCGTCGTGGAAGACGGGCGGCTAGTGCGTCGGCCGTAGGGCGCAATAAGCCTGTCCTGAGCCTGTCGAAGGGCGAAGCGCATTGCGCCGGATGCATGCGGCGCAATGCGCCGCTGCGCGGCTATTGCGCCCTACCCCAGGAACATCTTGTAGGCGGGGTTCTTCGTCTCTTCCCAGTAGGCGTAGCCCAGGTCCTTGAGGAAAGCGCGGAAGGTGGGCATATCCTGCGGCGGCACCTGCATGCCCACCAGCACACGGCCGTAGTCGGCGCCGTGGTTGCGGTAGTGGAAGAGCGAGATGTTCCAGCCGGCGCTCATGCTGTTGAGGAACCTCATGAGCGCCCCCGGCCGCTCGGGGAACTCGAAGCGGTAGAGCAGCTCCTTGCCCTTGCCGTTGTTCTTCACCTGCTCGGGCGCATGGCCGCCGACCATGTGGCGCACGTGAAGCTTGGCCATTTCGTCGTCGGTGAGATCCAGGGTGGCGAGGCCGTGCCGGCGCAAGGACGCCACCAGCTTGAGCGATTCCGCGCGGCTGCCCACCTGCACGCCGACGAAGACGTGCGCTTCGCTGTCGTCGTGGTAGCGGTAGTTGAATTCCGTGATGTTGCGCGCGCCGATGAGGGAGACGAACTTCTTGTAGGCGCCGGGCCGCTCCGGCAGGGTGACGGCGAGCACGGCTTCGCGCTGCTCGCCCACCTCGGCGCGCTCGGCGACGAAGCGCAGGCGGTCGAAATTGGTGTTGGCGCCGCTGGCCACCGCCACCAGGGTCTTGTCGCGCAGCTTGTGCTTCGCCGCCCAGGCCTTGGCCCCGGCGATGGCCAAGGCGCCGGCCGGCTCCAGGATGGAACGGGTATCCTCGAAGACGTCCTTGATGGCGGCGCAGATGGCGTCGGTGTCCACCAGGATCACGTCGTCCACCACTTCCTTGCACAGGCGGAAGGTTTCCTCCCCCACCTGCTTCACCGCCACCCCGTCGGCGAACAGTCCCACCTGGGACAGGCGCACGCGATGGCCGGCGGCGAGCGAGCGGGCCATGGCATCCGCATCCACCGGCTCGACGCCGATCACCTGGATGTCGGGGCGCAGCCGCTTCACGTAGGCGCCGATGCCGGAGATCAGGCCGCCGCCGCCGATGGCGACGAAAATGGCGTGGATCGGCTTCGGATGCTGGCGCAGGATCTCCATGCCGATGGTGCCCTGGCCGGCGATCACTTCGGGGTCGTCGTAGGGATGGACGAAAGTGAGCTTGCGCGCCTTCTCCAGCCCCAGCGCGTGCTTGTAGGCCTCGTCGTAGGAGTCCCCCGTCAGCACCACCTCGGCGCCGCGCTTGGCCACCGCATCCACCTTGATCTGCGGCGTGCTCACCGGCATGACGATGACCGCCTTGCAGCCCAGGCGCTGCGCGGACAGGGCCACGCCCTGGGCGTGGTTGCCGGCGGAAGCCGCGATGACGCCGCGCTTCAGGGCGGCGGGCGAGAGGTGGGCCATCTTGTTGTAGGCGCCGCGCAGCTTGAAGGAGAACACCGGCTGCATGTCCTCGCGCTTGAGGAGCAGCGTGTTGTGCAGGCGGGCGGAGAGGTTGGGCGCCGGTTCCAGGGGCGATTCGATCGCCACGTCGTAGACCTGGGCGTTGAGGATTTTTTCGAGGTAGTCGGGAGCCATAAGCCCGCAAGGGTATCAGGGGCTTGCGCGGCCCGGCAAGGGCGCGTGGCGCCGGCCGCGGCATAATGCACCCGATGCCGACCCTGAGCCCCGACTGGCTGCCCGGCCCCGACACCAGCCTGTGGGGCCTGTTCATCTCGAGCTTTCTTGCCGCCACCCTGCTGCCCGGCGGCTCGGAGGCCGTGTTGTTTGCCGTGCTTCGAACGTACCCGGAGCAAGCGCCGTTCGCGCTGGCGCTGGCCACCCTCGGCAACACCCTGGGCGGCATGAGCACCTACCTCCTCGCCCGCCTCGTGCCGCAGACAACCCTGCCGCAGCGGCTGGAGCTGCTGCGCCGCTGGGGCAGCCCGGCCCTGCTGCTCGCCTGGGCGCCCCTCATCGGCGACGCCCTGTGCGCCGCCGCCGGCTGGCTGCGCCTCAACTGGCTGGCGAGCCTGGCCTGGATGGCGCTGGGCAAGTTCGCCCGTTACCTGGCCGTGGCCCTCGGGGCGGGCGCCCTGTAACCGCAGACCGCACAAGGCCATGATCCCCTGCTTGTTGCGTCGCAATAGGCTAAAATTCGCCCTTTGCCGCCGCACCCCCGCATGACCGCCCGCCTGCGCGAAATCCCCTACAACTACACCTCGTTCTCCGACCGGGAGATCGTCATCCGCCTGCTCGGGCCGCAGATGTGGCGGCTGGTGGATAAGTTGCGCGCCCAGCGCGTCACGGGCCGTTCGGCGCGCATGCTCTACGAAGTGCTGGGCGACATCTGGGTCGTGCAGCGCAACCCCTACCTGGAGGACGATCTCCTCAACAACCGGGAGCGGCAGGAAGCCCTGGTCGGGGCGCTGCGGCATCGCCTGAACGAAATCGAGAAGCGGCGCCAGGGCAACGATGCGGTGGCGCAATTGCTGGAAGCGGCGCGCGCCGCGGTGGACCGCTTCGCCGCCCACTTCGCCGAGACCGCCGCCCTGCGCGCCAAGGTGCTGAAGGCCCTCTCCCGCCACACCAGCCGCGACAACATCTGCTTCGATGGCCTGTCCCGCGTCTCCCACGTGACGGATGCGACCGACTGGCGCGTGGAATACCCCTTCGTCGTGCTCTGCCCCGACACGGAGGAGGAGATCCCGGCCCTGGTGAAGGACTGCACCGCCCTGGGCCTCACCCTCATTCCCCGCGGCGGCGGCACCGGCTACACGGGCGGCGCCGTGCCGCTGACGCCCCGCGCCGCGGTGATCAACACGGAGAAGCTGGACCGCTGCGGCCCGGTGGAGGTGATGACCCTGCCGGGCGTGGACCGGCCCTATGCCACCATGCATTGCGGCGCCGGCGTGGTGACGCGGCGCATGATGGATGCGGCGGACGAGGCCGGCCTGGTCTTCGCCTGCGACCCCACCTCGGCGGACGCCTCCTGCATCGGCGGCAACATCGCCATGAACGCCGGCGGCAAGAAGGCGGTGCTGTGGGGCACGGCCCTGGACAACCTGGCGTCCTGGAAGATGGTGGGGCCCGACGGCAACTGGCTGGAGGTGGAACGCATGGAGCACAACCTGGGCAAGATCCACGACCAGGCGGTGGCGACGTTCCGCGTGCGGCGCACGGATTCCGGCACCGGCAAGCCGCTGGCGGAGGAAATCCTTGAAATCCCCGGCGCCCGCTTCCGCAAGACGGGGCTGGGCAAGGACGTCACGGACAAGTTCCTCGCCGGCCTGCCCGGCGTGCAGAAGGAAGGCTGCGACGGCATCATCACCTCGGCGCGCTTCATCCTGCACCGCATGCCGCCCCATGTGCGCACCTTCTGCCTGGAGTTCTTCGGCCAGGTGCGGGAAGCCGTGCCCTCCATCGTCGAGATCAAGGACTACCTCGACCAACAGCCGGGCGGGGCCATCCTGGCGGGCCTCGAACACCTGGACGAGCGCTACGTGAAAGCGGTGGGCTACGCCACCAAGGCAAAACGCCATGGGCGGCCCAAGATGGTGCTGCTCGGCGACATCGTCGGCGAGGACGAGAACGCCGTGATGCAGGCCGCTTCCGAAGTGGTGCGCATCGCCAACGCCCGCGGCGGCGAAGGCTTCATCGCCGTCACCGCCGAGACGCGCAAGCGCTTCTGGCTCGACCGCGCCCGCACCGCCGCCATCGCCAGGCACACCAACGCCTTCAAGATCAACGAGGACGTGGTGATTCCGCTCGCGCGCATGGGCGACTACTGCGACGGCATCGAGCGCATCAACATCGAGCTGTCCATCCGCAACAAGCTGCGCCTGTGCGACGCGCTGGACGAATTCCTGCGCGGCGAACTGCCGCTCCATGCGGGCGACGCCAACCTAGAGGCGGAGGTGCTGATCGGCGACCGGCGCCAGCAGGCGCTGGACTTGATCGCCGCCGTGCGCGGGCGCTGGCAGTGGCTGCTGGACAACCTCGATCTGCCCATCGAACAAGCCACGCCGCGCTTCGCCGAGCTGGGCATCGAATATCGGTCCCCTCTCCCCCGCGGGGGAGAGGGACAGGGTGAGGGGGCTGCGGCCGCTGCACCCTCACTCCAGCCCTCTCCCGTCAAGGGAGAGGGTGCGAGCCTGTTCCACCGCCTGCAGGACTACTCCGTGCGCGTGTCCTGGAAGGGCGAGCTCA
>CAYZLI010000082.1:0-9666 GCA_964479195.1 uncultured Rhodocyclaceae bacterium
TCGACCCAGTCGAGGATGGGGCGCCACTGCTCCACGTCCTGCCCGCCGCGCGAAGGCGACAGGTCGAAGACCGTGAAACCGTGGGCCGCCGCCTGCACGTAGACCTGGGTGTCGCGCAGGTGGCCCAGCACCGGCAGGTCCAGCCCGGCGCAGAAGCGCTCCAGCTCCTGGGCGGCGCGGGTGCGCGCATCGACGCGCATGCCGACCAGGGCGACGAACGCCTGCTGCCGGCGCACCGCCTTTTCCTCCAGCAGCACATCGACGAAGCGGCGCGTGGCGAGGATGTCGAAGATGGAGGGCTGCAGCGGCACGATGACCCGGTCGACCAGCTTCACCACCTGGTCCAGCTTCCTGCCGTGCAGGCCGGCCGGCGTGTCGAGCACCACATGGGTGGTGTCCCGGGGCGGACGCGCCGGCTCGTCCGGCTCGATGTCCCAGGTGCGGATCGGCGGCAAGCCGGCCGGGCGCAGTTTCAGCCATTCCCGCGCCGACTGCTGCCGGTCGATGTCGCCCAGCATGACCCGGTGGCCGCGCCGCGCGAAGTAACCCGCGAGGTTGGTGGCCAGCGTCGTCTTGCCGCAGCCCCCCTTGGGGTTGGCGATGAGAAAGGAGTGGAGCATGCGCGGAATTTAGCATATCCGCCCTGTTCATAGCCCTGTCCATGTCGTCCAATCCGGTCGATAATCACGCCCTGGCCCGCGACCCCGGCCAAGCCCGTAAAAAACCATCGATGCCCCGGACATGCGTTTCCTTGCCACCCTGCGCGCCCGCCTGCTGCTGCTGCTGCTGATCGCCATGGTCCCGCTGGTGGGGCTGGCGATGCACCTGAACGGGGTGGGGCGTGCGCGCGCCCTGACCGAACTCGAGAAGGACTTGCGCGCCACCCTCGGCGCCATACTCGTGCGGCATGATGCCTTCGTCGAGCATACGCACCAGGTCCTGCGCATCATGGCCAACGCCGACGACATCCGGGACCTGGGCTCGGCCGCCTGCTCGGCACTGGCCGGCCGGCTGCGGGAGACGCAGCCCCAGTACCTCGATTTCGGCGCCGCCGATGCCCGGGGCAACGTGGCCTGCAGCAGCAGGCCGCTCCGGGAAGCCGCCGGTTTCGCGGACCGCGCATGGTTCCGGGCCACCGTCGAGCGGCAAGCCTTTTCCCATGCTCATTATCCGGCGCGCGGCGCCGGCGAGGCGCCCGGCGTCGTGTTCGGCTATCCCCTGGCGGATGCGCAGGGCGGCATCCGGGGCGTGCTGTTCGCGTCCGCCGATGCGCAATGGCTTCAGGACATCCTCCATACAGCCCCGCTGCCGGAAGGATGGGTCGCGGCGGTCCTGGATGGGAGCGGGCGCCGCCTCCTCCGCCACCCCGCGCCGGAGCGCTCTTCGGACGAGACGCCATCGGATGCGGAGCTGGCGCAGTTCCTGCGGGGGGACCTCCCTTCGGACGGCGCCGGTCCGGAAGGGGCAAAACAGCGCTACATGTACGCGACCCTGCACGCCGCCGGGGATCCGCTCTACCTCGTCATCGGCGGGCCGACGGAACGGGTCACGGCCCCGGTCGACCGGCAGATGCACCTGCAATTGGGCTTGATCGCCGCTGTCACCGCCGCCTCCTTCCTCCTCGGCTGGATCGGCCTCAAGACCAACGTGCTGCGCTGGGGCGAGCGGCTGCGGGAAGCGGCCCGCCGCTTCGGCGCCGGGGAGCGGGACGTGCGCTTCGGCAGCCGCGGCGACGCCGCGGAACTGGCCGAGATCGGCTTCGCCTTCGACCGCATGGCCGAGGGGCTGCAGGAGCGGGAGCGGGCCTTGTCGGCGAGCGAGCTCAAGTTCCGCGCCATGTTCACGCGCACTTTCGAGATGATCGGCCTGCTCGATCCCGAGGGGGTGTTGGTGGAGGTCAATGACACCGCCCTGGAGCTGGCGAAGGCCGGCCGCGAGGAGGTGATCGGCCGCCCTTTCTGGGACACCCCTTGGTGGACGCACGATCCGGAGCAGCAGCAACGGCTGCGCCAGGCGGTGCGCTGGGCGGCGGCGGGCGAGGTGGTGCGCTTCGAAGTGACCCACCGCAAGCGCGACGGCGGCCTGCGCCACGTGGATTTCAGCCTGCGCCCGATCCTGGACGAGGCGGGCCAGGTGGTCTGGCTGGTGCCGGAGGGCCACGACGTCACCGAGCGCCATGCGGCGGCCGAGCAACTGGCGCTGTCGGCCCGGGTGTTCGAGGGCAGCCGCGAGGCCATCATGATTACCGACGCCGCCAGCCGCATCCTCGCCGTCAACCGCTCCTTCACGGCCGTGACAGGCTACCCGGCCGAGGAAGTGCTGGGCCGCGACCCCGGCCTGCTCAACTCCGGCCGCCAGGGGGCCGCGTTCTATGCGGAGATGTGGCGGAGCCTGCAGCGGCACGGCTTCTGGCAAGGGGAAATCTGGAACCGCCGCAAGGATGGGGCGATCTACCCGGCCTGGCTCTCCATCACCGCCGTGCGCAACGCCGACGGCGCCGTGGGCCACTACATCGGCATCGCCACCGATCTCACCGAAGCCAAGCTGGCCGAGGACCGCATCCGCGACCTGGCCTACTTCGATCCCCTCACCGGGCTGCCCAACCGCAGCCTGCTGCAGGACCGCGCCACCCAGGCCCTGGCCATCGCCGAGCGGGACGGCCACAAGGCTGCCGTCATATTCATCGACCTGGACAACTTCAAGACGGTGAACGACTCCCTCGGCCACTCGGCGGGGGATACGCTGCTGCAATCGGTCGCCGGGCGCATCCGCGCCCTGGTGGGGGAGGCGGACACCGCCTCCCACATCGGCGGCGACGATTTCGTCGTCATGCTGCCGGAGACCGACGCGGAGGGCGCCGCCCACGTCGCCAACAAGTTCATGGCGGCCCTGGGCGAGCCCTACCGCGTCGGCGAGCGCAGCATCACGGTGACGCCGAGCCTGGGCATCGCCGTCTATCCCCAGGACGGCACGGACTTCGAGTCCCTCATGCAGCATGCCGACACGGCGCTCAACGACGCCAAGCAGGCGGGGCGCAACTGTTACCGCTTCTTCACCCACGCGATGAACGCCGCGGCGCTGGAGCGCCTGGAGCTGGGGAACAACCTGCGCCGGGCGCTCGCGGCGGGCGAATTCCTGCTCCATTACCAGCCGCAGGTGGACATCGGCAGTGGCCGGCTGGTGGGCATGGAGGCGCTCATCCGCTGGAACGACCCGGCCGCGGGCCTCATCCCGCCGATGCGCTTCATCCCCGTGGCCGAGGAAAGCGGCCTGATCGTGCCCATAGGCGAATGGGTGCTGGAGGAGGCCTGCCGCCAGTGCCGGCGCTGGCAGGACGCCGGCCTGCCGGGCGTGCCGGTCGCCGTCAATCTCTCCGGCGCCCAGTTCCGCCACGGCGACATCCAGGACAAGGTCGCCGCCGCCCTGGCGCACAGCGGCCTGGCGCCCCGGTTCCTGGAACTGGAGCTCACCGAAGGGGTGGTCATGGAGCATACGGAAGGGACGCTGTCGACCCTGGGCGCCCTGAAAGCCCTCGGCGTGCAACTGTCCATCGACGACTTCGGCACGGGCTACTCCAGCCTCGCCTACCTCAAGCGCTTCCCCCTGGACAAGCTGAAGATCGACCAGTCCTTCGTGCGCAACATCACCGAGGACGCCAACGATCTGGCCATCGCCAGCGCGGTGATCGGCATGGGCCACAGCCTGAACCTGCGCGTGGTCGCCGAAGGGGTGGAGCGCCAGGAGCAGTTGGACACCCTGCATCGCCAGGGCTGCGACGATGCCCAGGGCTACCTCTTCGCCCGGCCCATGCCCGCCGCGGACATGGAGGCCTACCTGCGACGGGCGGTGGCGGGAGAAGTCGGCCCAGGCGGTGCCGACCTCGGCATCGGTTAGTTCGCGTAGTCAGCGTAGGGCGCAATAAGCCTGTCCTGAGCCTGTCGAAGGGCGCAGCGCATTGCGCCGAATGGCAATAAGCGCAGCGCATTGCGCCGCACGGATCCCATCCGGCGCAATACGCTTCGCTATTGCGCCCTACGGCAGAAGGACCGTCGAGCCGGTCGTCCTGCGCGCCTCCAGGTCGGCCTGGGCGCGCCCCGCTTCCTTGAGCGGGTAGCGCTGGTTCACCTCGATCTTCACCTTGCCCGAGGTGACCATGTCGAACAGCTCGCCGGCCGACCGCAGGAGGTCGCTGCGCTTGGCCGTGTAGGTGAAAAGCGTCGGCCGCGTGATGAAGAGCGAGCCCATCTTCGCCAGCAGTCCCAGGTCGAAGGGCGGCACCGGGCCCGAGGCGGCCCCGAACAGCGCCAGCAAGCCCATGGGCCGCAGGCAGGACAGGGAGTCCATGAAGGTGTCGCGGCCGATGGAGTCGTAGACCACCGGCACGCCCTCGCCCTGCGTGATTTCCTTCACCCGCTCGGCGAACTTCTCCCGGCTATAGACGATGGCGTGGTCGCAGCCATGGGCTTTTGCCAGGGCCGCCTTCTCGTCCGAGCCCACCGTGCCGATCACCGTGGCGCCCAGGGCCTTGGCCCACTGGCAGACGATGAGGCCGACGCCGCCGGCGGCGGCGTGGATGAGGATGGTGTCGCCCGGCTGCACGCGGCAGGTGCGGCGCAGGAGGTATTGCGCCGTCATGCCCTGCAGCATCATCGCCGCGCCCTGCTCGAAGCTGAGCGCCTCGGGCAGCTTCACCAGCCGGTCGGCGGGCATCGTGCGCGCCTCGGCATAGGCGCCCAGGGGCCCGCCGGCATAGGCGACGCGGTCGCCCGGCTTGAGGTCGCTCACGCCGGCGCCCACGGCCTCCACGACGCCGGCGCCCTCCAGGCCGATGCCGGAGGGCAGCGGTGCGGGATAGGCGCCCGTGCGGTGGTAGATGTCGATGAAATTGAGGCCGACGGCGTGATGGCGGACGCGCGCTTCATTGGGGCCGGGGTCGCCGACGGGCACCTCTTCCCACTTCAGGACTTCGGGGCCGCCGGTCTGGTGAAAACGAATCGCTTGGGGCATGGGAATCTCCACGGAATTGTCATTGTTGTCCGCCCCCTACCGCACCAGCGAGAAGCCGATGCGGATCTGGGAACGCCGTTTGAGATTGTAATCCAGCAGGCTCTCCCCGTAGCCGTTGAAGTATTGCAGGTGCAGGTAGCCGCCGACGTTGGCGAACAGGTCGCGCTGCAGCGGGTAGGTGGCATCCACCTGGACGCTGCCGAAGGCAGCGGTGCCACGGCGCAGGCTGGCCGTCCACTCCCAACTGTCGAGCGCGCCGTAGCGCAGGCCCAGCTCGCCGTAGCCCCGGTAGCGGGCGATGTCCCGGTTGGGCGTCTTGGAGAGATAGCCCCAGAGCTTGGGCGCGATCATGGCGTAGCGGTGACCGGCCAGCTCGGTGCGCCATTCCGGACGCACATAGGCGGTGTTGATGCTGCGGGAGGTGGCGCCCTCCCGGCCGTTGGATTCGTGCTCCAGGCCCGCCCGCCAGTTGAGCGCGGAGCGGCCGTCTTCCCCCTGCCAGGCGTCCCGCTGCAGGTAGAACAGGCTGGGGCGGTAGCTGGTGTCGCGGAAGGGCCGCGACTTGCGGCCCAGGTCCCAGAAGGACACCTGGCTGTAGCCGAAATAAAGATTGGCCGCCCCCGGCAGGTAGTCGGCGACGCGGCCGCCCTCGTCGAACAGCCGGTACTTGAAGCTCAACTGGAACTTGGCGGTGTTGTCGCCGCGCGTGCCGACGAGGAAATACACGGGCTCGAAGACCTGCAGGGCCGGTTCCGTGTCGCGGCGCGCGACCGGCGCCTGCGCCGGAGCCGGCGCCATTGCCGGCGGGACCGCGGGGGACGCCGCCCCCGGCGCCTGCGCCGCGCTGGCCAGGGTGAGCCGGTTGCTCTTCCGGTCCGCCAGTTCGAGCCGGACGACGGCCGCCACGTCCGGCGGCACCTGGCCCGCGTAGGCGCGCTGCGCGAATCCGCCCGGGGGCAGCTCGACGGCCTGGGCGGCCTCCTCGGCCCGCAGCAGCACATCGAAAGCGGCCTCGCCGCTGTGCAGCCGCGCCGCGATCATGGCGGGCAGCGTCGCCCGCTGCGCGCCCGGCCCGGGGTTCGTCACCAGCAGCCGGACCCGGAACGCTTCTCCGGGCACGACCGGGGCGCCGTCGTGCACCAGCACCCAGTCCGGGTCGGCGGCCACGGCGGCCGTGGCGAACAGCAGGCAGGCGAACGTCCAGCCTCTCATGGTTGGTCGATCTGCGACGCTGGCGCGCTCGCCGGCGCAGGTACGTGGCGGTAACGGAACAACAGGACTATATCGTCCGCCGCGGGCGGAGCATATGGGGTAAAACCCTCCCAACGCGCATGGGGTAAAACCCTCCCTGCCCGGGAGGGTTCCCGGATGAAGGACCCAGCCCGGCGCCTCAGCCGCGCAGGTGGTTGGCGTCCACCACCGCCAGCGCCGTCATGTTCACCAGGCGCCGCACGGTGGCCGTGGAGGTCAGGATATGCACCGGCTTGGCCGCCCCGAGCAGGATGGGGCCGACGGTGATGCCCTCACCCCCCGTCACCTTGAGCAGGTTGAAGGCGATGTTGGCCGCATCCAGGTTGGGCATGATGAGCAGGTTGGCCTCGCCCTTGAGCAGCGATTCGGGGTAGGCCCGGCCGCGGATCTCCTCGGACAGGGCCGCGTCGCCGTGCATCTCGCCGTCCACCTCCAGGTTCGGGGCGCGGCCCCAGACCAGCTCGATGGCGCGGCGCATCTTCTCCGCCGTGGCGGAGCGACGGCTGCCGAAGTTGGAGTGGGACAGCAGGGCCACCTTGGGCACCAGGCCGAAACGGCGCACTTCCTCGGCCGCCATGATGGTCATCTCGGCGATCTGCTCGGCGCTGGGATCCTCGTTCACATAGGTGTCGCAGATGAACAGGGTGCGGCCGGGCATCATCAGCAGGTTCATGGCCGCGAAGAGGTTGGCGCCCGCGCGCAGGCCCACCACGTTGGCCACGTGCCGCAGGTGGTGCTCGTGCTGCCCGTAGGTGCCGCAGACCATGGCATCCACGTCGCCGTGGGCCAGCAGCAGGGCGCCGATCAGGGTCGTGTCGCGCCGCACTTCCACCTTGGCGATCTCCGGCGACATGCCCTTGCGCCCCATGAGGCGGCGGTACTCGGCGACGATGTCCCGGTAGCGCTCATCGCTTTCGGGATTCACCACCTCGAAGTCCACGCCCGGCTCGATGCGCAGGCCCAGTTTCTTCACGCGCATCTCCAGCACCGCCGGGCGGCCGATCACCACGGGCCGGGCCAGGCCCTCGTCCACCACCGCCTGGAGGGCCCGCAGCACGCGCTCGTCCTCGCCCTCGCAGTAAATGACGCGGCGCGGTGCGCGCTTGGCCGCGGCGAACACCGGCTTCATGATGGTGCCGGACTGGTAGACGAACTGGGTCATCCTTTCCCGATAGTGGGCGAAGTCGGCGATGGGCCGCGTCGCCACGCCCGAGTCCATGGCCGCCTGCGCCACGGCCGGCGCGATCTTGACGATGAGGCGCGGATCGAAAGGCTTGGGAATGAGGTATTCCGGGCCGAAGCGCAGGTCGCTCTCGCCGTAGGCGGTGGCCACGATGTCGGAGGACTCCGCCTCCGCCAGCTCGGCGATGGCCTGCACGGCGGCCAGTTTCATCTCCTCGGTGATGGTGGTGGCGCCCGCATCCAGCGCGCCGCGGAAGATGAAGGGGAAGCAGAGGACGTTGTTCACCTGGTTGGGGTAGTCGGAGCGGCCCGTGGCGATGATGGCGTCGTCGCGCACCGCCTGCACTTCCTCGGGCAGGATCTCCGGTGTGGGATTGGCCAGGGCCAGGATGAGCGGCCTGGCCGCCATCTTCGCCACCATCCCCCCCTTCAGCACGCCGCCGGCGGACAGCCCGAGGAAGACGTCGGCGCCCTCGATCACCTCGCCCAGGGTGCGCGCATGCGTTTTCTTGGCGTAGCGCGCCTTGATGGAATCCATCTCCTCGACACGCCCTTCGTAGACCAAGCCCTTGATGTCGGTCACCCAGATGTTCTCGATCCTGACACCCAGCATCACCAGCAGATCCAGGCAGGCGAGCGCCGCCGCCCCCGCGCCGCTGGTGACCAGCTTCACCTCCTCGATCCGCTTGCCCACCACCTTCAGGCCGTTCAGCACCGCCGCGCCGACGACGATGGCCGTGCCGTGCTGGTCGTCGTGGAAGACCGGAATCTTCATGCGGCTGCGCAACTGCTTCTCGATGTAGAAGCACTCGGGCGCCTTGATGTCCTCCAGGTTGATGCCGCCGAAGGTGGGCTCCATGGCGGCGATGATCTCGACCAGGCGGTCCGGGTCCCGCTCCGCGAGCTCGATGTCGAAGACGTCGATGCCGGCGAACTTCTTGAACAGGCAGGCCTTGCCTTCCATCACCGGCTTGGCGGCGAGCGGGCCGATGGGGCCCAGGCCCAGCACGGCCGTGCCGTTGGTGACCACGCCCACCAGGTTGCTGCGGGAGGTGACCGTGGCGGCTTCCGCCGGGTTGTCCACGATGGCCGCGCAGGCGGCGGCCACCCCGGGCGAATAGGCGAGCGCCAGGTCGCGCTGGTTGGTCAGGCCCTTGGTGGGCACGACGGAAATCTTGCCGGGGGTGGGCAGGCGGTGATATTCGAGCGCCGCGGCGCTGAGATCCTTTTCCATTTTTTTCCTCCTCGCCGCGGGAAACGCGGCTGCTTGATGCATTCTAGTTGGGGTGAAGTCGCGGGCCCATCGTGGGAAACCGCAAGCATAGTGTAGCGCCCGGCGCCTTGTCAGTCGCCCGGAAGACAGCGAGGGACCGCTCTCAGAACGTGCCCGGGTAGGCGCCGCCGTCGATGAGGAAGTTCTGCCCCGTGATGTAGCCGGCCCCGGCCCCGCACAGGAAGGCGCAGGCCTGGCCGAATTCCGCCGGATCGCCGATGCGCCCGGCCGGAATGGCTGCCAGCCGCTCGGCCAGGGCCTCCTCGTAGGAAAGGCCCCGGGCCTTGGCCTGGTTGCCCACGACCGAGCGTACCCGGTCCGTGGCGAAGAAGCCGGGCAGCAGGTTGTTGATGGTGACGTTGTGGCGCACGGTCTTGCGCGCCAGGCCGGCGACGAAACCCGTCAGCCCGGAGCGGGCGCCGTTCGAGAGCCCGAGAACGTCGATGGGCGCCTTCACCGCGCCCGAGGTGATGTTCACGATGCGGCCGAAGCGGCGCGCGATCATGCCGTCCACCGTGGCCTTGATGAGTTCGATGGGCGTGAGCATGTTGGCGTCCAGGGCCTTCAGCCAGTCCTCCCGGGTCCAGTCGCGGAAATCCCCCGGCGGCGGCCCGCCGGCGTTGTTCACCAGGATCTCCGGCTGCGGGCAGGCGGCCAGCGCCGCGGCGCGGCCCTCCGGCGTGGTGATGTCGGCGGCGACGGCGACCACCGCGACGCCCGTGGCGGCGCGGATTTCGGCAGCGGTTTGCTCCAGCGCCTCGCGCCCGCGGGCGACGAGGGTGAGATTGACGCCCTCCTGGGCGAGCGCCAGCGCGCAGCCCCGCCCCAGGCCCTTGCTCGCGGCGCAGACGAGCGCCTGTTTTCCGGCAATTCCAAGGTCCATGTCGATTCTCTCCTGTAGGGCGCAATAGCGCAGCGTATTGCGCCGGATGGCTACGCAAGGAAATCCAACA
>CAYZLI010000082.1:9766-15852 GCA_964479195.1 uncultured Rhodocyclaceae bacterium
CCATCACCTCGGGATGAGCCGTCCGGTAGGGCTCGGTGAACCAGCGCGCCAGGGTCGAGTCCACCAGCGGCGCCATGCCCTGCTCGGAAGCGATGCGGATGCGCTCCGGCCATACCGCCTGGGCTTCGGTCGGATAGCGGCTGGTGGTGTCGGCGAGCACCAGGCGGGAGAGGCGCTGCGGCGCCTTCAGGGCCAGGTGCTGGCCGATCATGCCGCCCATGGACAGGCCGACGTAGTGCGTGCGTTCCACCTCGAGCGCGTCGAGCAGGCCGATCACGTCCTCGGCCATCTGCTCCAGGGAGTAGGCCCCATCCGGCGCCGAGCTCTGGCCGTGGCCGCGGCTGTCGAAGCGCAGGACCGTGTAGCGACCCGCCAGCGCCGCCACCTGCGGCTCCCACATGGACAGGTCGGTGCTCAGGGAATGGGATAGCGTGACCCAGGGGCCGCTGCCGGTGATTTCGTAATGGAGCTCGATGCCGTTGGCGGCAATCTTCATTTCGTTGTCCTCACGCGGGAGTCAGCTTCGCCACGGAAAGGGCCAGCCACTTGACGCCTTCGCGGCCGAAGTTGACCTGGACGCGGGCGTCCGAGCCGCTCCCCTCGGCGCTGACGATGACCCCCTGGCCGAACTTGGCGTGCACGACGCTCTGGCCGACGCGCAGGCCGTTGGCGCTCTTCGGTTCGGCGCGCCGCGCCAGCGCCGCCGGCATGGGCGGTTGGAAGTAGTCGCTGCGGCGCAGCGTCTCGCCGCCGCCGTAGCCCCGGGCGGGCATCCGCGGTGTCAGCCACTTGAGCAGCTCCTCGGGAATCTCATCGAAGAAGCGCGAGGGCAGGTTGTAGCGGGTCTGGCCGTGCAGCATGCGCGTCTGGGCATGGGACAGGTACAGCCGCTTGCGCGCCCGCGTCACGGCGACGTACATGAGGCGGCGCTCTTCCTCCAGGCCCTTGTCCTGGAGGATCGCATTCTCGTGGGGGAACAGGCCCTCCTCCAGGCCGCTGATGAAGACGGCATCGAACTCCAGGCCCTTGGCCGAATGCACGGTCATCAACTGCAGCGCGTCGTCCCCTTCGCCCGCCTGGTGCTCGCCCGCTTCGAGCGAGGCATGGGCGAGGAAAGCGGCGAGGTCGCCGGACAGTTCCCCTTCCGCGTTCGCCGTGCCCTCCTCGGCGACGAAGTTGGCCGCGGCATTCACCAGCTCGTCCAGGTTGGCGAGCCGGTCCTGGCCTTCCTTCTCCGTGGCGTAGTGGGCGCGCAGGCCGGAGCGCTCCAGCACCTGCTCCACCGTTTCGGGCAGGTTCAGCCCTTCGGCTGCGGACTTGAGGCGGCCTACCAGCGCGATGAAGTGGCCGACGGCGGTGGCCGCCTTGCCTTCCAGATGCGCGGCCGCGCCGTGCAGGCTGCCGCCGCGGGCCTTGGCCGCATCCTGCAACTGCTCCAGGGAGCGGGCGCCGATGCCGCGGGCCGGAAAGTTCACGACGCGCAGGAAGGCGCCGTCGTCGTCCGCATTGGCGATCAGGCGCAGGTAGGCGAGCGCGTGCTTCACCTCCTGGCGCTCGAAGAAGCGCAAGCCCCCGTAGACCCGGTAGGGCAGGCCGGCGGAGAACAGCGCGTGCTCCAGCACCCGCGACTGGGCGTTCGACCGGTAGAGCAGGGCGATATCCTCGCGCGCCATGCCGTCCAGGCTGAGCGCCTTCACCTCCTCGACGATCCAGCGCGCCTCCTCGGTGTCATTGAAGGCCTCATAGACGCGGATCGGCTCGCCGGCCCCGGCCTCGGTCCACAGGTTCTTGCCCAGGCGCGCCGCGTTGTTCTTGATGATGGCGTTGGCGGCATCCAGGATGTTGCCGTGGGAGCGGTAGTTCTGCTCCAGGCGGATGACGTTCTCGACGCGGAACTCGCGCTCGAAGTCGCGCATGTTGCCCACTTCCGCGCCGCGGAAGGCGTAGATGGACTGGTCGTCGTCGCCGACGCAGAACAGGGTCGCCTCGCCGCCCGCCAGCAGCTTCAACCACCGGTATTGCAGCACATTCGTGTCCTGGAACTCGTCCACGAGGATGTGGCGGAAGCGCTGCTGGTAGTGGTGGCGCAGGGGCTCGTTGCGCTCCAGCAGCTCGTAGCTGCGCAGCAGCAGCTCGGCGAAGTCCACCACGCCCTCGCGCTGGCACTGGGCCTCGTATTCCCGGTAGAGGGCGACGCGCTTGCGCGTGTACTCGTCCCAGGCCTCGACCGCGTCGGGGCGCAGCCCCGCCTCCTTCTGGGCGTTGATGAAGTGGGCCAGCTCCCGCGGCGGGAACTTCTCGTCGTCCACGTTGAGCGTCTTCAGCAGGCGCTTGATGGCGGCGAGCTGGTCGGCGGAATCGAGGATCTGGAAGAGCTGGGGCAGCCCGGCCTCCCGGTGGTGGGCCC
The DNA here is from genome assembly GCA_964479195.1 of uncultured Rhodocyclaceae bacterium. Lineage (GTDB taxonomy): Bacteria > Pseudomonadota > Gammaproteobacteria > Burkholderiales > Rhodocyclaceae > Desulfobacillus. Next base: position 12,174 of record CAYZLI010000082.1, read on the forward strand.
GCAGCAGGCGGTTGCACAGGCCGTGGAAGGTGCCGATCCACATGCCGCGGGTGTTGATCGGGAGCATGGCCGACAGGCGGGTGAGCATTTCCTTCGCCGCCTTGTTGGTGAAGGTGACGGCCAGCACGCCCTGCGGCCCCACCTGGCCCATCTGGATCAGCCAGGCGATGCGCGTGGTCAGCACCCGCGTCTTGCCGCTGCCGGCGCCGGCGAGGATGAGGGCATGCTGCGGCGGCAGCGTCACGGCGGCGTGCTGCTGGGGGTTGAGGCCGCGGAGGAGACTGGACATGGGATGAACTCTCGGAGGGTCGGGCAATTATACCGCCGCCCACCTACCCCAATCCGGTGCGATCTGCTATGTTCGGCGCATCGCGGGCGGGCCCCGCGGCGCCCTCTTCCGGCTTCGCTGCCTGTCCGCCCGTTCGGGGAGGATTGTGCTGTGCAGGAAAATTCCGGCGCCGGGGCCTCGGCGGCCGCAGCGGCGTCGAACCCGCTGGAGACGCAGCTGGCCGAAGGCAAGGCGCGACTGCGCGAGCAGCATGCCCTCTACGACGCCCTGCTCGACGCCCAGTCGGACGCGGGCGTGGGGCTGTTCATCATCGAACAGGGCAGGATCATCTTCGCCAACGCCGCCATGTCCCGGTTGTTCGGCTACAGCGACGCCGAGTTCAAGGCCCTGCCCAGCTTCATCGAGCTGGCGCACCCGGACGACCGGGAGCGGATCATGCGCAACCACCAGCGGCGCCTGGCCGGCGAGCAGTTCACCAACCGCTACGACATCGGCATCGTAACCAAGGCCGGGGAGCGCCGCGAGGCCGAGATCACGGCCGGCGTCATGCCGGCGGAGCACGGGCCGCGCATCCTGGTCATCGTCGTGGACATCACCGAGAGCCAGCGGGCCGAAGCGGAGGTGCGCCGCCTCAATGCCGAACTGGAGAGCCGGGTGCGGGAGCGCACGGCGGAGCTGGTAGCCGCCAACCGGGAGCTGGAATCCTTCGCGTACTCGATTTCCCACGACCTGCGCGCGCCGCTGCGCGGCATCGACGGCTTCAGCCAGCTCCTGCTCGACGAATACGGCGAACAGCTCGACGCGCAGGGCCAGGACTACCTGGGGCGCGTGCGCCGCGCCACCCAGCGCCTGGGCGCCCTGATCGACGACCTGTTGGAGCTCTCCCGCGTGACGCGCAAGGAAATGCGCCGCGAAACGGTCGACCTCAGCCGGCTGGCCCGGGAAATCCTCGACGAAATGGCGCGCTCGAATCCCCAGCGCCGGGTGGACGCCGTGGTGGAGCCGGGCTGCACGGTCCGGGGCGACCCCCAGCTCCTGCGCATCCTGCTGGAGAACCTGCTCGACAACGCCTGGAAATACACCGGCAAGACGCCCCAGGCCCGGATCGAGGTCGGCCGCGAGGCGGGCACGCAGCCGCCCGTGTTCCTGGTCCGGGACAACGGCGCCGGTTTCGACATGCGCTACGCCGACCGCCTGTTCTCCCCCTTCCAGCGCCTGCACAAGGCCGATCAGTTCGAGGGCACCGGCATCGGCCTCGCCTCCGCGGCCCGGGTCGTGCACCGGCACGGCGGCAAGATCTGGGTGGATTCGGCCATCGGCCACGGCACAGCCTTCCGCTTCACCCTGGGCGCCAGCCCGACGCAACGAGAGTAAGCGTCCACTCACTTTTCTCATCCCCGCTGTTTCGGGGAGGCTTTTCTCCGGGTCCAGGGTTGTGCGACGCACAAAACACTTGAACCAGGTCAACAAAGGCCCAATCTAATGCGTTGTATAATGTAATCGATTTTACTTGTTGCGACGCAACATCCTCCTGCGGCCGGCTGCCCAAGACGCGGCCGGACGAAAAAGGAGCTACACAATGGCCAAGGAGAACAGCATGAAAACCCCTATGATCCTGCCCTGGATTGCCCACCGGGCGGGCATTTCAGACCGGCGCGCCGAGAAGCTGTGGCGCGAGGCCATCTGCTACGCCACGGAACAGACCGGCTGGGTCGGCACCTCGGAATACTGGGCGGCCGCCGAGCGCCGGCTGCTCGAACTGGTGGCCCGGGAAAAGCAGGCGGGCTGCCTGCCGGCGCCGCAGTTGAGCTGGCTGGTCCGCCTGCAGTCCCGGCTGGCCCATCTGCCGCTGCTGGCCGCGGAAGCCTGGTCGGTGGCCTGGGCGCGCCGCCTGGCGGCCCGCAACTGACGGTTCAGCGCACCGGCCCGGCCGCGAAGCCCAGCGCGGCGTTCGCTTTGGCCGCCAGGGCCCGGGCCTCCGTTTCGCTCGGCAGGCCGGCCAGCAGCACTTCGTAACTCACCCCCTGTTCCCGCAGCCGGGGCCGGATCGTGGCCGGATAGCCCGCGTCCCGGGCCTTGTCATAGGCCTCGAGGGCTTCCCGCTCACTCGGGGTGCTCGCCAGCAGCACCTTCCACCGCCCGCCGCGGCGCAAAGCGCCGGTGCCGGCCGGGATCTCCGTCTGGGCCGCCCAGGCCCTCGCCAGTTGCGCGTTGGCCGCCGCCACACCCTGGGGCGGCCGGTCGCGCCGTGCCACGTAATAGCTCAGGGGCTCGCTCACCTCCCGGGTGTCGCCGTCCCGATGGCTGACGGTAAACCCGCCTTCCAGCAGGCAGACGAAATCCTTGTCCGCTTCGCTGCGGCCCCAGACGTCGGCACCGGGGATGGCGGCGGTGAGCGTGGCAATGCGGATCGTCACGTCCCGGCGTAGCGGGCGCCCCGGCTGGTCGGTGGTGAAGCGAAACGCGCCCTTGCCGACGTCCAGGGCGGCCGCAAAGAAGTCCTTTTCCCTGGGCCCGATCCGCTCCAGGGTAAGCAGTGTCTCCGCCCCCAGTTTCACCGTGCTGCCGTCAGGCAGCCGGACTTGGGCCCGGGCCTCCCTGCCGGTGCGGATGCGATCCCGGCTGCCCACCGCCATCCCGGCGGCCAAGGGCTCCGCACGCCCATTGCGCTCCAGCCACGCGGGCGACTGCACCGCGTCCACCACCGCCTGCGGCGCCGCCCATGCCGATGCGGCAAACAGCGCCAGCAGGGCGATTGCCCCGTTCCGTCTTTTCATCTTGCCTCCCTTTCCCGTCCGGCGCGGCGGCCGGCCGCGTGCGCAGAGTATAATTCGTTCTTTTTCAGCGACAATTCCGCAAGCGCCCGCCCATGCAGGAAAAATACAACCCGGCCGACATCGAGCAGGCCGCCCAGCAGCACTGGGAAGCGAGCGGCGCGTTTCGCGCCGTCGAGGACGGCTCGAAGCCCAAATACTACTGCCTCTCCATGTTCCCCTACCCCTCGGGGAAGCTGCACATGGGCCACGTGCGCAACTACACCATCGGCGACGTGCTCACCCGCTACCACCGCATGCGCGGCTTCAACGTGCTGCAGCCCATGGGCTGGGACGCTTTCGGCCTGCCCGCCGAGAACGCGGCGATGGCCAACAATGTGCCGCCGGCCCAATGGACCTACGACAACATCGCCTACATGAAGAAGCAGCTCAAGTCCCTGGGCTTCGCCCTGGACTGGGAGCGCGAGCTGGCGACCTGCAAGCCGGACTACTACACATGGAACCAGTGGCTGTTCCTGCGCATGCTGGAGCGGGGTCTGGCCTACAAGAAGACCCAGGTCGTGAACTGGGACCCGGTGGACCAGACCGTGCTCGCCAACGAGCAGGTGATCGACGG
>CAYZLI010000083.1:0-2131 GCA_964479195.1 uncultured Rhodocyclaceae bacterium
GTGTCGTCTTCGACGACCAGAATTCTTTCAGCCATCTTCTCAGCCCAGTTTGCACTCGGGGTTGGGCACCGCCTGCAGGCGCAGCAAGTCCAGCCGATCCGGGGTAACGACGATCGGCCAGGCCAGTTCGAAGCAAGTACCTTGCCCGACGACACTCTCCAGGTGGATGTCGGCCCCGTGCTGCACGGCGATCTTCTTCACCACGGCCAGCCCCAGCCCCGAGCCGTCGGGGCGGGTCGTGTAGAAAGGATCGAAGATGCGCGGCAGCACCTCGGCCGGAATGCCCGGGCCCGTGTCCCGCACGCAGAAGCGCATGCGCGGCACATCGCCTTGCAGGTCTTCCGGGTGGGCCGTGCCGACGCACATGCCGATGCGGATCTCGCCGCCCCCGGGCATGGCGTGAATGGCATTGATGACCAGGTTGAGCAGGACCTGCTTCAACTGGTTCGGATCGGCCCACATCTCGGGCACTGCCGTGCTGCAGGGCGCATAGCGGATGGTGACGCCCTGCGAGCGGGCTTCCTTGCGCGTCCACAGCAGCACGTCGTCCAGCACCTGCTCCAGCCGGCAGGGCACCGGATGCATTTCCTGGGGCGCCGAGAAGCCATGGAAGCTGCGCAGGAAGTCCGACAGGCGGTTCACCTCGCCCTGCACGCGCAGCAGGTATTCGCGCTGCTTGTCCGGCAGAGCCTCATCTTCGAGCAGCATCTGCACCACGGCCTTCATGCCCGCCAGGGGATTGCCGATCTCGTGCGCGAGCCCCATGGCGATCTCGCCCAGGGTGCTCATTTTCTCCATCTGGAACATCTGCCGGTCCAATTGCCGTCTTTCCTCCTGCTCCCGCTGGAGAGCGGCGGTGCGCGACTGCACCTCCCTTTCCAGTTCGCCCTTGCGATCCTCCAGGGCGCGATAGGACTGTTCCAGCCGGGCGGCCATGGCATTGAAGCGCCGGCCCAGCTCGGCGATCTCGTCCCGCCCCTTGATTTCGACACGATGGGTGAAATTGCCCTTGGCGATCTCCTCCGTCTCGTTGCTGAGCAGGGTCAGGGGCCGCAGCAGGTGGCGCGAGGCGAGGAAGCCGGCCACCAATGTGGCGAGCAGGGAGAGCGCCAGCACGCCGTAGAGCAGATACAGATTGAATACGGCCTCGAAGAGGTATTTGCGCGGGAAGGCCAGCGCCACCGCCCACTCCATGGCGCTGTCGCTGCGCTCGGCCAGAGTCCGGCCGATCACGATGGGGGCGTGGGCGACGATCCAGTCGCCCAGCAGCTCCGTGCCCTGCTTCCCGGTCAGGATGCGCGTGAGCAAGGGGCGCGGCATGAACGAGGCGAGCGCTTCTACCGACTGCATCTTGAAGGACTCCGGCTCGACGGCCTCCGCCTGACGCGACAGGAAGAACCCTGCGCGATCGAAAAGGTAGGCCACCCCGCCGCGGCCGCCGGCCATCTCTTGGATCTGCCCGAGCATGAAGGCTGCATGCAGGTTGACGATGAGCAGGCCCCGCTTGACGCCCTTGCGGTCGGCGATGGGCGTGGCGAAACGGATCACCGGGCGCTCCGGCTTCTCAACCTGGCCGCGCTCGATGTTGAGGTCCAGGGGGGAAACGTAGACCTGACCCGGCTCGTGGGCCAGGCCCTCCGTCACGTAGTAGCGGTCGGACTTGTTCTGCAGCTCGTCGATTGGCACCGTGTACAGCCGTCCATCCCTGCGGTCGACGCGCACCACTTCCCGACCGTCCGCGTTGAGAAAGCGCACCTGATAGATGTAGGGATAGGCCCGCGCGAACGCCGTGTAATCCCGCTCCAGGCGCAGCCGCGCCTCGCGGGGCAGCGAGCCATCGCCCGCGGCCATGCCGTCGGCCAAGTCGTGCAGGAGAGAGGAACTGGCGAGGTAGAGCAGCTCGCTGGTGAGCTGGTCGAAGAAGCGCGCCATACCCGCGGCGCGGCTGGTCACCTCTTGGTCGAGGTGGTGCAACGTTTCCTTGCGTAGGGTATCCAGCGAATAGTAGATGCCGACCAGACCCGCCACCATGACGGGCACTACGGCCGTGATCAGGAAGGCGATGTAGATCTTCGAGGAGAGGCCCTTGAAACTGCCGAGAAGTCGCATGGCCGACGATACTCTGAAAACA
>CAYZLI010000083.1:2231-15770 GCA_964479195.1 uncultured Rhodocyclaceae bacterium
GGAGAGGCCCTTGAAACTGCCGAGAAGTCGCATGGCCGACGATACTCTGAAAACACCGAAGGTCGATTGTAAAGGGAAACCATCGTCACCAAACCATCACCATGCGGTCACGTTCCTGTTGCGCCCGGGCCCGTAGATTGCGGCCATGCGCAAGCATTGGCTGTGGTTTCTCCCCCCACGTCTACTTCGCCCAGTTGCTGCCGTGGGCGATCTATTCGTAGCGCAGCCATTTCCGCACGGAACCATTCGATCCCGGAAACAGTCGAAATTTTGGTTTTGACGGCCGGAAGCGGTTTGGTTTTCGGGCGGGGTTGCACCTGTCTCGCCGATCTCATCCGCGTTGCCGTTGCACACTGGTCCCTGCGCCCCATGCATCCGCGCGGGGAGGGGCTGGTTGCGCGGTTTCACAAGATGGGTTCTCGGTCGTCGCCTCGGCGTCGTTACGCAAAGACGGCCGATCCGTAAGGTTCCGACTTGCTTCTCGGTCTAATCAGCAAGGCGGGCCGGACGCTTGTCCTAAGTGCAACACGGAACCTATGTTCTACTGTTGCGTCCTTACTTAGGCAGGGCGGGACGCTTGTCCCAGGTGCAACCCCAGCAGAAAGGAGTACGATCATGCGCACCATCGCCTTGGTCTTGGCAGTTCTTTCCGCAATCCTTGCCGGATGCGCGACCCAAACCATGCCGGGCAGCGCCGGCATGGCCGAGCCCACTTCGGAGACCCAGTACGGGCCGCGCTACAATCCGTACTGATACGGCACGCGGTTCCCGCGAAAGGCAGGGAAAGCAGCGGCATGTTGCCGCTGCTTTTTTTGGTGCGCCCGGCAGGGCGCACCCGGGGTGTGCTACACACGCACGCCCAATCGCGCCAGCAGCCACAGCATGCCGGCATAGGCCGCCGCAGTGGCCGCCATGGCGGCGAGCAGGCTGGGCCAGAAGCTCCAGCCCAGCTTGAGCAGCGCCGGCAGCGCCAGGAACAGCACGAGAGACGGCAGGACCAGCCAGAAGATCCCGACCGAGAGGGAGGAAATGCGCTCGGCATTGCCGGTTTCCAGTTGCAGCCAGACCATGGCCAGCACCGAGGTGAGCGGGATCGATGCCAAGGCGGCTCCCCAGAAGGAGCTGCGCTTGGCGATCTCGGAGATCGCCACGATCACGAGGGCCGAGACGGCCACCTTCACCGCGTAATAGAGCCAGGAACTCATCGCCTTACTGCCGTTGCGCCGCGGCGGGTTGCCCTCACCTTACCGCCCGCATTGTTCACGGTCAAATCGCAACGGCGACGCGCCGCTTGAGCCAGAAGGCGGCGGTGGCCAGCGCGGTGAGGGCGAGGAAGGGCAGCGCCAACTGGTTGAGGGCCGCCCAGCCGCTGCCCGTCACCACCATGCCCGAGACCAGCGAAGAGCCGGCCATGGCGAGGAAGATGAGGAAGTCGTTGATGCCCTGGGTCTTGGCGCGCTCGGCCGGCCCATAGGCCTCGGTGAGAAGCGTCGTGCCGCCGATGTAGAGGAAGTTCCAGCCCACGCCCAGCAGCACCAGTGCCCACCAGAAGTGCATCAGGGACACGCCGGACATGGCGATGAAGACGCAGGCGAACATGAGCGCGGCCCCGGCGAGCAGCACGTTGAGCACGCCGAAGCGCTTGATGAGCGAGCCGGTGAAGAAGCTCGGCGCGAACATGCCGATGACGTGCCATTCGAGGATGAAGGCGGCGTCGCTGAAGGGATGCCGGCAGATGTCCATGGCGAGCGGCGTGGCACTCATCAGCAGGTTCATCACGCCGTAGCCCACCGCCGCGGCCAGCACGGCGACGAGGAACACCGGCTGCGCCATGATCGCCGACAGCGGCCGTCCCGATTCATGCTTTTCCTGTGCCGACAGGGGCGGCAGGTCGAGGCGGCCGACGATGGTGAAGGAGCCCAGCGCGAAGGCCACGAGCAGGCCGTAGGAGGCGAGGAACTGGGGCTGCAGGAAGTCCCGGGTGAGCTTGGTCGTCTCCGGGCCGAGCACGCCGCCGAGGATGCCGCCCGCCAGGGTGAGGGAAACGGCCGTGGCCTTGAGGTCGGGCGGGGCCATGTCGGCGGCGGCGAAGCGGTAGTACTGGCCGAAGGCGTTGTACATGCCCGAAAACCCGGTGCCCAGGAGGAGCAGCCAGAAGCTCTGCAAGTAGATGGCGAAGGCGCCGATTGCCGCGCCGAGCATGCCCAGGGCCGAGCCGAGCATGAAGCCGGCGCGCCGGCCGTTGTGCTTCATGAAGAAGGAGGCCGGCATGGTGGCCAGCGCCGAGCCGATCACGTAGGCCATGACCGGCACGGTGGCTAGGCGCTTGTCGGGGGCCAGGGCGAAGCCGGCCAGGCCGTTGATGGCGATCAGGGTGACGCCGTTGGTGAGCAGCAGGGCCTGGCAGGCGGCGAGCAGCGCGATGTTCTTCCGTGCGGGTTTCAAGGCAAGGAGCTCCCTGGGACGCCGAGGTTGTTGACGGCATTATTCAAACAAATGTGAGAATACTCGCCCGGCCGGCCCCGGTCAATGCGCCGGCCTGCCGGCGAGGGCCGGATTATTCCACGAGGTCGCGATAGGCGTGCCAGGTGGCGTGCCCGATGAGCGGCCCGGCGACGAGGCTGCCCAGGAAGAAGGTGACGAGGCCGAGGCCGCCGGCCAGGGCGATCGCGCCGGCCCACACCAGCATGGCCTGGGGATTGCGCGCCAGGGCGTTGACGCTGGCGATGGCCGCCGTCACCGTGTCCAGGCCCCGGTCCATCATGAGCGGGATGGTGATCAGGCTGATGGCGAAGGCGATCAGCGCGAACAGGCCGCCCACCGCGAAGTACGCGACGAGAAAGCCCAAGTGGTCGGTGGACACGACATGGCGCAGGAAGCCGCCGATGGTGGGCATCTCGCCCGAGTAGAACAGGGCGAAGACCAGCATCGAGGCCCGCGCCCAGACCAGGAAGATGACGATCAGGATGAGGCAGAAGATGCCCAGGTTGCCGGCGTTGGCGCGCCAGGCCGTGAGCGTGGGTGCCAGGCTGCAGGCCTCGCCCCGTTCCCGGCGCCGGCTGATCTCGTACAGGCCGATGGCGAGGAAGGGCCCGGCGATGAGGAAGCCCGAGGCGACGGCGGCGATGTACTCGGGCGCGCCGCCCAGCACGAACACCAGCAGGTAGCCGCCGGCGACGAAGCACAGCCCATAGAACAGGCTCGGCCCGGGACAGGCCAGCAGATCGGCCCAGCCCTGTTTCAGCCAGCCCAAGGGGGCCGCGGCGCCGACGATGCGGATGGTGGGAAAGGTAGGCCGCCGGCCCTCGCGCGTGGTGTCGGACATGCGATTCTCCTCGGGGCCGCGCGGGGTGGGCGGCACGCCGGTGCCGAATCCGGCCCCGGCCCTGCTATATGGGGAAAGGCTTCAATAGCGCTCGGGTTCAAGCATTTTTTGCACTCCGCGGGTGGCGTCCGAACCTATTCTACATGCTTGGGGCGCCGTGGGAGCGGGCTTGCCCGCGATTGCGGCGGCCGCGTCGCGGGCAAGCCCGCTCCCGCATCGAGGACTACTCGCTGCGCAGCGCTTCCAGGGGGTCGAGCATGGCGGCGCGGCGGGCGGGCAGGACACCCGCGGCGAGCCCGACGGCGACGGCCATCAGCTCGGCCAGTACGGCGTAGCTCCAGGGCGTGTGTACCGGCAGCTCGGGCAGGGCGAGTTGCAGCACCAGGGCGATGCTCCAGCCCAGCAGCAGTCCTGCGGCGCCGCCGACGCCGGCGAGGAGCGCCGCCTCGCCCAGGAAGATTGCAAGGATGCGCTGTTGTGTGGCACCGATGGCGCGCAGCAGGCCGATCTCCGAGGTGCGCTCGGCCACGGCGATGGTGAGGATGGTGAGGATGCCCACGCCGCCCACCACCAGCGAGATGCCGCCGATGGCGGCCACCGCGAAGGTGATGGCGTCGAGCACCGTGCCGAACACCTCCAGCATCTTCTGCTGGGGCGTCACGGTGAAATCCTCGGCGCCGTGGCGCGCGACGAGGATGCGCTTGAGGCCCGCCTCCACCTCGGCGAGCGGCGCCGTCGGCTCGTAGGTGAGGTTGATCTCCATCAGGCTCTCGCGGTTGAACATCTCCAGGGCGCGGCCGACGGGCACGTACACCGTGTCGTCCAGATCGAACCCCAGCACCTGCCCCTTCGCTTCCATGACACCCACGATGCGGAAGCGCTCGCCGCCGACGTGGATGCGCGCGCCCAATGGATTCTCCGCGCCGAAGAGCTCGCGCGCCACCTTGGCGCCGAGCACGGTGAAGGCCCGCGCCGTGCGCGGATCGTCGTCGGGCAGGAACTCGCCGCTGGCCACGCGCATGGAGAAAGCCCGCGAGAAGTCGGCGCCGACGCCGTAGAGGGTGACACGCCGGCTCCTGCCGCCATGCTCGACTTCCGAGTTGCCCAGCACGAGCGGGTCCGTCGCCTGCACGTAGGGGGCGCGGCGCAGCGCCAGGGCGTCGTCGATGCTCAAGGGCCGCACGGTGTTCACCGCCCCGAGCGAGGCGCCGTGGGTCTGGATGCGCCCGGGAGTGACCTTGATGAGGTTGGTGCCGAACTGGGTGAACTCGGCGATGACGAAGCGGTGCAGCCCCTCGCCGATGGAGGTGAGCAGGATCACCGCGGCGATGCCCACGGCGATGCCCAGCGCCGTGAGCGCCGTGCGCAGGCGGTGGGCGCGTAGCGACGTGAGGGTGAAGCGCACGAAGTCGGCGTAGCGCATGCCTATCTCCGCGACAGCGCCTGCACCGGATCGAGCCTGGCTGCGCGCCGCGCCGGCGCCACGGTGAACAGCACCGAGGTGACGACGGCGGTGGCCGGGGCGGCGACCAGCGCCCACCAGGGCGCGCCGAAGGGGATCGTCGGGTAGAGCTGGGCGACGATGCTGCGGCCCAGTTCGCCCACGGCCAGGCCCACCGCCGCGCCGCCCAGGGCGAGCATCACGGCCTCCGTGAAAAAGGCGACGCGGATCTGCCCCCCGGTGGCCCCCAGGGCCTTGAGCAGGCCGATCTCGCGCCGGCGCTGGGTCACGGCGATCAGCATCACGTTCATGATGAGGATGCCGGCCACCGCCAGGCTGATGGCGGCGATGCCGCCCACCGCCAGGGTCAGCGCGCGCAGGATGCGATCGAAGGTGGCGAGCACCGCGTCCTGGGTGATCACGGTCACGTCGCGCTCGCCCTCGTGGCGCAGGCGCAGGATTTCCTCGACGTCGGCCTTGGCGTGGGAAATCTGCTCCCGGCTCTTCGCCTCGACCAGGACGCGGAACAGGGCCTCGGTGTTGAACAGCGCCTGGGCGGCGGCGAGCGGGACGATGACGATCTCGTCGGTATTGAAGCCGAGGGACTCGCCCTGGCTGGCGAGGATGCCGATGACGCGGAAGCGGCGGTCGCCGATGCGCAGCCACTCGCCCAGCGCCCGGCGCGCGCCGAACAGTTCGCCGGCGACCTTGGCGCCGATGACGCACACGGGCTGGGCATGGCGCGGGTCGCCTTCGGGCAGGAAGCGGCCCTGGGCCATGTCCATCTGCCGCACGGCGATGAACTCGGCGGTGGTGCCCAGCACCGGCGTCTCGCGGCTGCGGCTGCCCAGCCGCACGTCGCCGGCGCCGACGATGAGCGGGGCCAGCCGCCGGATGGCGGGGCTGCGCTTGAGCGACAGGGCGTCGTCCACCGTCAGGTCGCGCGGCGTCTTGCCCACCAGCACGCCGGGCAGGGCGCCCGCCGTCTCGCTGCGCCCCGGCAGGACGATGACGAGGTTGGTACCCAGGGAACCGAACTGGTTCACCACGTAGCGGCGCGCCCCTTCGCCCAGGGCGCTGACGATCACCACGGCCGCCACGCCGATGCCCATGGCGAGCAGGATCAGCAGGGTGCGGGAGCGGTAGCCGCGCACCACCTGCCAGGCGAAGTCGAGGAGATCAGCGAAGCGCACGGCTTAGCTCCGCTCGTCGGAGATGATCGCCCCGTCCACCATGCGCAGCCGCCGCCGCGAACGGGCGCCGATCTCCGGGTCGTGGGTGACCACGACGAGCGTGCCGCCGTCCTGGTGCACGCGCTCCAGCACGGCCATGACCTCCTTGCCGGTATGGCGGTCCAGGTTGCCCGTCGGCTCGTCGGCGAGGATCACCGTCGGGCCCATGGACATGGCCCGCGCGATGGCCACGCGCTGGCACTGGCCGCCGGAGAGCTGGTCGGGCCGATGCCGGGCCCGCTCCTCCAGCCCATACGCGGCGAGCAGCCGGTCCAGGCGGGGCCGGCGCTCGGCGGGATCGATGCCCGCCAATACCATGGGCAGCTCGATGTTCTGCTCGGCGGTGAGCCGCGGCACCAGGTGGAAGAACTGGAAGACGAAGCCGATCTTCTCGCGCCGCACCCGGGCCGTTTCGTCGTCCAAAAGCGCCGTGACATCGCGCCCGTCCAGCTCGTAGCGGCCGTCGTTGGGCCGGTCGAGCAGGCCGATGATGTTGAGCAGGGTGGACTTGCCCGAGCCGGACGGCCCCATGATGGACAGGTACTCGCCGCGGACGATGGAAAGATCGACGCCGCGCAGGGCATGAACCGCCTCGCCGCCGACGAGGAAGGTCCGCTCGATGCCGGTGAGGCGGATCATGGCGCTTTGGGCGCCCCGCCCTTCTTTTCTTCCACCGCCGGGGCGCCGGCCTTGACGCCTTCGCGCTCCAGGGAGGTGACGACGCGCTCGCCCGGGCTCAGCCCGGACTTCACCTCGGTGAATTCCCAGTTGGCAAGCCCGGTCTCGATCCTGCGCTCCTCCAGCCTGGTCCCCTCGGCCAGCACCAGCACCCGGTTGCCCGGCATGAGGGCCGGCGTCGGGATCCGCGTAGCGTTTTCCCGGGCGTTCACCACGATTTCGATGTCGGCGCTGTAGCCCACCAGCAGGTGGCGCGCCTCGCCGGGATTGTCGAACTCCACCTCCACCTCGACGGTGCGCGCCTGCTTCTCCACCGCCAGCACATAGGGGGCGATGCGCCGCAGCTTGCCGGCGAAGTGCTTGCCGCGGTAGGCGTCCAGGGTGATGCGGCCGGCCATGCCGACTTTCAGTTGGGCGGCGTCCACCTCGTCGATGGGGGCGGATACGTAGAGGCAGGAGTCGTCGATGAGGTCCACCGCCGGCAGTGTCGGGATGCCCGGTGGCGAGGGCGTGAGGTATTCGCCCACCTCGCCGTTGACCTCCGCGACGATGCCGGGGAAGGGCGCGCGCAGCACCGTGCGGTCGGTGTCGGCGCGGGAGGCGGAAATGCGCGCCTCGGCCTCCTTCACCTGGGCGCGGGCGGAATCGCAGGCGGCCCGCTTCGCCGCCGCTTCCGAGTCGGCGCGCTCGACCCGCTCCTGGGAGATGAAGTTCTTCGCCTTGAGCTCGTGCGCCCGCCTGGCGTCGGCCGCCGCCGCTTCGGCCAGTTCGCAGACTTCGCGCACCCGCGCCCGCGCCGTCGCCAGTTGCTCGCGCGAGACGCGCTCACGGGCGGCGAGGTCGTCGTCCCACAAGGAGAGCAACACCTGGCCCGCCCGGACCCGGTCGCCCTCGCGCACGTTCAGGCGCTCGATGCGCCCGCCGGCGGGCGGCGCCAGCTTGGCGCGCCGGCAGGCGGCGACGGAGCCGGCGCGGGTATTGGCCACGGTGGTCTCGACGCGCCCCAGGCCGGCCTGGGCCAGGACCACGGCCACGGGCTTCGGCCGCGTCGCATACCACAGGGCGCCCGCCGCGCCGAGCAGGCCAACCAGGACGATGCCGAGGCGCAGGGCGAGGCGGCGTGAAGACGCCACGTTATTGCGGGGGCTTGGCGCATTCATATGCCGGCATTATGCCGGTTTTTCGCCCGCCTCCCTAGCCATCGCAGGTAAGAGCGTCCTCCCTGCGTGGGCCGCGAAAAATCCTCGATGCTGCTCGATGTCCCTGCTATTGTGTAACATGCAGTGTGTGTTTCCCCATCAACTACCTGGAGCAATTTCATTGGGCAAGAAGCTTTATGTAGGCAATCTGGGCTACAACGTTGGCAAGAACGACCTCGAGCAGATGTTTGCCGCGTATGGCACGGTGACGTCGGCGCAGGTCATCACGGACCGCGACTCCGGGCGCTCCAAGGGCTTCGGCTTCGTCGAGATGGGTTCCGATCAGGAGGCGCAGGCCGCCATGGCGGCGCTCAACGGCAAGAACATCGAGGGGCGCAGCCTGACGGTGAATGAAGCCCGTCCGCAGGAAGGGCGCAGTGGCGGCGGTGGCGGTGGTGGCGGCGGCCGGGGTGGCAGTGGCCGAGGCGGCGGTGGCGGCGGCGGTTTCGGTCGCGGCGGCAACCGCTACTGAGCCATATCCCGGCATCCTGTTTCCGACTCTTCGCCGAACAGCGGCAGCGTATCCGCGCTTGATGGTTTCTCGGCGCCGACCGGCGGGGATGGAACGGGCAGGGCGTCGGCCTTCCACAAGGCGCCCGCCCGTACCCCCAGCAAGCGCAGGCGCCGATCCAGGGGCACCCGTTTCAGGCAGAGCCCGGCGTTGTGCCGGATCACCGGGGCCTCGTCGGTCGGCTCCGCCAGGGTGACCTCGCGGGTGAGCGTCCTGAAGTCTTCGTAGCGCAGCTTCACGCCGATGGTCTTCGCCCGGTAGCCCTTTGCCCGCAGGTCGGCGGCCAGCCGCTCGCACAGGCGCGTGAAGATCGCTCCCAGCGCCTCGCGGTCGTGGCGCGGATGGAGATCCTGTTCGAACGTGGTTTCCCGGCTCAGGGATTTCGGCTCGCTGAAGGTCACGACGGGCCGCTCGTCGCGGCCATGGGCCGCATCGAACAGCCAGGCGCCGTAGTGGGGGCCGAATTGCTCCACCAGCCACTGTGGATCGGCCGCGGCAAGCTCGCCTATCGTGCGGATGCCCAGGGCCTCCAGCTTCGCACTGGCCTTCGGGCCGACGCCGTTGATGCGCCGGGCGGGCAGGGGCCAGATCCGCGCGGGGATGTCGGCGTGGGTGAGGATCGTCAGGCCGTCGGGCTTCTCCAGGTCCGAGCACAGCTTCGAGAGCAGCTTGTTGGGTGTGATGCCGATGGAGCAACCGAGGCCCGTGGCCTGCCGCACCCGCGCCTTGATCTCCCGCGCCAGCGCGCGCAAGCCGGCATGCGGATCGTCGGCGGTTGCCTCCTGCGCCCCGGGCACCTGCGTGAGATCGATATGGATCTCGTCGATGCCCCGATCTTCGATGAGCGGCGCCACCTCGGCGACGGCGGCCTTGAAGCGCCGCGAGAATTTCCTGTACTCGTCGAAGTCGGTGGGCAGCAGCACGGCCTCGGGCGCCAGTTTCGCGGCCTTCATGAGCCCCATGCCGGAATGCACGCCCAGGGCACGGGCCTCATAGGTCGCGGTGGTGATCACGCCCCGGCCGACATAGTCGCGCAGCCGTGCGAAGCGGTGCGATCCATCGGGCTGGGGCAGCGGCTGGTGGCCGCGCCCGCCGCCGACGACCACCGGCAGCCCACGCAGCTCCGGGTAGCGCAGCAGTTCCACGGACGCGTAGAAGGCGTCCATGTCGAGATGCGCAATCCACCTTACCGCCACATCGCCCGCATGCGCCCGGCCAGGTCCACGGCGGCCTGGCGCGAGTGCGCGGTTCCTTGCGTTTCGGGCTCCGGCGCCGGCCACGTGACCTGTGTGAGGTAGGGGGCGGTCGATGCATCGGCGGGCCGCGTCAGGGCCTCGGTCCACATCAGGCGTGGACCCGTCGCGCCCCGGGCTTCGCGCCGCCCGCGCCGGCCGGGTAACGCCGGACGAGGCCGACCATGACCCCGTAGATTTCCAGGGCGCCCTTGGGACGGATCACGGCGTAGGCTTTGTTATGGGGCCGGAGAATGAACTTGCCGCGCTCGCTGGCAAGCTCCTTGAGGGTGAATTCGTTGTCGACGATGGCGATGACGAAATCCCCCGTCCGGGCGGAAAGGCCGCGATCGACGACGGCCAGGTCGCCGTCGTGGATGCCGGCGTCGATCATGGAGTCCCCCCGCACGGGGATGAGGGCCGTGCGGGAGGGGGAACCGATCAGGTACTCGTCGACGTAGAAGGGCTCCCCGCTCACGTCGTTCGCCAGCACCGGCTCGCCGGCCGGTACGCTGGCCTGCGCCAGGGGGCGCTCGAAGAAGCGCTTGGCCGGCACCCAGGCATCGTCGTCCGGGGTGCGATCCAGAAAGCCTTGTGCCTCGAGGCGCTCGAGGAGCTTGCGGGCCGCGGCCTTGGAAAAACCGATCAGTTCGGCGATGCGCTGCTGGGAGGGGATGCGCCGGGCCTCGGCGTAGTAGTCGCGCAGTTTGGCGAGGTGCTCGGGGTCTCGGTTCGGCGTGGGCATCGCGGGCTCCGAAGGTTGGCGTATGGAAACCATGATAGTTGCCGAAAGGAAACCTGTCAAAGAAAGCCTGCTCGTTGGGCGCCGCCGCCACTGCGGTGTAAGCTAGCGCCAGATTCGCGGCTGCCGGCGCCATTGACCCGCCGCCGCCGCGTCCGCTCAGCCTGGGAGGGACAGGTGAAGACCGAAAACTGCAAGGATTGCCTCGAGCGCCGCCAGTTGGAATTGACCCAGCGCATCGGGCGCGTCGGCTACTGGGAATACGACCCGGCACTGAAGTCGATGTTCCAGCCGCAGCCGTCGCTGGACCTGTTGGCCGCCATCTCCGGCACGGCCCGCGAGGCCTGCCAGTCGCTCGCCGACGTCCTGCCCAAGATCGAGCGCAAGCGCTTCCAGGCGGCGCTCAAGCAGGCGGTCGCGCGGCAGTTGGCGCTGCGCATCGAGCTCCGGCTGGCAGGCGACAACGAGCACTCGCACATCGTCGTGCGCGGCGCCCCGGTCGAAGACGACGGCCCGCCGCGCTTTGCCGGCACCTTCCACGACATCTCGCATGAGAAGCGCATCGAGGCCGAACGCGAGAAAGTCATCACCCAGCTTCAGGTCCTGCTCGATGCGCTGCCGCAGGGCGTCAGCGTCATCGACCAGGAGCTGCGCCTGCTCCTCTGGAACCGGCGCTTCCACGAAATCCTCGACTTCCCGCAGGGCATGGTCTACCGCTACGCTCGCTTCGAGGACTTCATCCGCCACAATGCCTTGCGTGGCGAATACGGCCCCGGCGACCCCGAGGAGCAGGTGCGCGCCATCGTCGCCCGCGCCCGCGAGTTCAAGCCGCACCGATTCGAACGCAGCCAGACGGGCGGGCGCACCATCCTCGTCGAGGGCTATCCCTTCAGCTTCGGCGGGGAAATCTCGGGATTCGTCACCACGTACACCGACATCACCGAGCGCAAGCTCACCGAGGAGCAGCTCACCCGCCAGCGCGACGTGATGAAAACCATCATCGACAATTTTCCCGGCGCCATTTCGCTCTTCGACGCCGACCTGCGGATGGCGGCCTGCAACGAGCAGTTGAAGCAACTGCTCGACTTTCCGGACTCCCTGTTCGAGAGGAACGACACCCGTTTCGAGGACTTGGTCCGCTTCAATGTCTACCGCGGCGAGTACGGCCCCGGCGACCCCGAACAACAGATCGCCGCCATCATCGCTCGCGCCCGCAATTTCCAGGCGCACCGGATCGAGCGCACGCGGCCCAACGGCCAGTGGCTCGAGATTCGCGGCTCGGCGATTCCGAGCGGCGGCTTCGTCACCAGCTATATCGACATCACCGAGCGCAAGAAGGCCGAGGAACGCATCCGCAATCTGGCGCTGCACGACCCGCTCACCGGCCTGCCCAACCGCCTCAACCTCAACGACCAGATCGAACAGGCGGTGGAACGGGCCGCTGCCAAAGGCCAGCGTTTCGCCCTGCTGTTTCTCGATCTGGACGGCTTCAAGAAGATCAACGACAGCTACGGCCACGACGTCGGCGACGAGCTGCTGGTCCACGTGGCCAGGGAGCTCAGGGAAACGGTGCGCGAAACCGACGTGGCGGCGCGGCTGGCCGGCGACGAGTTTGTCGTCCTGCTCCTGGACATCGACAGCGAGGCCATGGTGGGCGCCATCGCCGGCAAGATCGTGAGCCGCCTCGGCCAGCCCCGCACGCTCAAGGGGGCCGGGATGGCCGAGATCAGAATCGGGACCTCGATCGGCATCGCGCTCTATCCCGGCCACGGCGCATCGCGCGAGGAATTGCTGAAGGCCGCCGATCACGCGATGTATGTGGCCAAGAGCGGCGGCAAGGGCGGCTACCGTTTCAGCGGCGCCGGCTGAATCAGATCGTCCATGGGTGTCCGCACTTGCGGCAACGCACCTTGAGCCAGATCGCCGCAGGGTCGATCTCGTTTTCCCCGGGCGGGGGCCGCTCGGGCCCCGCCGCGAGCACATCGAAGGCCGCGTATTTGCCGCATTGGCGGCAGGTGGCGCCCTTGCCGAGGCGCTCGGCGAGAAACAGGATGCGGGTATAGCGCCGCCACGCCGCCCAGCCGAGCAGCCAGCCGATCCCCGCGATGAGCGTGCTGCCCAATATGCGCGGTACCCCACCGGGGAACGCAGCCAGTTCCATCGACGTGCCGACCAGGATCAGGCCGAGGAAACAGCTCACGAGCCAGGCGTGGCTTTCGATGAGTTGGCGTTCGTACCATTTGCGGAAGCCGAGCTTCCGGATACTGTCCGCCACTTCCACGGCGGGTCCTACCCGAGTGCAGCCAATGCGCTGGCGTAATCGGGTTCGCGCTTGATCTCCGGGACCAGTTCGCTGTGGAGGACCGTGTCGGTTTCATCGAGCACAACCACCGCCCGGGCGGCGACGCCGGCCAGCGGACTGGTTTTCAGGGCGACGCCATAGGCTTCGAGGAATTCGCGCCCGCGCATGGCCGACAGCGTGATGACGTTGCTCAATCCTTCGGCACCGCAGAAGCGGCTCTGGGCAAACGGAAGGTCGGCCGAGATGCACAACACGACCGTATTGGACAGAGCGCTTGCCATCTGGTTGAACTTGCGCACCGACGCCGCACATACCGCCGTATCGAGGCTCGGAAAGATATTGAGGATCTTGCGTTTGCCGGCAAAACTGGCCAGCGTCACGTCGGCCAGGTCCTTGCCGACAAGCGAGAACGCGGGCGCATGCTGCCCTTTCTTCGGCAGGTCGCCGGCTACTTCTACGGGGTTTCCGGCCAGGGTCACGGTACTCGGCATGGGGGCTCCTTTTGTTAGGATGGGCGCGGCTGTGGCAACGTCGGGCATTCCAGCTTCCAGAATAGACCGCTTTGGCCGCAGCGGGGGACCGGCGTCCGCCGCCAGCATATGGCGCCGGATGGCGAAAAAGGGGGCTGGTGTTACCTGACCGATTACTACGCGCAATCGGCCGAGGCGATCCTCGATGAACTGCGCCGTCGGTTTCCCGGCGTGGCCTGGGTGGGCACAGTCGGTGTCGGCGTGGCCGCCAGCGGCCCCGAATATTTCGACGAACCGGCCCTGGTGTTGGTGATCGCGCCGCTCCCGCACGAATCGTTTCGACTGTTCTCCGGGTGGCGGCCGCAGCCGAAGGCGGCGAGATTCTCGTCTCAAACACGGTGAAAGAT
>CAYZLI010000084.1:0-3018 GCA_964479195.1 uncultured Rhodocyclaceae bacterium
CGCGTCACTTCCAGCGGCTTGGCCGGCGTGCGGGCGCCGAAGATCAGCCGCCGCAGGCCGCCGCCCAGGGCGAGACAGAGGGGAATGGCGACCGCCGTGTAGAAGGCCGCCACCACCGGCCACCAGGCCCGGTCGGGCGAGCCGGCCATGCTGTCCCGCACGGCCAGGGCCACCGCCCCGCCCGCTGCCAGGGTGATCAGGATCACGGCGAGGTTGAAGAGCCGCACGGGCTTCGGGTCCGGGCGCTGGGGCGACAGGCGCCAGAAGAGCCAGAAGGCGACGGCCAGGAGGGGCAGGAGGAGGGAGGCGGCGAAGAGCATGGGTGTTGCGTGGCTCGGAAAGTCACTGGATTCCCGCCTTCGCGGGAATGACAAAACGCGAATTACCGTTTTCGCGTCTTCTCGGCGCGGAGGAAGAGGCCGGCGGCGCGCTCGGCGATCTGGTCCAGGTTGAGTCCCCCGCCCGGCCGGTACCACTGTACCACCCAGTTGAGGGCGCCGAACAGGAGCAGGCGCGCCACACCGCTGTCGTCGCCGATCAGGCCGACCTTCTTCAGCTCGCGCAGCGTAGTCTGCCAGGCCGCCTCGTAGCGGTCCTTGACGGCGATCACCTCGGCGCGGGATTCCTCGGAGAGGCAGCGCCATTCGTGGATCAGCACGGGAAACTCGCAGTGGGCCTCGACGATGTTGTGCAGGTGGCTGCGCACCAGGGCGCGGAAGCGCTCCTCCGGGCGGCGCAGCCCGGCGGTGGCCGCCTCCTGGGCCGCCAGGGCGGCCTGCAGGCCCTCCACCATCACCGCCCGCAGCATGTCCTGCTTGCTCTTGAAGTGGTAGAAGGGGCTGCCCGAGCGCATGCCCACGGCGTCGGCGATGTCGCGGATGGTGGTCCCGTCGTAGCCCTTTTCCAGGAACAGGCGGCCGGCGGCGCGGACCAGCTCGGCGCGCCGGTTGCCTTCGTCGGTGGCGTTTCCCCCTGCGGCGGCCGGTCTTGCGGGTGTGCGAGCACGAGACATGGTTTTTTCTCCCTCCCGTCCTTTTCGGACGGGGCGGGGAAAACTTAAGCCGGCCAGGCGCGATTCAGGATGGCCTCGAAGTCCGTGTCCTTGGGCAGCGTGCCGAAGGCATGGCCCCATTCGGCCCCGAGCCGGCTGCGGCAGAAGGCCTTCGCCACGGGCTCGGGGGCGAAGCGCAGAAGCAGCGCCGCTTGCACCGCGAGGGCCAGGTCCTGGGTGAGCCGCCGCGCCCGGGACTCGATGCCGTCCATGTCCTGGAGCTCCTTCTGCAGGCGGGCGACGAAGCGGTCGAAGGCGGCGTTCATACCCAGGGCCGGTTCGATCTCGGCCGTGAGCACCGCCACGCTCCGCGGGTGCCTGGCCATGGCGCGCAGCACGTCCAGGCACATGACGTTGCCCGAACCCTCCCAGATGGAATTGAGCGGGCTCTGGCGGAAAAGCCGCGGCATGGGGCCTTCCTCCACATAGCCGTTGCCGCCATGGACCTCCATCGCTTCCGCCACCAGGGCCGGCCCGCGCTTGCACACCCAGTACTTGGCCGCTGGCGTCAGGATACGCCGCAGCAGGCTCGCAGCTTCGTCCTCCTGGGTGTCGAAGGCCCGCGCCAGGCGCAGGGCGAGGGCGGTGGCCGCCTCGGATTCCAGGGCCAGGTCGGCCAGCACGTTCATCATCAGGGGCTGCTGGCGCAGCAGCTTGCCGAAGGCAGCGCGGCCGCTGGCATGGTGCAGGGCCTGGGAGAGGGCCTGGCGCATCAGGGCGGCCGTGCCGAGGGCGCAGTCGAGCCGGGTATAGACCCCCATCTCCAGCACCGTGGGGATGCCGCGCCCTTCCTCGCCCAGGAGCCGCCCCCAGGCGCCGCAGAACTCGGCCTCCGAGCCGGCATTGGAGCGATCCCCCAGCTTGTCCTTCAGGCGCTGGAGGCGGATCTCGTTCGGCCGCCCGTCCGGCGTGAAGCGGGGCACGAAGAAGCAGGACAGGCCCTTGGGCGCCTGGGCGGTGACGAGGAAGGCGTCGCACATGGGGGCGGAGAGGAACCACTTGTGGCCGACCAGGCGGTATTCGCCGCCGCCCAGGGACTCGGCCCGCGTGGCAGAGCCGACCGGTTCGGCTCTCGTGGTATTCGCCCGCACGTCGGAGCCGCCCTGCTTTTCCGTGAGCCCCATGCCCACCAGGGCACCGCGCTTTTGCGCCGCCGGGACGAAGCGCCGGTCGTACTCGGGCGAGAGCAGCAGGGGCAGCCAGTCCCGGGCCACGGCCTCCTCGCGCCGGATCACCGGCACCGCACCATAGGTCATGGTGGTGGGACACAGCGACCCCGCCTCGATCTCGCCGAACAGGAGGTAGAGGGCGGCGCGGGCCACGTGGGCGCCGGGCCGGGGATCGGCCCAGGGCCCGCCGGCGGCGCCGTGGCGCTTGAGGTAGGCCAGGCACTCGTGCCAGGAGGGATGGAACTCCACCTCGTCGCGGCGGTGGCCGTAGCGGTCGAAGAGCCGCGGCCTGGGCGGGTTCTCGTTGGCCAGCCGCCCGTTCTCGATCCACCCGGCGCTGCCGATCTCGGCGCCGCGCTGCATGAGCCCCGCGTGGGCCCAGGCGGCCCCTTCCCGGGCCACGGCCTCCTGCAGGGCGAGGTTGCGGGCGTAGAGGTTGTAGTCCTCCAGGGGCCGCGGCTGGTTGGTCACCTCGTGGGTGGCGAGCAGGGGGGGATGTTTGGTGTCCATGGCGGCCTCCGCTATGATGAGCCCAGTCTAGCCCGTGGTCATACACAAAGCAACCGCTTGCTTGACACTGGAAATAGGCTTGGCTGGTTTCGGGCGATAATGAGAACAACATCGGCGCAGGGAGCAACGAGGCGGCATGATTGACCTACTCCAGCTCGTGGTCAGCGGCATCGCCATGGGCTGCGTCTACGCCCTGATTGCCCTGGGCTTCGTCCTCATCTACAAGGCCACCGAGACGGTCAATTTCGCCCAGGGCGAGCTGATGATGCTGGGCGCCTTCTGCGCCCT
>CAYZLI010000084.1:3118-13374 GCA_964479195.1 uncultured Rhodocyclaceae bacterium
GCTCTACGTCTTCTTCCGCTACACGCGGGTCGGCGTGGCCATGCAGGCCGCCTCCCAGAACCAGCTCGCCGCCTACTACATGGGCATCCCGGTGGCGCGTATCAACGCGCTGATCTGGGCCCTCTCGGCGGCGGTGGCGGCGGCGGCCGGCATCCTCCTCGCCCCCATCACCTTCATCCACATGAACATGGGCTTCATCGGCCTGAAGGCCTTCCCGGCGGCGGTGATCGGCGGCTTCGGCAGCATTCCCGGCGCCATCGCCGGCGGGCTCATCCTCGGCCTGGTGGAGTCCCTGGCCGGCTTCTACCTGCCGGAGGGCTTCAAGGACGTGGCCGCCTACATCGTGGTGCTGCTGGTGCTGATGGTGAGGCCCTCGGGCCTGTTCGGCGAGAAGGTGAGGAAGAGGGTCTGATGCGCTTCATCTTCAAGACCAGCTACGCGCAGGACATCCGCCTCTTCAAGCACGGCGGCCAAGTGTTCTGGTACGGCGCGCTCCTGCTGGCGCTGCTCGCCGCGCCCTGGCTGCTGCCGGAGTATTACCTCTCCCAGTTGAGCTTCATCTGCATCTACGCCCTCATCGGCGTGGGCCTCATGCTGCTCACCGGCTACACGGGCCAGGTGTCCCTGGGCCACGCCGCCTTTCTCGCCGTGGGCGCCTACACGGAGGCGGTGCTGCAGGCCAAGGGCCTGCCCTTCGCCGTCTCGCTCGCCGCCGCCGCCGTGCTGGCGGGACTGGCCGGGCTCGCCATCGGCCTGCCCGCCCTGCGCCTGACGGGCATCTACCTCGCCATCGCCACGCTGGCCTTCGGCTTCATCGTGCAGGAGGCGGTGACGCGCTGGGAGTCGGTGACCAACGGCAACTCGGGCATGTCCCTGTCGGCGGTGCAGCTCTTCGGCCGGCCGCTGGCCGAGGAGTGGCAGTTCTACTACCTCAGCCTCGCCCTGCTGGCGGCGGTGACGCTCGCCATGCTGAACCTCATGCGCGCGCCCACGGGGCGGGCCCTCATCGCCATCCGCGACTCGGAGGTCTCGGCCCAGAGCATGGGCATCCATCTCGCCAAGTACAAGACCGTCGCCTTCGTCCTCTCGGCGGCCGTCACCGGCCTGGCGGGCGCCCTGTACGCCCACAAGATCCAGTTCATCAGTCCGGAGCAGTTCAACATCGTCCTGTCCATCGAGCTGGTGATGATGATCTTCATCGGCGGGCTGGGCTCCTTCCACGGCGCCATCTTCGGCGCCATCTTCATGATCGCCCTGCCCCAGGCCATCGTCATCGGCAAGGACTACCTGCCCGAGCACCTCGCCCAGCAGACCGGCCTGGAGCCCACCCTGTTCGGCCTGATCCTGGTGCTGACGCTCATCTTCGAGCCCCTGGGCATCTACGGCCGCTGGGTGAAGCTGCGCCTGTTCTTCCAGACCTTCCCGCTCTACAAGAAGGCCACCTTCAAGCGGCAGAAGACCTACATGAAATCGGAGCGGTACCGATGAGCCTGTTCCGCGCCGAGCACATCTCCATCCACTTCGGCGGCATCAGGGCCGTGGACGACGTCTCCTTCGCCGTGCAGGAGGGCGAGGTTTACACCATCATCGGCCCCAACGGCGCCGGCAAGACCACCATCTTCAACCTGATCAGCCTCATCTACCCCTTGAGCCAGGGGCGCCTCTTCTACCGGGGCGAGGACCTCAGCCGGGTGCCGCCCCACGGCCTGGCGCGCTTGGGGCTGGCCCGCACCTTCCAGAACATCGAGCTCTTCGAGCACGCCACGGTGCTGCAGAACCTCCTGATCGGCCGCCACGGCCACCGCGGCACCCGCCTGTGGGAGGAACTGCTCTTCCTGCCGCGGGCGCGCCGCGCGGAGCTGGCGCACCGGGAGGCGGTGGAGCGGGTGATCGATCTGCTCGGCCTCGCCGCCCACCGGGACAGCCTGGTGGCGGGCCTGCCCTACGGCGTGCGCAAGGTGGTGGAGTTGGGCCGGGCGCTCGCCACGGAACCGAAACTGCTGCTGCTGGACGAACCCTCCTCGGGCCTGAACACCGAGGAAACCGACGACATGGCCTTCTGGATCCAGGACATCCGGGAGACCCTGGGTGTTACCGTACTCGTGGTGGAGCACGACATGAACCTGGTGGCGCGGGTGTCCGATCGCGTGCTGGCCCTCAACTACGGCCGCGTCATCGCCGAGGGCACGCCGACGGAGGTGCAGAACCACCCGGAAGTCATCGAGGCCTACATCGGCACGGAGGCCGCATGAACATGAGGAGACAGCGGCCCCACGGAGTTGTCATTCCCGCGGAAGCGGGAATCCAGTGTCGTCCCATAGAGCCGCTGGGTCCCCGCTTTCGCGGGGACGACAAGAGCGCCGGGATGTGAAATGAACGACGACGCCATCCTCCGGCTCAGCAACATCGAGGCCAGCTATGGCCCGGTGACGGCCATCCGCGGCGTCTCGCTGGCCGTGCCGCGCGGCCGGATCGTCACCGTGCTGGGCGCCAACGGCGCCGGCAAGACCACCATCCTCAAGACCATCTCCGGCATCCTCGATCCGACCAAGGGAGCCATCCACTTCGATGGCGCGGAAATCCAGCGCGAGCGGCCCGACCGCATCGTGCGCCGGGGCATCGCCCACGTGCCCGAGGGCCGCGAGGTCTTTCCGCTGCTCAGCGTGCGCGACAACCTGATGATGGGCGCCTACACGCGCACCGACCGGCAGGGAATCGCCGCCGACCTGGAGCGGGGGTACGACTACTTCCCGGTGCTCAAGGAACGGGCCATGCAGGAGGCGGGCCAGCTCTCCGGCGGCCAGCAGCAGATGCTGGCCATCGCCCGCGCCCTCATGGCGCGGCCCCGGCTCCTGCTGCTGGACGAGCCCAGCCTGGGCCTGTCGCCCAAGCTGGTGAAGGAGATCTTCGCCATCATCCGGCGCATCAACCGGGAGCAGGGCACCAGCATGCTGCTGGTGGAACAGAACGCCCATATCGCCCTGGAGACGGCGGACTACGGCTACGTGCTGGAAGTGGGCCGCATCGTCATGGAAGACAGTTGCGCGCGCCTCATGCAGAAGGAGGACATCCGCGAGTTCTATCTCGGCGTGAAGCAGACGGGCGTGCGCGGCGAGCGGCGCTGGAAGCGGAAGAAGACATGGCGATGAACGCGGAAGCCGGACCCACCATTCCCACCCTGTTCCGGGACGCCGTCGCGCAGCGCGGGGACAAAGTCGCCCTGCGCCAGAAGGAGCTGGGCGTCTGGCGCGCCACCACCTGGCGCGAGCTGGGCGGGATCGCCGGCGACATCGGCCTGGGGCTGGCGAGCCTGGGCTTCGGCGTAGGCGACACGGCTTCCGTGCTCTCCAACACGCGGCGCGAATGGGTCTATGCGGACCTCGCCATCCTCGGCGCGGGCGGCGTGTGCGCCGGCATTTACCCGACGGACGCGCCGGCCCAGGTGGAATACCTGCTGGCCGATTCCGCGTCCGCCTTCGTCTTCGTTGAGGACGAGGAGCAGCTCGATAAGGTGCTCGAAGTGCGGGCGCGGCTGCCGCTGCTGAAGAAGATCGTCGCCTTCGACATGGAAGGCCTGCAGCATTTCGCCGACCCCATGGTGCTGAGCCTGGAGGCGCTGCGCCGGCTGGGCGCCGCCTACGCGCGGGAGCACGCCGAGGTGTGGGAGCAGCGCACCCGGGCGCGCCGGCCCGAAGACCTGGCGATCCTGGTCTACACCTCGGGCACCACCGGCAAGCCCAAGGGGGCGATGCTCTCCCACCGCAACATCCTGCACACGGTGCGCCACATCGCGCCGATCCTGGACCAGGGCGAAGCGGACGAGCGCATGTGCTTCCTGCCCCTGTGCCACGTGGCGGAGCGGGTCTTCGGCGAGTACCTCTCCCTGTACACCGGCACGCGGCTCAATTTCGTGGAAAACCCGGAGACGGTGCCGGAGAACGTGCGCGAGATCGCGCCCACCGTCTTCGTCGCCGTGCCGCGGGTGTGGGAGAAGTTCTATTCGGCGGTGATGCTCCGCCTGAAGGACGCCACGCCCCTGGAGCAGTGGGCCTACCGCCGGGCCATCGGCCTGGGCGAGCGGGTGGCCGACCTGCGCATCGCCCGCAAGCCCGTCCCCGCATTGCTGTCCGCCCTGGTCTGGCTGGCGCGCACCCTGGTGCTCGCCAATATCCGCAAGGCGATCGGCGTGCATCGGGCGCGCCTGCTGGTGTCCGGCGCGGCGCCCATCTCGCCGCAACTGGTGCGCTGGTACATGGCCCTGGGCCTGGACATGATCGAGGCCTACGGCCAGACGGAGTCCACGGGCCTCATCGCCGCCAACCGGCCGGGGCGGGAGAAGCCGGGCACGGTCGGCCCCGTGGTGCCCTACGGCGAGATGCGGCTGTCCGCGCAGGGCGAGGTCCTCGCCCGCGGCGAGCACGTCTTCCTGGGCTACCTCAACCTGCCGGAGCAGACCGCCGAGGCCCTGCGCGAGGGCTGGCTGCACACGGGCGACGTGGGCACGGTGGACGCCGACGGGCATTTGCGCATCACCGACCGCATGAAGGACATCATCATCACGGCCGGCGGCAAGAACGTCACGCCCTCGGAACTCGAGAACGAGCTGAAATTCTCGCCCTACATCACCGATGCCGTGGTCATCGGCGACCGGCGCGCCTATTTGACATGCCTCGTCATGATCGACCATGATAATGTGGAGAAATTCGCCCAGGACCACGACATCCCGTTCACGGACTTCCGCAGCCTGTGCCGGGCGCCCCGGATACTGGAGCTGATCCAGGGCGAGATCGACGGCGTGAATGGGCACTTCGCCCGCGTCGAGCAGATCAAGAAGTTCCGCCTGATCGAGCACAAGCTGACGGCGGAGGACGAAGAACTCACGCCGACCATGAAGCTCAAGCGCAAGCTGATCAACGAGAAGTACAAGGAGCTGATCGAGGGCATGTACCGCCAGCAGTAACAACGAGGAGAGGAGATGACCATGAAGGCTATCCGCATCGCCGCCGCAACCCTGGCTTTGGCCGCCGCGCTCGTCCCGGCGGCCGCCGGCGCCACCCAGGGCGTATCGAAGAACGAGATCGTCGTCGGCAGCATCCAGGACCTGTCCGGGCCGCTCACCCTGCTCGGCACCCATTTCCGCAACGGCGCCCAGATGCGCTTCGACGAGGAGAACGCCAAGGGCGGCATCCACGGCCGCAAGATCAAGTTCGTCGTCGAGGATTCCGGCTACGACCCGAAGAAGGGCGTGCTGGCCATGCAGAAGATGCTGCAGAAGGACCAGGTCTTCGCCATGATCAACAACCTGGGCTCGGCCGTGGTGATGGCGACCATGCCGAACACCCTGGAGAAGGGCGTGCTGCACCTCTTCCCCGCCGCGCCCATCCCGCCCACCTACGAGCCGCTGCACAAGCTGAAGTTCGGCCTGCACACGCCCTACTCTATCACCACGCCCATCGGCGCCAAGTACCTGATCCAGGCGAACGGCTTCAAGAAGGTGGGCGTCCTCTACCAGGACGACGACTACGGCTACGACGTGCTGCGCGGGGTGGAGGCGGCGCTGAAGGAACTCAGCCTGCCCATGTGCGAGAAGGCGAGCTACAAGCGCGGCGCCACGGACTTCTCCTCCCAGATCGCCAAGCTGAAGTCGGCCGACTGCGACTTCGTGGTGCTGGGCACGGTGGTGCGCGAGACCCTGGGCGCCGTGGGCGCGGCGCGCAAGATCGGCTGGATGGTGCCCATGATGGCCACCCCCGCCGGCTACACGGCGCAGATCCACAAGCTGGGCGGCAAGGCGATGGAAGGCCTTTACGCCGTGAGCCTGACGCCGGAACCCTACCCCGAGGGCGCCAACAAGCAGCTCGCCGCCTGGGTGGCCGAGTACAAGAAACGCTACAATACCGACCCCACCACCTGGTCGGTGCTCGCCTACGTTTCCGCCGACCTCTTCGTCATGGCGGCGCAGAAGGCCGGCGCCAACCTCACCGCCGAGGGCTTCGCCGGCGCCCTGGAGCAGGTCAACCGCAGCCGCGACTTCTTCGGCAGCCCGAACTACACGTTCACCGGCTCCGACCACCTGGGCAACCGCAGCGCCCGGGTGACCCAGATCCGCAACGGCCGCTGGGAAAACGTGACGGACTACATGAAATAGGCCAGGCGCGGCGACGGGCCGCGCTCCTACCACTGCTCCATGGGACTTATCAGGACTATCGCCACCCTCGCCGCCGCCCTGGCGGCATTCTCGGCCCAGGCCGCCGACACCACGCTGCTGATCCAGTTGGAGCCGAACGGCCGGTTCAAGGTCTGGCACACGGAGGGGGAGACCAACCTGCCCGAGGAGCAGGTCCTCGCCCTGGAAGCCGCCGCGAGGCCCGAAGGCGGGGAAACCCTGGACACCGCCGCCGGCCCGGCCCGGGCCTACGTGACCCAGGCCGGCATCACCATCGCCGTGCCGGGCGCCCAATCGGACAAGACGCTGCTGATCGACCGCGACGCCTGCGGCGGCGTGAAAGTGTGGCACGCGGAGGGGGCCACCCGCCTGACGGAGGACGAGCTGACGGAGCTGGTCCTCACCGCCCTGCCCGGCGGCGGCAAGCGCGTGTCGGTCGGCGGCAATTACGCCAAGGCCTTCACCACCGGGCTGGGGGTCATGGCGGTCATCTGGCAGCCGGTCCGCCGGCCTTAACTCTGATCGGGACGCCGAAGAGTTGATCGGGTCGTCAAGCGCCGAGAAGTCGGCGCGACAGCAGCGCTTGCATGTCGCGCCGGCCGTCGGCGATCAGGTAAATGAACACCTGGTTCCCGATCACCCGGTAGATGACGCGATAGGGTTTGAAGGGGGTCTGGCGATATTCGCGGATACCCAGCGCCAGCAGTTCCTTGGGGTGGGAGCCACGCTCCGGAAACGCGGCCAGACTTTCGGCCGCTTCGAGCAAGCGGTCCAGCACGTGGTCCGCCTTGTCGGGCGAGTCGGTCTCGGCGATGTAGTCGTAAATATCTTCGAGGTCCCGTTCGGCGCCTTCGGTCAGCAGGACCTGGTGGCGCATCAGGCGCCGGCCTTCTTCGCGCGGAGCCGCTTCACCACATCGGCAACGGACTTGATCCTGCCTTCCTCGATCTCGCGGTTGCCCAACGCCAATACCTTGAGCAAAGCCAGCGTCTGCTGCGTTTCCTCCCAGGAAGCGACGTCCTGGATCACGGCCTTGACCTCCCCATTCTGGGTGATCAACAGCGGCTCCTGCCGTTCCGTCAATTGCTGCAAGACCTCGGCGGCGTTGGCCTTGAGATAGCTAATCGGTTTGATCTGTGAGGAGTAACGCATGGTCCTTTGCCCGTGGTCGGATCGGACCAAATATAGTCTTTTAATGGTTCTTTGGCAAGGCGGCTTCTCCTTCGCTCACCGCCAGCCGATCAGCATCCCGAGCAGCATCATCAAGACGGCCATCAGCCCCAGCCAGACGCCCACCCCGGCCAGGGTCACGGCGTTGGCCAAGCGGTGCGCCTTGGTTTCATCGTCCAGCCGGAACAGGGGGCGCACCCCGTGCCGGATCAGGGCCACGGAGCCGACCCAGGCGGCGGCGAGGATCAGCACATTGGCCCACAGGCTGGGAATGAACAACGCCAGGGCGGCCAGCCACAGGGGCGTGGGCGCGATCGCGGCGAGCGTGTAGGCCTCCCCGTAGTCCGGACGGACATCGACGGACTCCCCCAGGCGCTGGATGTACACCGCCATCAGCGCCACCGTGGCGAGCTCGATGACGAAAAAGGCGCCGCCCACCAGCACCAGTTCGGCGACCGTCAAGGGCGGCTCGACGAGCGGTGCCACCACCCCCGGATAGACCCGCTGCGCGTAGGCATGCATGAGGGGCGGGATCAGCGACATGGGCACGACGAGCGAAAACAGGAGCTTCGCCACCGAAGGATGGATGCGGGCAATGTCGGACCAGCCTTCGGTTTCGGACAGGAACATCTTGGGCAGGCTTGTTAGGGTCATGATGCACCTCCGTCGACAGACTTGCGGACATCCTGTGCTATAGATTTTCCGCGGCGCATGAGGTTTCCGCGGCGCCGAAATATTCCTGGCGCAGCACGCCTCGCGCCTGTCCGGGCCCGATTCCACCGGCCATTTATCGGCCTTTGCCAAAACGAACGTTCGTGCTATAAAGAGGCATGGGCAAAGGTGAAGAAACCCGGCAGGCCATCCTCGACGAGGCCCTGGCGATGGCGAGCCGCATCGGCATCGGCGGCCTGAGCATCGGCGCCCTGGCCGAGCGCACGGGCATGTCCAAGAGCGGGCTGTTCGCCCACTTCGGCTCCAAGGAGGACATGCAGCTCGCCGTGCTCCGCGAGTCCGAGGCGCGCTTCGTGGACGTGGTGCTGCGCCCGGCCTTCAAGGAAGGACGCGGCCTCGCCCGGCTGCGGGCGATCTTCCGCAACTGGCTGGGCTGGACGCAAACGCTCGACCTGCCGGGCGGCTGCCTGCTCATCGCCGCGGTGAACGAGTTCGACGACCAGCCCGGCCCGGTGCGCGACGCCGTGGCGGCGGGCCAGGCGGCCTGGCGGGGCAGCCTCGCCCGCGCCGTGCAACTGGCCGTGGAGACCGGCGAACTGCGGGCGGACCTGGACGCGGAGCAGTTCGTCTTCGAGCTGGTCGGCATCGCCCTGGTGGCCCAGCAGAACCGCCGGCTGTTCCGCGACAAGCAGACCGACGCGCGGGCGCTGGCCGCCTTCGAGCGCCTGGTGCGCGATCATGCGCCGCCCCGGCGGCGTGGAAAGGAGAAGCAATCATGACCACCGCCTTGCTGCCCTCCCGCTTCGGCGCGACGGCGCGTGCCGCCCTCGGCCTGCTGCGCCATCGCCTCACCTTCCGCCTGCTCGGCGCCCTGGCGCCGCGGACGGCGAGTCGGCGCGCCACGCGGCTCTTCCTCACGCCGCCGCGCCACCCCCACAGCCGCGAGGAGCTGGCCCTGCTCGATGAAGCCGAGCGCCTGCTCATCCCCTTTCCCACCGGCCGCCTGGTCACCTGGCGCTGGGGCGACGCGACGGCGCCGCGGGTGCTGCTGGTGCACGGCTGGGGCGGGCGCGGCGCCCAGATGCGCGCCTTCGTGCGCCCGCTCCTCGAAGCGGGCTACAGCGTCATCGCCTTCGATGCGCCGGGCCACGGCATGAGCGGCCGCGGCGAGACCACCTTCTTCCACTTCGCCTATGCGGTGGAGGCCATCGTGCGCCGGCACGGGCCGCTCGCCGGGGCCATCACCCATTCCTTCGGCGGCCCGGTGACGAGCTACGTGCTGAACGCGGGCGCGGCCATCGACCGCGTCGTGCTCATCGCGCCGCCGGCCAGCATGATCGAGGCCTCGCGCCACTTCGCCCGGCTGCTGCGCCTGCCCGAGCGGGTGCGCAGCCTGATGCAGGCGGGCATCGAATCCCGCCTGGGCATCCGCTGGCAGGATTTCGAGATCGAGCAGGTGGCGCCCACGCTGCGGGCGCCGGCCCTCGTCATCCACGATGCCGATGACCGGGACGTGCCGCTGGCGGCCGGCGAGCGCTACGCCCGCGCCTGGCCCGGCGCGCGGCTCATCGCCACCACGGGGCTGGGCCACCGGCGCATCCTGCGCGACGATGCGGTGGTGCGCGAGGCCGTGGCCTTCCTCGCTGAAGGGCAAGGCGCCAGCGGGAGGTCGTGATGAAGAAAGAATGGATGGAAGCCCTGGAGGCGGCACGCCGCAGCCAGGCCGGCCCCGGCCTGGTGGCGCCGCAGACCCTGGCCCGCCTGTCCGGACTGGAGCTGCTGCGGGGCATGCTGCGCGGGGAGCACCCCTACCCGCCCATCGCCCAAGCGCTGGATTTCGCGCTGATCGAGGTGGCGGAAGGCCGCGCCGTCTTCCAGGGCAGCCCGCGACGGGACTACCTCAATCCCCTCGGCTCGGTGCATGGGGGCTATACCGCCACCCTGCTCGATTCCTGCATGGCCTGCGCCGTGCACACGACCCTGGCGGCCGGCATCGGCTACACAACGGTGGAGATCAAGATCAACTACGTGCGCCCGCTGCTGGAAGCCACCGGCCCGGTGCGCGCCGAGGGCCGCATCATCCAGCCGGGCCGGCGCATCGCCACGGCCGAAGGAAGGCTGGTGGACGCGGCGGGCAAGCTCTACGCCCACGGCACGACGACCTGCCTGGTGTTTCCGCTCGGCGAGGGGCAGTAACCCCGGTAGACCCTGGTAGCCCCGTAGGGCGCATTAGCCGCGCAGCGGCGTA
>CAYZLI010000084.1:13474-15723 GCA_964479195.1 uncultured Rhodocyclaceae bacterium
TAACCCCGGTAGACCCTGGTAGCCCCGTAGGGCGCATTAGCCGCGCAGCGGCGTAATGCGCCGAACCATCCGGCGCAATGCGCTGCGCCCTTCGCCAGGCTCAGGACAGGCCCTTCGCCAGGCTCAGGACAGGCTTATTGCGCCCTACCCGCCGCATCCTACAGCGCCGCCGCTTCGCGCGTGCCCTGCTCGATGGCGCGCTTGGCGTCCAGTTCCGCCGCCACGTCCGCGCCGCCGATCAGCGTCGTCGGCACGCCCGCCGCCTGCAACTCGGCCAGCAGCTCGCGCCGCGGCTCCTGGCCGGCGCAAAGGACCACGGTATCCACGTCCAGGACTTTCGCCTCGTCGCCCAGCTTGAGGTGCAGGCCGGCGTCGTCGATCTTCTCGTAGGCCACGCCCGCCAGCATCTGCACGTCGCGCCGCTTGAGCAGCGTGCGGCGGATCCAGCCGGTGGTCTTCGCCAGGCCGTCGCCCACCTTGTCGGTCTTGCGCTGCAGGAGCCAGATCTGCCGGGGTGCCGCGCAGTCGGTCGGCGCCTTGACGGCGCCCCGCTCGCCGTAGCCGGGATCGATGCCCCACTCCCGCTGGAAATGCTCCAGCGCATCGGCGCCATTCGCCCCGTGGCTCTCAGGGAAACGCCGGGCCGCCCCAAGTTTCCCTGACCCCCTCGGGGGGAGGCCGCCGCAAAGCGGCGGCCAGGGGGTGCTCAACAGTTCCGCCACGTCGAAGCCGATGCCGCCGGCGCCGAGGATAGCCACGCGGCGGCCCGCCGCGCGCCGGCCCTCGATGACGTCCCGGTAGCGCGCCACCTTGGGATGGTCGATGCCGGGAATGTCCGGCGTGCGCGGGACGACGCCGGTGGCCAGCGCCACGTGGTCGAAGCCGTCGGCGGCGAGTTCGGGGCCTGTCGCGCGGTGATTGAGCCGCAGCTTGACGCCGGCCTGGTCGAGGCGGCGGCGGAAATAGCGCAGGGTCTCGGCGAACTCCTCCTTGCCGGGAATGCGCCGCGCGAGATTGAACTGGCCGCCGATCTCGCCGGCCGTCTCGAACAGCGTCACGTCGTGGCCGCGCTCGGCGGCGGTGCAGGCGTAGGCGAGGCCGGCCGGGCCGGCGCCCACCACCGCCACCTTCTTCGCCGCGGCGGTCTTGGCGATGACGAACTCGGTCTCGCGGCAGGCGCGCGGGTTGACCAGGCAGGAGCACAGCTTCTGCGCGAAGATGTGATCGAGGCAGGCCTGGTTGCAGGCGATGCAGGTATTGATCTCGTCGGCGCGCCCCGCCGCCGCCTTGTTCACGAACTCCGGGTCGGCGAGGAAGGGCCGCGCCATGGACACCATGTCGGCGTCGCCGCGCGAGAGCACCGCTTCAGCCACCTCCGGCGTGTTGATGCGGTTGGTGGTGATCAGGGGGATGCCCACCTCGCCCTTCATGCGCCGCGTCACCCAGGTGAAGGCCGCGCGCGGCACCATGGTGGCGATGGTCGGGATGCGCGCCTCGTGCCAGCCGATGCCGGTGTTGATGAGCGTCGCCCCCGCCGCCTCGATGGCCTGGGCGAGGGCCACGACCTCCTCCCAGGTGCTGCCCCCCTCCACCAGGTCGAGCATGGACAGGCGGTAGATGATGATGAACTCCGGGCCGACCTTCTCCCGCGTGCGGCGCACGATCTCCACGGGAAAGCGGATGCGGTTCGCGAAGCTGCCGCCCCATTCGTCATCGCGCAGGTTGGTCTTGGGCGCGACGAACTGGTTGATGAGATAGCCCTCCGAGCCCATGATCTCGACGCCGTCGTAGCCGGCCTTCTGCGCCAGGCGGGCGCAGCGGGCATAATCGGCGATGGTCTTGCGCACGCCCCAGCGGGTGAGCGCCCGCGGCCGGAACGGGCTGATGGGCGCCTTGAGATTCGAGGGCGCCACCGCCAGGGGATGGTAGGCGTAGCGGCCCGTGTGCAGGATCTGCAGGCAGATTTTCCCGCCCGCCCCGTGCACTGCCTCGGCGATCAGCCGGTGCTTGCCCACCTGCCAGGGGAAGGAGAGCTGGGAGGCGGTGGGGAAGCCGCGCCCGGCGAGGTTGGGGGCGAAGCCGCCGGTGACGATGAGTCCGGCCCCGCCCCGGGCCCGCTCGGCGTAGAAGGCGGCCATGCGGCGGTAGCCATCGGGCGTCTCCTCCAGCCCCGTGTGCATGGAGCCCATGAGGACGCGGTTCTTGAGGGTGGTGAAGCCCAGGTCGAGGGGGGCAAGCAGGTGCGGATA
>CAYZLI010000085.1:0-11585 GCA_964479195.1 uncultured Rhodocyclaceae bacterium
AAAAAAGTCGAACCCATCGAAGGCCCCTTACTCCGGCACCACCGCCGTCGCCTCGATCTCCACCTTCGCCGCGTCCTCCACCAGGCCGCATACCTGCACGACGGCCATGGCCGGGTAGTGGTTGCCGATAATCTCCCGGTAGATCTCGCCCAGCTCCTTCTGCTGGGACATGTACTCGTTCTTGTCGGTGATGTACCAGGTGAGGCGGACGATGTGCTCGGGCTTCGCCCCGGCCTCGGCCAGGACGGTGACGATGTTCTTGAGGGCCTGTCGCGCCTGGTCGGCCAGGCGCGAGCTGTGGAAATGGGAGCGCTCGTCCCAGCCCACATGGCCGGCGGTGAAGACTAGGCGGCCCCGGGCGACGACGCCGTTGGCGTAGCCGGTCGGCTGCGGCCAGTCTTTCGGCTGCAGAAATTGCATCGTGCTCGTGTCCATGGGGGGGCGGGCCTTTCGTGTCAGTGCCGTGCTCATGCCTTGTCCTGACGCAGCCGGAAGCGCTGCAGCTTGCCCGTCTCGGTGCGCGGCAGCTCGGCCACGAACTCGATCAGGCGGGGGTACTTGTAGGGCGCGATGCCGTTCTTGACGAACTCCTGCAGCTCGCGGGCGAGGGCCTCGGAGGGCTGCGCCTCCGGGCGCAGCACGACGAAGGCCTTCACCGCTTCGCCGCGCTCGGCATCGGGCACGCCCACCACGCCGCACTCGGCCACCGCGGCGTGCTTGAGCAGCACGCCCTCCACCTCGGGTCCGGCGATGTTGTAGCCGGCGGAGATGATCATGTCGTCGGTGCGCGCCTGGTAGAAGAAATAGCCGTCCGCGTCCATGAGGTAGGCGTCGCCGGTGAGGTTCCAGCCGTTCTGCACGTAGGCGCCCTGCCGCTCGTCGGCGAGATAGCGGCAGCCGGTGGGCCCTTGCACCGCCAGCCGGCCGATCGAGCCCGCGGGCAGCGGCTGGCCCTCCGCATCCACGACCCTCGCGCGGTAGCCCGGGATGGGCTTGCCCGTGGCGCCGGGGCGGATGTCGGGGCCGGCCGCCGAGATGAAGATGTGCAGCATCTCCGTGGCGCCGATGCCGTCGATGATGTCGATGCCGGTGACCTCCTTCCACAGGGCGCGCGTGGCCACCGGCAGGGCCTCGCCGGCGGAGACGCATTTTTTCAGGGAGGAGAGGTCGTGCTTGCGGGCGGTGGCGGCCATCATGCGGTAGTAGGTGGGCGCGGTGAAGACGATGCTGACCCGCTCGCGCTGGATGGTCTCCAGCAGCAGCTCCGGCGTGTGCCGTTCCAGCAGCACGGTGCTGGCGCCGGCGCGCAAGGGGAAGAGCAGCAGCCCGCCCAGGCCGAAGGTGAAGGCGAGCGGCGGCGTGCCGCAGAAGACGTCGTCGGCGGCGGGCTTCAGGATGGAGCGCGGGAAGCAGTCGCAGATGGCCATCACGTCCCGGTGGAAGTGCATGGTGCCCTTGGGCTTGCCCGTGGTGCCGGAGGTGAAGGCGATGAGGCAGGTGTCCTCGGCGGCGGTGGCCACGTTGGCGAAGTCCGCGGGCTTGGCCGCCATGCGCG
Organism: uncultured Rhodocyclaceae bacterium; assembly: GCA_964479195.1. GTDB lineage: Bacteria > Pseudomonadota > Gammaproteobacteria > Burkholderiales > Rhodocyclaceae > Desulfobacillus. Next base: position 1,556 of record CAYZLI010000085.1, read on the forward strand.
CTTCGAGGCCTTCGCCCTCGGCGTGGAAATGCAGCACCTGCGTGAGCGTCGGGCAGGCGGGTCGGGCGAGCCGCAGCTCCTCGGCGAGGGCCGCATCGCACAGGGCGTGGCTGACTTCCGCCTTGACGATGACCTCCGTGAGCTCCTTGGCGCGCAGCAGGGGCATGGTGGCCACGGCGATGCCGCCCGCCTTCATGACGGCCAGCCAGGCGGCGGCCATCATCGGGCTGTTGGTGCCGCGCAGCAGCACCCGGTTGCCCGGCACCAGGCCCATGTCTTCGACGAGGACGCGGGCGATGCGGTTGGCCGTTTCCAGCAGTTGGCGGTAGGTGAGATCGCCCCGCGCCGAGCGCAGCGCGATGCGGTCGCCCAGGCCGGCGGCGACCTGCTGGTCCAGCAGTTCCGTGGCGCAGTTCAGGCGGGCCGGATACTGCAGCTCCGGCAGCTCGAAGAGGAGCTCCGGCCACAGCTCGGGGGGCGGCAGGTTGTCGCGTGCGAAGGTGTCGACGTGGGCGGTGTAGGTCATGGCTTCAGCATCTCCCGGGCGATGATGAGCTTCTGCACTTCGCTGGCGCCCTCGTAGATGCGCAGGGCCCGGATTTCCCGGTAGAGCCGCTCGACCACCTCGCCGCGGCGCACGCCGCGGCCGCCGAACATCTGCACCGCCGCGTCGATCACCCGCTGGGCGGATTCGGTGGCGAAGAGCTTGGCCATGGCCGCCTCACGCGTGGCGCGGCTGCCGCGGTCGTGCCGCCAGGCGGCGCGATAGACGAGCAGCGCCGCGGCGTCGAGCTCCGTGGCCATGTCGGCGAGCTTGCCCTGGGTCATCTGGAAATCGGCGAGGTGCTTGCCGAACAGCTTGCGTTCCCGGGCGTGGGCCAGCGCCTCGTCGAGGGCGCGGCGGGCAAAGCCCAGCGCGGCGGCGGCTACGGAAGTGCGGAAGAGGTCCAGCGTCGCCATGGCGACGGCGAAGCCCTGGCCCTGCGCGCCGATCAAGGCTTGCGCGGGCACGCGGCAGCGGTCGAAACGCAGGGTGGCCAGGGGATGGGGCGCCATGACCTCGATGCGCTCGGCGATCTCCAGCCCGGGGGCATCCGCGTCCACGACGAAGGCCGACAGCCCATCGCGGCCGGCGCTGCCCGTGCGGGCGAAGACCACGTAGAAATCGGCGATGCCGCCGTTGGAGATCCAGGTCTTGCAGCCGTCGAGGACGTAGCCGTCCCCGTCGCGGCGGGCCGTGGTGGACAGGGCCGCCACGTCGGAGCCCGCCTCGGGCTCCGACAGGGCGAAGGCGGCGATGGCCGCGCCGGCCGCCACCCGCGGCAGCCAGCGCTCCTGCTGTTCCTGCGTGCCGAAGAGGGAGAGGGCGCCGCTGCCCAGGCCCTGCATGGCGAAGGCGAAGTCGGCCAGCCCGTCCCGGTAGGCCAGGGTCTCCCGCAACAGGCACAGGGCACGGGCGTCGAGCCGCGGCGCCGCGTCGCCGAAGGCGGCCGGCACGCACCAGCGCAGCCAGCCCGCCGCGCCGAGCTGGCGCACGAGCTCGCGGCAGGCCGCATCCACATCGCGCTCCTCGGCGTGTTCCGCCAGTGCGCCCGCGCACCAGTCGGCGGCCTGCCCCGCCAGGTCGCGGTGCGTGTCGTCGAAGAACGGCCAGTCCAGATGATCGCGCATGAAATTCGGTTATTGAGGCTCGTGAATGTGACTGCGGAGGCTTGCGCGACTCCATGTCATTCCCGCGAACGCGGGAATCCAGCGGCGCTCGGATAAAGCCACTGGATTCCGGGTTCCGCTGCGCGGCCCCGGAATGACAAACCTCTTTTCAGCCATTTTCACAACACTGAGCAAAAAACGATACATCAACCATTGAACCTTGAACTATACATCCAGAGGGCATCCCGCCCCGTGCGGCGCGCTCAGTTTCCTTCGAACTTGGGTTTTTCCTTGGCGACGAAGGCGCGGTAGGCGCGCCGGAAGTCCTCCGTCTGCATGCAGATGGCCTGGGCCTGGGCCTCGGCTTCGATGGCCTCGTCCAGCCCCAGGTTCCATTCCTGGTGCAGCATCTTCTTGGTCATGGCGTGGGCGAAACTCGGCCCCTGCGCCAGCTCCTGCGCCAGCTCCTGCGCTTCGGCCAGCACCGCCTCGGGCGTGCACAGGCGGTTGAGGAAGCCCCAGGCCTGGGCCTCCTCGCCGCCCAGGGCACGGCCCGTGTAGAGCAGCTCGGCGGCGCGGCCCTGGCCGATCACCCGCGGCAGCAGGGTGCAGGCGCCCATGTCGGCGCCGGCCAGGCCGACGCGGCTGAAGAGAAACGCGGTCTTCGAGCGGGCCGTGCCGAAGCGCAGGTCCGCGGCCAGGGCGATCATGGCCCCGGCGCCGGCGCAGACGCCGTCGATGGCCGCGACGATGGGTTGCGGGCAGGCGCGCATCGCCTTTACCAGGTCGCCGGTCATGCGCGTGAAGGCCAGCAGTTCCGGCATGGCCATCCTGGTCAGTGGGCCGATGATCTCGTGCACATCGCCGCCCGAGCAGAAGTTGCCGCCGGCGCCCGTGACCACCACGGCCTTGAGGTCCCGGGCCGAGGCCAACGCCCGGAAAAGATCGCGCAGCTCGGCGTAGGACTCGAAGGTGAGGGGATTCTTCTTCTCCGGCCGGTTGAGGGTGATCGTGCCGACGCCGCCCGCGGCCTGCCACAGGAAGTGTTGGGCGACGTGACCGGCAAGATTCACGGTCAGCTTTCGACGGCGAGGCTCGCCACGTGCTGCTTGAGCTGGGCGAGCAGGGCGTAGAACTGGCCCTTCTCCTTGTCGCCCAGGCCCTCGAAGAGGTCGAGGATCCAGCCTTCGTGGGCCTCGGCCATCTGCTTGAAGATGCGCCGCCCTTCCTTGGTCAGCTTGACGATGTAGGCGCGGCGGTCCTTCGGGTTGTCCTCGCGCACCACCAGGCCCTCGGCGACGAGCTGGTCGGTGATGCCGGTGACGTTGCCCCCGGTGACCATCATGCGCTTGGACAGCTCGCCCATCTTGAGGCCGTCCGGATTGCGCTCGAGCTGCGCCATCAGGTCGAAGCGCGGCAGCGTCGTCTGGAAATTGATGCGCAGCCGGCTGCGGATCTGCGCCTCGATGAGGTTGGTGCAGGCCAGCATGCGCAGCCACAGCCGCAGCGATTGGTGGTGGTCCTCGGTGACCCGCGTCTCGTGGTCGGGCCGCGGCGCCAGTTGCTTCGGTTTATTCACTTGTGCATCTCCCCTCGATAGTGGTTGTTGCGCGTTTTCCTAGGCCCGGATCGCCATCTGCGCCGCGCGTGCCAGGTTGTGTTCCAGTTGCGCCTTGCCGGCGAGGTACTGCGACGGCCAGGCGAGGCCCTCGAAGCGCTGCTGGGCCGCCGCGTGCAGCGCCCAGGCCGCATCGGCCAGGTGGGGCCGGGCCAGGGCGCAGAGATCGGCGCGGCCGGCGGCGATGATGCTGTTCACGTGGTCGGGCTCGAAGATGTTGCCCACAGCCATGGTGGCGATGCCCACCTCGTTGCGGATCTGGTCGGCGAAGGGCGTCTGGTACATGCGGCCATACACCGGGTGGGCTTCCCGCGTCGTCTGGCCGCTGGAGACGTCGATGAGGTCGGCGCCCGCCTCGCGAAAGGCGCGGGCCATGGCGACGGCGTCCTCGGGCGTGTTGCCGCCCGGGGCCCAGTCGTGGGCCGAGATGCGTACCGACATGGGCCTGTCCTCGGGCCAGGCGGCGCGCAGCGCGCGGAACACTTCCAGCGGATAGCGCAGGCGGTTGGCGAGCGTGCCGCCATATGCGTCGCGGCGCCGGTTGGTGAGCGGACAGAGGAAGCCGGAGAGCAGATAGCCGTGGGCGCAGTGCAGCTCGAGCAGGTCGAAGCCGGCCGCCGCCCCCAGGCGCGCGGCACGGACGAACTCCTCCCGCACCCGCTCCATGTCGGCCCGCGTCATCTCCCGCGGCACCTGGTTGCGCGGGCCGTAGGCCATCGGCGAGGCGGCGATGAGCTGCCAGTTGCCCTCGCGCAGCGGCTCGTCCATTTCCTCCCAGCCGAGCTGGGTCGAGCCCTTGGCGCCGGCATGGCCCAGTTGCAGGCCGATCTTCGCGGCCGAATTGCCATGGACGAAATCGACGATGCGCTGCCAGGCCGCCGCCTGCTCGTCGTTCCACAAGCCGGCGCAGCCCGGCGTGATGCGGGCCTGCGGCGCGACACAGGTCATCTCGGTGAACACCAGCCCGGCGCCGCCCAGGGCGCGCGCGCCCAGATGCACGAAATGGAAGTCGCCCGGCACGCCCTCCCGCGCCGAGTACATGGCCATGGGCGAGACGACGACGCGGTTCCCCAATTCCAGGCCGCGCAGGCGGAAGGGCGTGAACATCGGCGGCCGCGGCGCGGCGCCGAGTCCGCTCTGCTCGGCGAGCCAGCGCTCCACCCGGGCGACATAGGCGCCGTCGCGCAGCTTCAGGTTGTCGTGGCCGATGCGCTGGCTGCCGGTGAGCAGCGAATAGGAGAACTGGATCGGGTCGAGATGCACGTAGCGGGCCACGTTCTCGAACCATTCCATGCGGTTGCGCGCGGCGCTCTGCAGCCGCAGCGCCTCGGTGCTGCGCTCGGCCTCGTAGGCCGCGAGCGCCCGCGGCACGTCGGGCTCGCGGCGCAGGGCTTCGGCCAGGGCGATGGCGTCTTCCATGGCCAGCTTGGTGCCGGAGCCGATGGAGAAGTGGGCGGTGTGGGCGGCGTCGCCGATCAGCACGATGTTGTCGTGGTGCCACTTGCGGCAGAGCACGCGGTTGAAATTGAGCCAGGCCGAGCCGCGGCGGTGACCGGGCTGGGCCATGAGTCGGTGGCCGTCCAGGTGAGGGGCGAAGAGCTTCTCGCAGAAAGCGATGGAGTCCTCGATGTCCGCGTGCTCGAGGCCGGCGGCGCGCCAGGTCTCCTCGCGGGTCTCGACGATGAAGGTGCTGGTCTCGGCGTCGAAGCGGTAGGCATGGGCCTGGAACCAGCCCCACTCGGTTTCCTCGAAGATGAAGGTGAAGGCGTCGAGCTTCTTCGTCGTGCCCAGCCAGATGTAGCGGCACTTGCGCACGTCGATGTCGGGTTGGAAGGCGTCGGCGTGCTGCGTCCGCGTGCGGCTGTGCACGCCGTCCGAAGCGACGATGAGGTCGCACTCGCCCAGTTGCGCCGCATCCGCCACCTCGGTCTCGAAGACCTGCTTCACCCCCAGCGCGCTCGCGCGGCTTTGCAGGATGTGCAGCAGCTTGTGGCGGCCGATGCCGGAAAAGCCATGGCCGCCCGAGGTGATCCTGGTCCCCTTGAAGTGGATGTCGATGTCGTCCCAGTGGCGGAAGTTGCGTGCGATCTCCGCATGGGTGTCCGCATCGGCCGCGGCCAGCCCTTCCAGGGTGGCGTCGGAGAACACCACCCCCCAGCCGAAGGTGTCGTCCGGGCGGTTGCGCTCGAAGACCGTGATGTCGTGTGCCGGATTGGCCGCTTTCATGAGGATGGCGAAGTAGAGCCCGGCCGGGCCGCCGCCGATGCATGCGATTTGCATGTCAAAGATTCCCGCGTCACCGATTGAGCCCTTATTGTCCCAGATTCAGGATATTTCATGCCTCAACATATCCGTTTTGCCGGGCGAGGCCTTGAGACATATCAAGGAGTTCGCGTTCCCCCAAAAGCCGGCAGTCAAGGGAAAACCCTGCTTTAAGCGTGGGTTAAGGCCACAGGGGCACAGTGCGGGGCCGTCACGATCTGCAAAGGAGCAAGCATGGCCGTCCTGCAAAAGCGCAAGGTGTATGACCCCACCCTGCGCCTCATCCACGCCTGGAACGCGCTCGCCGTCCTCGCTCTGGGGGCCACCGCCTTGGCGGGCGAAGCCTTCGGGCATGGGGCGACGCGGGATCGCCTCTGGAGCGTCCATATCCTCGCCGGCTACGCCCTGGCCGTGGGGCTGGCCGCCCGGCTCGCCTGGGGCCTGGTCGGCCCGGGCAGCGCGCGCTTCGCCGACATGTGGCATCCGGCCGCCTGGACGCGCATGGCCTTAAGCCGGCGCCTCGTCCCCTCCCGGCGTTACGGCCACGACGAGCTGGCGAGCCTGGCTTACCTCGCCGTCTATGCGGTGCTGGCGGTCATGGCCGGGACGGGGCTGGCCCTGGCGGCCATCGAGCAGGGCGCCGGCCCGCTCGCGCCCTGGCTCTTCGACAGCCTGTGGCTGGAGGACCTGGTCGAGGAGCCCCATGAAGCCCTGGCCTGGCTGGTGGGCGGCTTCGTCCTGCTGCACTTCGCCGGCCTCATCTACCACGAGCGCATCGAGCGGCTGCCCACCGCCCAGAGCATGCTGACGGGCTACCAGTACCGGCCGACGGCGGAGGAGGTGGGTCATGCGTAAGCGCCTTCTCGCCATCGTCCTGGCACTCGGGGCGGTGCGGGCCGCGGCGGCCGACCCGCAACAGATGTTGCGCGACCTGGAGGCCGAGGTGCGCCGCGCCCATCCCGCCTTCAAGGCTTTCTCCCCGGCGCGGGGCGAGCAATTCTTCGCCGCCGAGCACACCGGGCCGGACGGCAAACGGATTTCCTGCGCCACCTGCCACACGGGCGATCCCCGCGCGACCGGCAAGACCCGGGCCAACAAGGAAATCCTGCCCCTGGCCCCCGTGGCCAACCGGGAGCGCTTCACCGATCCGGCCAAGGTGGACAAGTGGTTCCGCCGCAACTGCAACGACGTGCTCGGCCGCGCCTGCACCCCCGAGGAGAAGGGCGCTTTCCTCGCCTGGCTGGTATCGATCAAATGAACAGGGAAGATCCCATGCAACGCACGACCAAGGAGAAACTCGTGAAACGCTCGATGCAACTCGCGGTGCTCGTGCTCAGCGTCGGCGCCGCCGGCGGCCTGCTCGCCAGCGGCGGCGTGGGCAAGGAAGGCAAGCTGCTGCCCCAGGCCAGCAATGAGAAATGGCTGGCCGAGTGCGGCTCCTGCCACATGGCCTATCAGCCCGGCCTGCTGCCGGCGCGTTCCTGGCGCCAGGTGGTGGCGGGGCTGGACGAGCATTTCGGCGAGAACGCCAGCCTCGATCCGGCCACGGCCGAGGAGATCGCGGGCTTCCTCGCCGCCCACGCCGCCGACCGCAACGGCAACCGCCGCTCGGCCAAGATCGCCGCCTCCATCCCGCCGGGCGCGGCGCCGCTGCGCGTCAGCGAGACGGCCTATTTCCGGCGCAAACACCATGGGCACGATGGGGATCTCGGCCCCGAGCTCTGGCGCCGCCCCAAGGTGGGCAGCCCGGCCAACTGCCCGGCCTGCCACACCACCGCCGAGCAGGGCGACTACTCGGAGCGCAACGTGCGCATTCCGCGCTAACATCCTGGCATGAGGGTTCTGCTGGTCGAAGACGACAGGCTGCTCGGCGACGGCATCCGCGCCGGCCTCATGCAGGCCGGCTTCGCCGTGGACTGGGCGCGGGACGGCCGCGAGGCGGAGCTGGCCCTGGCCGGCGAGCCCTACGACGCCGTCGTGCTCGACCTCGGGCTGCCGCGCCTGTCCGGCATGGAGGTGCTGGCCCGGGCGCGCCAGGCCGGGAATGCCGTGCCCATCCTGATCCTCACGGCGCGGGACACGGTGGGCGAGCGCATCGCCGGCCTGGACGCCGGCGCCGACGACTACCTGGTCAAGCCCTTCGACCTGGGCGAGCTGCAAGCGCGCCTGCGCGCCCTGATCCGGCGCGCCAAGAGCCAGGTGGAGCCGGTGCTCACCTACGGGGCCCTGCGGCTCGATCCGGCCGGGCGCACCGCCAGTTGGGAGGGCAAGCCGGTGGAACTCTCGGCCCGCGAGTTCTCCATCCTGCACGAGCTGCTGCTCAACGCCGGGCGGGTGCTGTCCAAGGCCCAGCTCGAGGAGAAGCTCTATGGCTGGGGCGAGGAGATCGAGAGCAACGCCGTCGAGGTGTTCGTCCACCACCTGCGCCGCAAGCTCGTCCCGGGGCTGATCCGCACGGTGCGCGGCGTCGGCTACATGATCGCGAAGCCATGAGATCCTCCCTGCGCCGGCGCCTGCTGGTCCTGCTCTTGGTCACGGTGCTCGCCGCCTGGGCGGCGACGGCCCTGTTCAGTTATTTCGACACGCGGCACGAGATTGGCGAAATGCTGGACGCCCAGCTTGCCCAGTCGGCCGGGCTGATCGCCGCGCAGCTCGAGTACGACATCGAGGAGGAGCGCGGCGGCACCGTCGCCCGCCAGTACAAGCACGAGCACGAGCTCGCCTTCCAGGTGTGGGATCGCCAGGGGCGGCTGCGCCTGCGTTCGGCCGGCGCGCCGCCCACGCGCCTGAAAGAACGGGACGAAGGCTTCGGCGACTTGACGCTCGAAGGCGAGCGCTGGCGCGTGTTCAGCCGTTGGGACGAGGAGGAACGCTACCTGGTGCAGGTAGGCGAACGCTACGAGCTGCGCGAAGAGCTGGCGCAAAGCGTGGCCAGCCATCTCATGCACCCCCTGGCGGTGGCGCTGCCCGTGCTGGCCCTGCTGATCTGGCTCAGCGTGGGCGCCGGGCTGGCCCCGCTGGGCGGCCTCGCCCGCGAGGTGGCGCGCCGCGAGCCGAACAACCTCACGCCCCTCGACGCCGACCGGGGGCCGCGGGAAGTGGCGCCCCTGGTGGGAGCCCTCAACGCCCTGTTCGACCGCGTGCGGGCTTCGCTGGAGCAGGAGCGGCGCTTCACCGCCGATGCCGCCCACGAACTGCGCACGCCGCTGGCCGCCGTGAAGACGCAGGCGCAGGTGGCCCTGGGCGCGGGCGATCCGGGCGAGCGCAGCCGGGCCCTGGCCAACGTCGTGTCGGGCACCGACCGGGCCACGCACCTCGTGGAGCAATTGCTGGCGCTCTCGCGCCTGGACCCGCAAACCGCCCTGTCGCTGGAGCAGCCCGTGGCGCTGCGCAAGCTGGCGGCCGAATGCGTGGCCGCCCAGGCGCCGGCGGCCGCCGGAAAGAGCGTTGACCTCGGCCTGGCGTCGGGCGAGGACGGGACGGTCGCCGGGGACCCGGCGCTGCTGGCCGTGCTCCTGCGCAACCTGGTGGACAATGCGGTGCGCTACACGCCGCCGGGCGGCGAGGTGGAGGTGGCGGTGGGCCATGCCGCCGGCAAGGTGCTGCTCGCCGTCACGGACAGCGGCCCCGGCATTGCCGAAGCGGAGCGTGGCCGCATTTTCGAGCGCTTCTATCGCGTGCTGGGCAATGGCGAGGAGGGCAGCGGGCTGGGCCTGTCCATCGTCAAGCGCATCGCCGACCTGCACCGGGCCAGCATCTCCCTCTCGCCGGGGCCCCACGGCCGCGGCCTGCAAGTCGAAGTCTTCTTTCCCGCCGGCTGAGCCCTCAGATGACGCCTTGGCTGCGCAGGCGGACGAGCTCTTCGGCCGAGCGCCCGAGCAGCCCGCGCAGGATTTCCTCGTTGTGCTGGCCGAGCAGGGGCGGCGGCAGTCGGTAGTCGACGGGGGTGGTGGAAAAGCGCAGGGGGCTCGCCACCAAGGGCACGCGCCCGGCGGCGGGGTGGGCCATCTCCAGGCGCAGGCCCCGGTGCCGCACCTGCGGGTCGGCGAAGACCTCGTCGAGGCGGTTGATGGGACCGCAGGGCACGCCGGCCGCCTCCAGCGCCTCGATCCACTCCCGTGTCGTGCGGCGCTTCATGAGGGGCTCGAGCAAGGGGATCAGCCCGGCGCGGTTCTCCACCCGGGCGCGGTTGCTGGCGAAGCGCGCATCGTCGGCCAGCTCCGCGCAGCCGGCGAGTTCGCAGTAGCGCCGGAACTGGGCATCGTTGCCCACGGCCAGGATGAGATGGCCGTCGGCTGTGGCGAAGGTCTGGTAGGGCGCGATGTTGGGATGGGCATTGCCCGCCCGCTGCGGGGCGGCGCCGCCGGTGAGGTAGTTCAGGTTCTGGTTGGCCAGCATGGCCACCTGGCAGTCGAGCAGCGCCAGGTCCACGTACTGGCCTTCCCCCGTGCGGTCCCGGTGGGCGAGCGCCGCCAGCACGGCGACGGTGGCGTACATGCC
>CAYZLI010000085.1:11685-15661 GCA_964479195.1 uncultured Rhodocyclaceae bacterium
CCGTGCGGTCCCGGTGGGCGAGCGCCGCCAGCACGGCGACGGTGGCGTACATGCCGGTCATGAGGTCGGCCACCGCCACGCCCACCTTCTGCGGGCCGCCGCCGGGCGCGTCATCGCGCTCGCCCGTGACGCTCATCAGCCCGCCCATGCCCTGGACGATGAAGTCATAGCCGGCGCGGGCGGCATAGGGCCCGTCCTGGCCGAAGCCGGTGATGGAGCAATAGATGAGGCGCGGGTTGACCTCCCGGAGGCTCGCCCAGTCGAGGCCATACTTCTTCAGCCCGCCCACCTTGTAGTTCTCCACCAGCACGTCCGCCCTGGCGGCGAGCTCCCGGGCGATGCGCTGCCCTTCGGGGTGCGTGATGTCCAGGGTGAGGGACTTCTTCCCCCGGTTGCAGGACAGGTAGTAGGCGGACTCGCTGCTGTCGCCGCCCGCGCCGTCCTTCAGGTAGGGCGGGCCCCAGGCGCGGGTGTCGTCGCCGCTGCCCGGCTTTTCCACCTTGATCACTTCCGCGCCCAGGTCGGCCAGGTTCTGGGTGCACCAGGGACCGGCCAGGACGCGGGAGAGGTCGAGGACGCGGATGTGGGCGAGCGGACCGGGCATGGTCGTCTACTCCAGACTGGGGCTTGAGCGGGAAAGTTTGCGGGTAATATACCGGCTTGACACGCGCGAGGGAGGTCATGTGCGCAATTTCCTGATCGCGCTGCTGCTGGGCGTGGCCCTGTCGGCGGCCGCAGCCCCCAAACCCAAGCTTCCACCGGCCCCGGAGATCGTTTTCCGCCACGGCCTGAGCGGCGAGCCGGCCGCGGCGCTGGTGGCCCTGGTCAGCCGCTTCAATGCGCAGAGCAAGGCCGGCAAGCTGCGGCTCGAGCACTACAGCATGGCCGAGGATCTGCGCCGCCTGCCGCACTTGGCGCTGCTGGAAGACGACGAGCACGAGAAGTTCTTCGACAGCCGGCCGCGCCTGCTGCCCCTGCACCAGGTGATGGCCGGCGCCCGGGAAAAGCTCGACGCCGCCCGCTTCTTCCCCGTCGTCGCCGACGTGGCGGACGACCCGCGAGGCCGGGTGCAGGCGCTGCCCCTGGCGCTGTCCGTGCCGGTGCTCTTCTACAACAAGGACGCCTTCCGCAAGGCCGGACTGGATCCGGAGCATCCGCCGCAGACCTGGTGGGAAGTCCAGACGGCCGCCGGCAAGCTCTTCGACGCCGGCTACCGCTGCCCCTTCACCTCCTCCAGCCCGGCCTGGGTGCACCTGGAGAACCTCAGCACGCAGCACGGCGAGCCGATCGCCAACGGGGAGCGGGGCGGCAAGGCCCGGCTGGCCATGAACGGCATGGTGCATGTCAAGCACATCGCCCTGCTGTCGAGCTGGTACAAGAGCTTCTACTTCCACTACTTCGGCCGCGGCCGCGAGGCCGACGACAAGTTCGCCTCGGCCGAATGCAGCATGCTCACCGGCGATTCCTCCCTCTACGCGCGGCTGGCGCGGGCGAAAGCCTTCGATCTGGGCGTGACCGAGCTGCCCCACTACGACGACGTGCGCGGCGCCGCGCCGGGGCGCGTGCTGCCCGACGGCCCGGCCCTGTGGGTGCTCGCCGGCAAGAAGGCACCGGAGTACAAGGCGGCGGCGCAGTTCGTCGCCTTCCTGCTGCGCCCGGAGGTACAGAAGGAGTGGGTGAGGGCCACCGGCTTCCTGCCCATGGGCCCGGCGGCGGTGGCCGCGCTGCAGGAGGAAGGTGTCGCGCCCGAGCCCCTGCGGCGGGTGGCGCAGCGGCTGTCGGAAAAGCGCCTGGTCACGGCGGCCCGGCCCAAGGGCATGCTCGGGCTGGACCGGGCGCGCGCCATCCTCAACGAGGAGTTGGAAGCCGTGTGGGCGGACCGCAAGCCGGCCAAGGAGGCGCTGGATACGGCTGTGCGGCGCAGCAACGGCGTGCTGCAGCCGGCGCCGGGCGGCTAGCGTGGGATTGGCCTGGCCTTATCCGCGCTTGATCGCGCACCGCGGCGGCGGGGCCCTGGCGCCGGAGAACACACTGGCGGGCCTGCGTGCTGCGGCGGAGAAGGGCTATCGTGGCGTCGAATTCGACGTCATGCTCTCGGCTGACGCCACGCCTATCCTCATCCACGACGAGACCCTGGAGCGCACCACCGACGGCTTCGGTCGGGTCGCGGAAACGAGCGACGTGGAACTGGCGCGCCTGGATGCGGGCGGCTGGCACGGCCCTCATTTTTCCGGCGAGCCCATCCCCGCTCTTGCCGATGCGGCCGGGTTGTGCCTCGCCCTGGGCCTGTGGGCCAATGTCGAGATCAAGCCCGCCCAGGGCACCGACGCGGAGACCGGCCGCCAGGCGGCGGCGCTGGCCCGCGAGATGTGGGCCGCGGCGCCGTTGCCGCCGCTGCTCTCGTCCTTTTCTCCCGCGGCGCTGGAGGCGGCCCGGGAGGCTGCACCGGAGTTGCCCCGCGGCTTGCTGTACAAGGAGGTGCCGCCCGACTGGAACGCGGAGCTCACGCGGCTTGCCTGCTTCAGCCTGCACTGCGACTGGCGCCACGCCACGCCGGCGCTGATCGACGAGGCAGCCGCGGCCGGCGTGCCCCTGGTCGTCTATACAGTCAACGACCCGGAGAACGCCGCCCGGCTGCTGCGCCTGGGCGTGGCGGCGGTGATCACCGACCGCATCGACCTGATTGCGGCGGCGGAATAGGGTGCGTCTTCCTGTCCCCGTCGGGACAGGCGCCTATTGCTTGCTCAGCCCGTGCTCCAGGCGCGCGGCCGCTTCATGCCCGCGATCTTGCACGCCTGCGCGACGTAGCCGTAGGGAAAGAGCTCGAACAGCCGGGCGCGCGCCCGCCCCGGGTAGCGGGACTCGAGATGCTTGATGACGTGACGGGCGTCGGCGGCGATCTGGCGCTCTTCGTAGTAGCGGCGCATGAAGCGCACGACCTCCCAGTGATCCTCGCCCAGCTCTATGCCCAGCCCGCGCGCCAGCTTCTCGGCGATGGCTTCGTTCCAGTCCCTCGGCTCGACCAGATAGCCTTCGGCGTCGAGCGCCGGCATGTCCATTGTCGCCTCCATGGTCTCCTCTCGTCGTTGATTGCCAATAGAATAATGTATCACGCTATGATATTATTCCCCGGCGCCATATGACGTCAACCCGGTTTTCCGGCCAGCCGATGAGCGAGCCGCCTTTCACCAAGAGGGATTTCGAGACCCTGTCGGATTTCCGCTACCAGCTGCGCCGCTTCCAGCACTGGAGCGAGCAGTTGACTCGCCGCCTGGGCGTCACCAACCTCCAGTACCTGCTGCTGCTCCACGTCAAGGGCTACCCGGAGCGCGAGTGGGCGACGATCACGGAGCTCGCCGGGCGGCTGCAGGCGCAGCACCACGGCGTGGTGGCCCTGGTTTCCCGCTGCGAGAAACTAGGCCTGGTGGAGCGCCGCCCGGGACGCTCGGACGGGCGCGAGGTGGAGGTGCATCTGACGCGCAAGGGCGATAGGACGATCGATCGCCTGGCGCGCCTGCATCGCGAAGAACTGATGCGGCTGGAGGGTGTCTTTACGGTCCCCGGCAAGGCGCAGTTGGCCGGCCCTACTCGTCCGCGAGAGTGACCGACGCTGCCGCCGTCGTCTTGTCGATGGCCAGCAGCGCTTCGCAGTACTCGCCTTCCGGCTTTGCGGGATGCGATCAACGCTATGCTTGCCAGCGGCAAGGGCGCTTGACGACTTTCCTCGTTAATACCTCCCGCGAGTTATGGCATGTCTCTTAGCGCAAATGACACGCTGTAGTACCGGAGATTCACGCGCCTTGAACGAGATGTTCCACCAGTTCGACGAAGCCGGCGCCGCAACTGGCGCGGGTCACATAGTTGGGGGAGGCGGCGAGGCGCCCCGCGAAGCGGCGCACGTTGGCGACGCCCACGGAGTTGCGGAAGAAGGCGAACATCGGCGCGTCGTTCGGAGAGTCGCCGACGAAAACGAAAT
>CAYZLI010000086.1:0-4646 GCA_964479195.1 uncultured Rhodocyclaceae bacterium
GCCGGCTCGCACACCAGCAGCTCGCCGTCGGCCCGCACCTCGTAGGTTTCCGGGTCCACCTCGATCTTCGGCAGGGCGGCGTTGTGCACCATGTCGCGCTTGCCCACCGAGCGGCAATCGCGCACCGCTTCCAGCGTCTTGACGAGCCCCAGACCCGACACGGTCTCCAGCGACGCCCGGGAGACGAAGGTGAGCGAGGTCTTGAGGGCAGCGGCGAAGGCGCCGAACATGGGGCGGTAGTGCACCGGCTGCGGTGTCGGGATGGAGGCGTTGGGATCGCCCATGGCCGCCGCGGCAATCATGCCGCCCTTGACGATCAGCGCGGGCTTGACGCCGAAGAAGGCGGGTTTCCACAGCACCAGGTCGGCGAGCTTGCCCGCCGCCACCGAGCCCACCACGTGCGCGATGCCATGGGCGATGGCCGGGTTGATGGTGTATTTGGCCACGTAGCGCTTGACGCGGGCGTTGTCGTTGCGCGCGCTGTCCTCCTTGAGCGCCCCGCGCTGCAGCTTCATTTTATGCGCCGTCTGCCAGCAGCGCAGGATCACCTCGCCGACCCGCCCCATGGCCTGGGAGTCGGAGGAGATCATGCTGAAGGCGCCCAGGTCGTGCAGGATGTCCTCGGCGGCGATGGTCTCGCGGCGGATGCGCGACTCGGCGAAGGCCACGTCCTCGGCGATGGCCGGATCCAGGTGGTGGCAGACCATCAGCATGTCCAGGTGCTCGTCGATGGTGTTCACCGTGTAGGGACGCGTCGGGTTGGTGCTGGAGGGCAGCACGTTGGCCTCGCCGCAGGCGCGGATGATGTCCGGGGCGTGGCCGCCGCCGGCGCCTTCCGTGTGATAGGTGTGGATGGTGCGCCCCTTGAAGGCGGCGATGCTGCGCTCGACGAAGCCCGACTCGTTGAGGGTGTCGGTGTGGATCGCCACCTGCACGTCCATTTCATCGGCCACGGCCAGGCAGTTGTCGATGGCCGCCGGGGTGGTGCCCCAGTCCTCGTGCAGCTTGAGCCCGATGGCGCCGGCGCGCACCTGCTCGGCGAGCGGCCCGGGCAGGCTGGCGTTGCCCTTGCCGAGGAAGCCCAGGTTCATGGGGAAGGCGTCCGCCGCGTGCAGCATGGCGGTGATGTGCCACGGTCCCGGAGTACAGGTGGTGGCGCAGGTGCCCGTGGCCGGACCGGTACCGCCGCCCAGCATGGTGGTGACCCCGGACATGAGGGCCTCCTCGATCTGCTGCGGGCAGATGAAATGGATGTGGCTGTCGATGCCGCCGGCGGTGACGATCATGCCCTCGCCGGCGATGATCTCCGTGGCGGCGCCGATGGCGATGGTGACGCCGGGCTGGATGTCCGGGTTGCCCGCCTTGCCGATCGCCGCGATGCGCCCGCCCTTGATGCCGATGTCGGCCTTGACGATGCCCCAGTGGTCGACGATCAGGGCGTTGGTGATCACCGTATCGGCCACGTCCGCGGCAAGGCGCTGGCCCTGGCCCATGCCGTCGCGGATCACCTTGCCGCCGCCGAACTTCACTTCCTCGCCGTAGACGGTGAAGTCCTTCTCGACCTCGATCCAGAGCTCGGTGTCGGCCAGCCGCAGCCGGTCGCCCACCGTAGGGCCGAACATTTCCGCATAGGCCTGACGGGTGATTTTCACGCTCATTGCAACGCTCCCATCACCTTGCCCTGGAAGCCATACACCCGGCGCTCGCCGCGCAACGGCACCAGTTGCACGGTGCGCGTCTGCCCGGGCTCGAAGCGCACCGCGGTGCCGGCGGGAATGTCCAGGCGGCAGCCCCGCGAGCGCTCGCGGTCGAAGGCTAGGGCCTCGTTGGTCTCGTAAAAGTGATAGTGGGAGCCGACCTGGATCGGCCGGTCGCCCGTATTGGCCACCGTGAGTCGCACAGTGGGCAGACCGGCGTTCAGTTCGATCTCGCCGGCCTCGACTTTCAGTTCTCCGGGAATCATGGCGCACCTCAGGGCTCAGGGAATGGGGTTATGCACGGTCACCAGCTTGGTGCCGTCGGGGAAGGTGGCTTCCACCTGGATCTCCGGGATCATCTCCGGCACGCCCGCCATGACCTCGTCGCGGGCGAGCAGCGTGGCGCCGAAGCTCATGAGTTCGGCCACGGTCCGGCCGTCCCGCGCCCCCTCCAGGATGGCGGCGGAGAGATACGCCACCGCCTCCGGGTAATTGAGCTTCAGGCCGCGCGCCTTGCGCCGTTCGGCCAGAAGCGCCGCGGTGAAGATGAGCAGCTTGTCCTTTTCCCGTGGCGTCAATTCCATTGCGTCATCTCCTTGTCCCTTCCTACGTACTCCAGATGCGCGGCAGCTGCGCGGCCCGCCCCAGCAGCGCCGGGCGCAGGAGCTGCCAGATGCGCGTGAAATGCTCCCGCGCCGCCTCCGCCGAGTGGCCCAGCCAGCGCGCCACCAGCAGCTCCGGCAGCGCCGTGACGCCCCAGCGGGCTTGCGTCGGCGACTCGACTCCCCGGCAGGCCGCCAGCAAGGCCGCATCGGCGCTCGCCCCCGCCACGAGCATCGTGCCGCTCACCGGGCAGCCGGCGAAGCCGGCGGCCGAATCGAGCCAGGGCGAACCGCCTTCCAGCAGGCCGCGCTCGCTCCACAGCAGGCGCGCGTCGCACTCGATGCGGGTCGCCGACTGCAGCCGCCCGCGGCCGAAGCGCTCGCCCGAGGCGGTGCGCCCGAGGCACAGGATCTCCCAGCCGAAGAAGATCGCTCCCGGCGCGAGCGACACCTCGGTGTGCATCGCGCCTCGCGCGCCGTCGAAGACAATGGTCTCCTGGGGCAGCCATTCCAGCGCCGCACCCTCGCCCACCGCGAACGCCAGGCGCTGGGTCGCGAGGCGCCCGTCGGAGCGGTACCACTTGCCCGCCCCCGGGGTCGTGAGCAGCGCCCGCGCGTCGCGCTCCAGCGCCGCCTCGATCCTCAGTTCGTCGCCGCCCGCCACCCCGGCCGGCGGATGCAGCACGATGGCATGGCAGACCGCGCCGCCTTCCGGGTAGAGGGGCTTCTGCACCGTCAGGGGGCCCACGTGGCGCCGGCCCGCCAGCACGGTGCCCTCGCCGCGACGGGTAAAGCGCAGCGCCAGCTCCGCCTGCCAGCCGGCCCGTACCGACAGCGTCGCTGCGCTTGCACCATTCACAGGGCGAGCGCCCCGCGCACGCCGTCCTTCTCCATGTCGCCACCCAGGCCGCGCATGACGATCTCGCCGCGCTCCATGACCAGGTAGTGGTCCGCCAGGGATCGGGCGAAGTCGTAGTACTGCTCCACCAGAAGAATGGCCATCTCGCCCGACTCCGCGAGCGCCCGGATGGCCCGCTCGATGTCCTTGATGATCGAAGGCTGGATGCCCTCGGTCGGCTCGTCCAGGATCAGCAGCTTGGGTTGCATGGCGAGCGCCCGGCCGATGGCGAGCTGCTGCTGCTGGCCGCCGGAAAGGTCGCCGCCGCGCCGGCGCAGCATCTGGCCGAGCACCGGAAACATCTCGTAGATGCGCCCCGGCACGGCGCTGCCCCGCGGCCGCGTGGCCAGGCCCATCTCCAGGTTCTCCTGCACCGTGAGGCGCGGGAATATCTCGCGGCCCTGCGGCACGTAGCCGATGCCGGCGCGCACCCGCTCGTGGGGCGGCACCCGGGTCAGGTCGCGATCGCCGAAACGGATGGCACCGGAGGCGGCCGGCACCACGCCCATCAGGCATTTCAGCAGCGTGGTCTTGCCCACGCCGTTGCGTCCCAGCAACGCCGTCACCTTGCCCGCCGGGGCCTCGAAGGACAGGTTGCGCAGGATGTGGCTGCCGCCGTAGAACTGGTTGAGCTTATCGACCGTCAGCATTAGGGCTTACCTAGCGTCCGAGGTAGACCTCGATCACGCGGGGATCGTTCTGCACCGCCTCGAGCCCCCCTTCCGCGATCACGCCGCCCTCGTGCAGCACCGTCACCGTGCCGCCGAGCTGCTCGATGAAGGCCATGTCGTGTTCCACCACCACCAGGGAGTGCCGCCCCGCCAGGGACTTGAACAGCTCGCCGGTACGCTCCGTCTCCTCGTCGGTCATGCCGGCCACGGGCTCGTCGAGCAGCAGCAGCTTCGGCTCCTGCATGAGCAGCATGCCGATCTCCAGCCACTGCTTCTGGCCGTGGGAGAGCAGCCCGGCGGGCCGGTCCGCCCGGGCTTCGAGGCGGACCACCCGCAGCGTGTCGGCGATGCGGTCCCTGGTCGCGTCGTCCAGTTCGGAGACGAGGCTGCGGCGCACCCGCTTGTCGGTCTTCATGGCCAGCTCCAGGTTCTCGAACACGGAGTGCCGCTCGAAAATCGTCGGTTTCTGGAACTTGCGGCCGATGCCGGCATGGGCGATCTGCGCTTCCGTCAGGCGGGTGAGGTCCAGGGTCTGGCCGAAGAAAGCGCTGCCGGAATCCGGCCGCGTCTTGCCCGTGATGACGTCCATCATGGTCGTCTTGCCGGCGCCGTTCGGGCCGATGATGCAGCGCAGCTCGCCGGCATCGATGGCGAGCGACAGCTTGTTGAGCGCCTTGAAGCCGTCGAAGCTGACGGTGATGTCCTCCAGGTAGAGGATGACGCCGTGCGTGAGGTCCACCTCGCCCGGCCTGACCAGGTGGGCGAGCCCGGTGGACAC
>CAYZLI010000086.1:4746-15595 GCA_964479195.1 uncultured Rhodocyclaceae bacterium
CGTGCGTGAGGTCCACCTCGCCCGGCCTGACCAGGTGGGCGAGCCCGGTGGACACACCATCCCTGCCGTGCTCCGGCGGCTGCGCGGCCCGCTCCGGCGGCGCCAGCACCAGCCCCGGCGGGGCGATGCCGAAGCGTGGATCGACGAGAAACCGCCGCATCATGCGGCAGCCTCCTTCAAAGCGGCTCCCCGCCCGGCTTTGCGGGCGCGCAACCGCCCCCACAGGCCGACGATGCCTTCCGGCAGGTAAAGCGTGACGACGACGAAGATGAACCCCAGGAAGAACAGCCAGTACTCCGGGAATGCCACGGTGAACCAGCTCTTGGCGAGGTTCACGATCGCCGCGCCGATCACCGCGCCCACCAGCGTGCCGCGCCCGCCCACCGCCACCCAGATGGCGATCTCGATGGAGTTGGCCGGGCTCATCTCGCTCGGGTTGATGATGCCCACCTGGGGCACGTAGAGCGCACCGGCGATGGCGCACAGCATGGCCGAGAGGGTCCACACGGCGAGCTTGTACCAGAGCGGGTTGTAGCCCAGGAACATGACGCGGCTCTCGGCGTCGCGCACCGCCGCCAGCACCCGCCCGAACTTGGACGTGACGAGATAGCGCGCGAGGACGAGGGTCGCGATCAGCATCGCCGCCGACAGGCCGAACAGGATCACGCGCATCTGCGGCGCCGTGATGGAGTGGCCGAGGATGCGCTTGAAGTCGGTGAAGCCGTTGTTGCCGCCGAAGCCCGTCTCGTTGCGGAAGAAGAGCAGCATGGCGGCGAAAGTCATGGCCTGGGTGATGATGGAGAAATACACGCCGCGGATGCGCGAGCGGAAGGCGAAGAAGCCGAAGAGGAAGGCGAGCAGCGCCGGCACCACCAGCACGAGCAGGACCGCATAGAGAAAATGCTCGCTGCCCTGCCAGTACCAGGGCAGTTCCTTCCAATCGAGAAACACCATGAAGTCCGGCAGGTCGCTCCGGTAGGAGCCGTCGCGGCCGATCTGGCGCATCAGGTACATGCCGAAGGCGTAGCCGCCCAGGGCGAAGAACAGGCCATGGCCCAGGGAGAGGATGCCGGCGTAGCCCCAGATCAGGTCCATGGCCACGGCAACGATGGCGTAGCACAGGATCTTCCCGCCCAAGGTGACCACATAGTCCGAGAGGTGGAAAAGGCTGCCCTTGGGCACGACAAGATGCAGCACCGGCACCAGGACGAGCGCGAGCACGGCGAAGACCCCGAGGGCGATGGCGCCCCGCGCACCGATGGCGCGGTACAGGCGGACGACAAACGGGGTACGCATGGCGGCCGCCTTAATTCTCGACGAAGCGGCCCTTCAGGGCGAACAGCCCCTGCGGACGCTTCTGGATGAAGACGATGATGAACGCCAGGACGACGATCTTGGCGATCACCGCGCCGGTCCAGCCCTCCAGGAACTTCGAAACGATGCCCAGGCCCAGCGCCGCCCAGACCGCGCCGGCAAGCTGGCCGACCCCGCCCAGCACCACCACCATGAAGGAATCGACGATATAGCCCTGGCCCATGTCGGGGCCGACGTTGCCGATCTGCGCGAGGGCGACGCCGCCGAGGCCGGCGATGCCCGCGCCCAGCCCGAAGGCCAGGGTGTCCACACGGCCCGTGGGCACGCCCACACAGCCGGCCATGGCCCGGTTCTGGGTCACCGCGCGCACGAACAGCCCTAGCCGCGTCATGTTGAGCAGGACCCACATGAGTGCGAGCACGCCGATCGAGAAGGCAATGATGACAATGCGGTTCCAAGGCAGCACGACGCCGGACAGCAGCTCGACGCCGCCGGACATCCAGCCCGGATTGGCCACCTCCACATTCTGGGAGCCGAACAGGGTGCGCGCCGCCTGGATGAGGATGAGGCTGATGCCCCAGGTGGCCAGCAGCGTCTCCAGCGGCCGTCCGTAGAGGTGGCGGATGACCAGGCGCTCCAGGGCCATGCCGACGAGGGCGGCGGCGGCAAAGGCGACGGGGATCGCCGCAACCACGTAGGCATCCACCCATTCCGGCGCATGGCTGCGGAACAACCCCTGCACGACGAAGGTCGCGTAGGCCCCGATCATGAGGAATTCGCCGTGGGCCATGTTGATGACCCCCATCACGCCATAGGTGATGGCCAGCCCCAGTGCCGCCAGCAGCAGGATGCTGCCCAGGGAGATGCCGGAGAAGACGCGGCCCACGGCCTCGGCGCGGGCAAGCCGGCCCTCCACGCCCTTGAGGGCGAAAGCCGCCTCGCGGCGCACGCGCTCGTCGCTTTCAGCGTACGTATCGCCGTTTTTCGCCAGCAGCCCCAACAGGAGGCTGCGCGTGTTCGGGTTGTCGCTTCCCGCCAGCGCCTGCACTGCGGCAAGGCGCTTCCGCGGATCTTCCGACTGCAGGCTGGCCTGGGCATGGGCCAGCGCCAGGAGCTGCCGGATCTGCGCCTCGTGCTCCCGGGCCATGGCTTTTTCGAGCAGGGGCACCAGCTTTGCATCCGCCCCCGTCTGCAGTTCCCGCGCCGCGGCAAGCCGAACCTCGCGGTCGGCGTCGAGCAGCCGGAAGCTCGCCAGCACATTGGCCAGTTCGCCGCGGATGCGGTTGTTGATGGTGATTTCTTCGCCGCGCTCGTCCTTCAGGTTGCCATCGGCAAGCGCCTGCAGCAGCTTCAGCGCCTCCCCCGGCTCCGCGCTTTGCGCAAGCTTCCAGATGGCGGCGATCTTGTCCTCGGACTCTTCGGCGGCGAGCTGCCTGACCACGGCCGGATCGAGCGCCGCCCGTGCCGGCCCCGCAAGGAGCCAGAACGGGAGCAGCAGCGCGAGGAGGATGGTTTTCCTCACGCCTTACTTGCCTTCCGGCTCGTCCTTCTTCTTGTCGTTGCCCGGGATGTAGGGGCTCCAGGGCGCGGCCTTGACCGGGCCCTTGGTCTTCCACACCACGTTGAACTGGCCGTCGCCCTTCACTTCGCCGATGAACACCGGCTTGTGCAGGTGGTGGTTCTTCTCGTCCATCTTCACCTCGAAGCCGGACGGCGCCTTGACCTTCTGTCCCCCGACGGCGGCGATCACCTTGTCCACGTCCGTCGACTTGGCCTTCTCCACCGCCTGCTTCCACATGTGGATGCCGATGTAGGTGGCTTCCATCGGGTCGTTGGTCACGACCTTGTCGGCATTGGGCAGCTTCTGCTTCTTCGCCCAGTCCTTGTACATCTTGATGAACTTGTCGTTCTCGCCGTTCTTGAGCGACATGAAGTAGTTCCAGGCGGCCAGGTGCCCGACCAGCGGCTTGGTGTCGACGCCGCGCAGTTCCTCTTCACCCACGGAGAACGCCACCACCGGCACGTCGGTCGCCTTCAGGCCGGCGTTGCCCAGTTCCTTGTAGAAGGGCACGTTGGAGTCGCCGTTGATGGTGGAGACGACGGCGGTCTTCTTGCCCTCGGAGGAGAACTTCTTGATCTTGGCGATGATGGTCTGGTAGTCGCTGTGGCCGAAGGGGGTGTACTCCTCCATGATGTCGGCCTCGGCGACACCCTTGCTCTTGAGGAAGGCGCGCAGGATCTTGTTGGTGGTGCGCGGATAGACGTAGTCGGTGCCGAGCAGCACGAAGCGCTTGGCGCCGCCGCCGTCCTTGCTCATCAGGTATTCCACCGCCGGAATCGCCTGCTGGTTGGGCGCCGCGCCGGTGTAGAACACGTTCTTCTCCAGTTCCTCGCCCTCGTACTGCACCGGGTAGAAGAGCAGGCCGTTGAGTTCCTTGAAGACCGGGTTCACCGACTTGCGCGAGACGGAGGTCCAGCAGCCGAACACCACCGCCACCTTGTCCTGGGTCAGCAACTGGCGCGCCTTCTCGGCGAACAGCGGCCAGTTGGAGGCCGGATCGACCACCACCGGCTCCAGCTTCTTGCCCATGACCCCGCCCTTGGCGTTGATCTCCGCGATGGTCATCAACGCGGTCTCTTTCAGCGCCGTCTCGGAGATGGCCATGGTCCCCGAGAGCGAATGGAGGATGCCGACCTTGATGGTGTCGGCCGCCTGGGCGGAAAACGAGGTAACGCCGGCCGCGGCCAGCGCCACCGAGAGGCTGATTGCCTTGACGAATGTGCGACGTTGCATGGAAGGCTCCTGTAGGTAAGTGGATCGGACTGACGGCAAACTCAGAGCGATCCCAGATTACGGAGCCGGGGATTCGGGCGGAATACGTCAGATTGCGTAGGAGGGGTGGCCCGCGGCGGCGGTCGGGGCGGCTTGCGCGGCGCGGCGGCCGAGGGTAGTGAAGCCTATGCAGCCTTGCGGCCCTTCAGCTCTTCCCGGATCACCTTGCGGATCGTCGCCTCGATGTCGGCCTGATGCAGCGAGGTTTTCAGCGTCTCGTTGATGAGGGTCTGATAACCCCGCTCGCCGGCCATGCTCTTGAATTGCTCGACCAGCGCGGCGTCCAGGTACAGCGTTACGCGCTTCTTCGGCTGCACCACGCGGCCGGCCACCCGCTTGCGCAGGATGAGCTTGCCGGCATCGATGTCCGCCTGGGTGATCGGCGCGTCTTCTTCAGAGGTTGCGGTAGTAGATTTCTTCCTCATGGCGTTCAGCCTTTCGCATCGAAATCACCCGGATTTCGTCGTCCGTCAAGTGTAGCGCACTAATTAAATATATGCATAAATATACAGATATTCAAGCCGTGCGCCCGATTTCGACAATCCCGGCCGGTTTCGCTTGGGCGACCGCCGGTTCGCGCCCGCGCCCATCAATCCTCGGCCGCCGCCAGACCCCTCACCCGCCCCATGGCCAGCCCCGCCGCCGCGGTGCGGGTTTCCACCCCCAGCTTGCCGAAGACGTGCTCCAGGTGCTTGTTCACCGTGCGCGGGCTGGTGCCGAGGATGTCGCCGATGTCCTTGTTGGTCTTGCCCCGGGTGACCCAGTGGAGCACCTCCGCCTCCCGCGTGGTGAGGCGGAAGGCGGCGACGAGGGCCTCGATGGCGGTGGCGTCGTTCTCTTCGCGCAGCACCACCAGCCATTCGGCTTCGTGGCCCGGGCCGCCCTGGGCGTGCAGGGTGGCGAGCAGCCGGCGGGAATCGCGTGCCGCCAGGAGCGGCCATTCGTGCCCCTCGCGGCCCTCGCGCCGCGCCTGGTCGGCCTCGGCGATCCAGGCCAGCAGCCGCGGCGGCGCCTGCTCGTCCTCGAGGGCGAAATGCTCCTGCAGCAGCTTGCGCGCCAGCGGCGTCTGCCAGACCAGGCGACCATCGCGGGCGCGCACGGCGACGGTGGCCTGGCCGAAGGCATCCAGCGCCGTGCGCGCCTGCTTCATCTGGCGGGCGTTCTGCATGTGGGCGGCGATGCGCGCCAGCACTTCCTGCGGCTTTATCGGCTTGGTGACGTAGTCGGCGCCGCCGGCGGAGAAGGCGGCGACCACGTGCTCGGTCTCGGTGAGCCCGGTCATGAAGACGACGGGAATGTGCCGGGTGGAGAAGTCGGCCTTGAGCCGGCGCGCCACTTCGAAGCCGTCCATGCCGGGCATCACGGCATCGAGCAGGATCACGTCGGGCAGGCTCTGGCGCGCCCGCGCCAGAGCGCTCTCGCCGTCGGTGGCGACCAGCACGGTGTGGCCGGCCTCGTCCAGCGCATCGTGCAGCAGGGAGAGGTTTTCCGGCACGTCGTCCACGATGAGGACGATGTCGTGGTTCATCCGATCAAGGCTACCCATGGAGGCTCCCGCGCAAGATGTTCCTCATGGCATCGAAGCGGAATTGCCGCGCCAGCCCGCGCAGGGTGCCGGCGAAAGCCCCGTAGCCGGCATCGAGCGCCTCGATTTCGTCCAGATGGGCGAGGATGCCGCGCACATAGCCCAAGCCGACCAGTTCGTCCAGCTTGCGCCGGTGCTCGGCCGGCGGCAGCCGGATCGGCGCGGCGGCAGGCGAGGCGGCTTCGGCGCGCGGCGGGGCCGCGACCCATTCCAGTCGCAGGCTGGCGCCAATCCAGTCGAGCAGGTCCGCCACCCGCACCGGCTTGGTGATGAAATCCTGCGGCGGAATCCCGGCGTCGCTATCCAGGCCTCCCAGCCCCTTGTCGAAGGCGTTGGCGGAGATGATGGCGATGCGCGGCTCGTCGGATCTTTCACCGGACCCGCTGCGGCGGATGCGGCGGATGGTCTCCCAGCCGTCGATACCGGGCATGGCGAGATCCATGAAGATCAGATGGGGCCGGAAGCGCGGGATGACTTCCAGGCACTCCAGCCCGGAGGCGGCCTGCTCCAGTTGGAAGCCGAGCGGCGCCAGCACGTTGACCAGCAGCTCGCGGTCCACGCCTTCGTTGTCCACGATGAGGATGCGCCGGCGCGGGCCCGCATAGCCGATGCGCTCGCCCTGGGGCAATTCGCGGGCGGCGCGCTCGCCGTGGAGCTGGGGCAGGTAGAGGCGGACGCGGAACAGGCTGCCCTGCCCCGGCGTGCTGGACAGGGTGAGCTCGCCGCCCATCACGTCGGCGAGCATGCGGCTGATGGTGAGGCCGAGGCCGGTGCCGGCGGCGGTGCCGCCCGGCGAACCGCCGCGGGCGGCGCTGCCGCGAACGAAGGGCTCGAAGATGCGCTCGACTTCCGCCGGCGCGATGCCCTGCCCCGTGTCCTCGATCTCGAACACGGCCATTTCGCGCTGGTATTTCACCCGGAAGCTGATGCCGCCGCTGGCGGTGAATTTCACCGCGTTGCCGAGGATGTTGATGAGGATCTGGCGCAGGCGCCGCTCGTCCGCCCGCACCACGGCCGGCAGCTCGCCCTGGGGCTCGTAGCGGAAATCGAGCCCCTTGTGGCGCGCCTGCAGTTCGAACATGTCCACGATCTGGCGCAGGAATTCGGGCAGGCCGAGGGCCCTGGGCTCCAGCGTCAGCTTGCCGCCCTCGATGCGGGCGATGTCCAGGGTGCCTTCGATCAGCGAGAGCAGGTGGTCGCCGCTCTTGCGGATGATTGAAACCGCCTGCTGCCGGTGCGGCGGGATGGTCCGGTCGCCATCGAGGATCTGGGCGTAGCCGAGGATGCTGTTGAGCGGCGTGCGCAGCTCGTGGCTGATGGCGGTGATGTAGCGGCTCTTGGCCTGGTTGGCCAGGTCGGCGGCCTGCTTGGCCTTCTGCAGCTGCTCGTCGGTGCGCCGGTGGGATTCGATTTCCTGCATCAGCAGGTGGGTCTGGCGATTGGATTCCTCCTGCGCCACCTGCCGGCTCTTGTGGGTCAGCACCAGCCACCAGGCGACGATGCCGGCAACCAGCACGAGGGCGGCGAAGGCCTTGACGAAGGCCAGCCGCAGCGGGGGCGCCAGGGCGGGGGCGCCCGCGCCCAGGGCCTGCAGCTCGTGGTAGTGGAGCAGGCCCAGCAGTAGCGCCAGGAAGGGCACGATCACGGCCATCACCAGCAGGTAATGGCCAAGGCCGGTATCCAGGTACGGCCAGACCCGTCGCGGCAGCAGCCGGCGCAGCGCCGCCGTCCACTGGGCGGAAAGACGGGCCTGCGGCTTGCAGAGGTCGTCGCAGCGCGCGTCCAGCGAGCAGCAGAGCGAGCAGATGGGCCCGCGATAGGCGGGGCAGTGGGCCACGTCGTCGGCCTCGTACTCCTTCTCGCAAATGCAGCAGCGCTGGAGGCCGGCGGCGGCAGGCTCCGCGGGGCGGGCGAGGTAGTACTTGCCGCGGGTGGCCCAGGCGATCAGGGGGGCGGCGGCGAAGGCGGTGACCAGCGCAATGACCGCGGAGAAGGCCCGCGCCTCGGGCCCGAGCAGGCCCATGAAGGCGGCAACCGACAACACGGAGGCGATACCCATGGCGCCCACGCCGACCGGGTTGATGTCATAGAGACGGGCGCGCTTGAACTCGATGCCCGGCGGCGACAGGCCCAGGGGCTTGTTCACGACCAGGTCCGCCACCACGGCCATCATCCAGGAGATGGCGATGTTGGAGTAGAGCCCCAGCACCTGGCCCAGTGCCCGGAAAACGTCCAGTTCCATCAGCATCAGGCCGATCAGGGTGTTGAAAACGACCCAGACGACGCGGCCGGGATGGCTGTGGGTGAGGCGGGCGAAGAAATTGGACCAGGCGAGCGACCCGGCATAGGCGTTGGTGACGTTGATCTTGAGCTGGGAAATCACGACCAGGACGACCGTCGCGGCCACCGCCCAGCCGGGACGGGCGAACACGTATTCGTAGCCGGCGAGGTACATCTGGTTGGGGTCCACGGCGCGGTCCGCCGGCACGGCGTTGCTGATGGCAAGGTAGGCCAGGAGCGCGCCGCCGAGCATCTTGATGACGCCCAGGACGACCCAGCCCGGCCCGCCGATGAGCAGGCCTGCCCACCAGCGGGCGCGATTCTCCCGCGTCTTCTCGGGCATGAAGCGCAGGTAGTCGGCCTGTTCGCCCATCTGGGTGATCAGGGCGATGCCCACGGTCAGGGCGGCGCCGAAGAGATACATGTCGAAGTGCGTCCCGCCGCCATTCTCGCCGCCGTAGCCGAGGATGCCGTCGAGCACCTCGGGGCTTTCCCGGAACACGTAGATGTAGGGCAGCACCAGCAGGAGCAGCCAGAGGGGCTGGGTCAGGCTCTGCAGCCGGCTGATGGCGGTCACGCCATGGATCACCAGCGGGATCACCACCAGGGCGCAGAGCAGGTAGCCCAGCGCCGGCGGGATGTCGAAGGCCAGTTCGAGGGCATAGGCCATGATGGCCGCCTCGAGGGCGAAGAAGATGAAGGTGAACGAGGCGTAGATGAGCGAGGTGAGGGTCGAGCCGATGTAGCCGAAGCCGGCGCCCCGCGTCAGCAGGTCCATGTCGAGGCCGTGGCGGGCGGCGTAGTAGCTGATGGGCAGGCCGGCCAGGAAAATGATCAGGCCGGTGGCGAGAATGGCCCAGAAGGCGTTGGTGAAGCCGTAGCCGACCAGCAGGGTGGCCCCGACGGCCTCCAGCACCAGGAAGGAGGCGGCGCCGAAGGCGGTGTTGGCCACCCGCAATTCCGACCATTTGCGGAAGCCGCGCGGCGTGAAGCGCAGCGCATAGTCCTCCACGGTCTCGTTGGCGACCCAGGTGTTGTAGTCGCGGCGCACCTTGACGACGCGCTGCACGGGGTCTTGCGCTGTGCCAGGGGAGTCGCGTTCGTTCGCCATGGCCCTGCCGTTTTCGGGGAGACACCCCAGGCAAGCCAAAAACATGCCATGACGGATTTCCGGCCCTGGCACGGGGAGCCGCACCTAGCTTCGCGTACGGCCACTTGCCAACTTGGTGCGCGCCGCCCGGAATTGGGGATGGCGGTGCGCCGGAATGGTGCGGGCCCGTAGGGCGCAATAGCGAAGCGTATTGCGCCGAATCGCGTCCGGCGCATTACGGCCTGCGGCCTAATGCGCCCTACCCCGCTAGGGGCAGCGTCAGGATCAGCACCGCCCCGCCCTCCGGGTGGTTCGCCGCGGCCAGGGTGCCCCGGTGGCGCTCGACGATGCCGTAGCTGATGGAAAGCCCCAGGCCGGTGCCCTTGCCGATGGGCTTGGTGGTGAAGAAGGGGTCGAACACCTTGTCCAGGTGCTCCTCCTTGAAGCCGGGCCCGTTGTCCCGGAAACTGAGCCTGACGCTGCGCTCGCGCCGCTCTTTCGTCACCTCGCCGTTGATCTCCAGGCGGGCATCCGGCTGCTTGTCGGTGCTGTCGATGGCGTTCTGCACGAGGTTCACCAGCACCTGCTGCATCTGCCCGGAGGAACCGGCGACGGGGAGGTCCGTGGGCACGTCGAGGCTGACCTTGATCTTCGAGCCGGAGGCCTTCACCACCCAGTGCACCGAGCGCTCCAGCACGGCTGCGAGATCGAACACCTCCTCCTCGCCCCGGTCGGCGGCGGAGAAGCGTTTCAGTCCGGCGACGATGTCGCGGGTGCGCTCGGCGCCCTCGATGGTGCCGTCGATGAGCGGCTGCATGTCCTCCAGCAGCCGGTCGATGCGCAGGCTCTTGCGCAGCTCGGCGAGCTCGGGCGCCGGCCGGCCGGCGTGGATGGCGTCCAGGTACTCGCGCATGCGGCTCCCATAGCGCTGCAGGGCGTAGACGTTGCCCAGCACGAAGCTTATCGGGTTGTTCAGCTCGTGGGCCACGCCCGCCACCAGGCGGCCGAGGGAAGCCATCTTCTCGGACTGGATGAGCTGCTGCTGGGCGCGCTTCAGCTCCTCGTGGGCCTGGCGCAGGGCGTCGTAGGCGCGGCGCAGGTCCCCCACCGGGCGGCCGGTCACCACCATGCCGACGAACTTGCCCACCGGGGAGAGGCGCGGCGTGCAGTTCACCGCCACCGGCATGGCGCCTTCGCGCGACTTGAAGTGCAGCTCGCAGTCGTGAATGCGCTCCATGTGCAGGTCGCGCATGAAGCGGTCGCACTGGGCGCGCGAGACCTCGTCGGCGAAGAGGTCGGCGAGCCGCATGCCGCGCAGCTCCGCCTCGCTCTTGCCCGTGAGCTGGGCCAGGGCCTGGTTCACCTCCTGGATGTGGCCGTGGCGGTCGCACACGACGAGGATGTCCGACATGGAGGTGAGCACGCTGAAAATGAACCGCTGCGTCTCCTCCAGGGCGGCGTTCTTCTCCTCCAGCGCCACCTCGTACTGCAGCAGATCGCTGTAGACCTCGTCCATCTTGCGGATGACGTCGATCCAGACGTCCTCGCCCACCCCCTCGGGCGGGCGGTCCAGGGGATGCGCCGGCAGGCCCGGCGGGAGCGAAGCCGCCGGTTTCTCCGTGTGCGTGTCCTTGCGCGGCATGGCGCAGCCTCAGCTCTTCGGCCTGCTGTGCACGTGATAGGGGTGATCGTGGCCGTGGTGGTGATGGCCGCGCCCGGCGCTCACGTCGGCCGGCACCACGTTGAG
>CAYZLI010000087.1:0-15472 GCA_964479195.1 uncultured Rhodocyclaceae bacterium
CCGCGAAGATCCCGGCCGAGATCATCCTCGACTCCAGCGGCTTCATCGACACGGCAGGGAGTGATGGCAACAGCGGCATGTTCAGCGCCGGCTGCGCCAGCAACGCCCTCGACGTCAATCGCTCGGTGCAAAACGCCACGGCGGCGAGCCTGCGCGCGATCCAGGTTATCAACAAGACGGCCGGGACGGAGGCAGCATGATGAGCGACCGCCGAACCCTCACCCCTAGCCCCTCTCCCTGTAAGGGCGAGGGGAACGTTGTGGCGCTGCGCGCGAAAATCGGACGGGAGGCAGCGTAATGGCTGACATGAAAACAGCAGCGTACATCTGCTCGGGCTGCGGCATCGGCAGCCGCCTGAGCGTTCCACAGCTCACCAAGGTCGCGCAGAAGGAAGGCAAGATGCAGCTTGTGCGCGAGCACGCCTGTCTGTGCGACGCCTCCGGCGTGCAGATGATCAAGGACGACATCGAGAAGGAAGCGGTCACGCACGTGATGATCGCCGCCTGCTCGCGGCGCGCCAAGACCGAGGCCTTCAACTTCCCGACGGTCGCCATGTCCCGCGCCAACCTGCGCGAAGGCGTGATCTGGAGCCAGCCCGAGACCGACGAGGCGGCCGAAACGACCCAGGAGATGGCCGACGACTACGTGCGCATGGGCTGCGCCGAGATCAAGAAGATGAAGCTGCCCGAGGGCAACCCGAACCGGGCCAGCAACAAGCGCGTGCTGGTGGTGGGCGGGGGCATCTCCGGCCTCACCGCCGCGCTGGAATCGGCCCATGCCGGCTACGAGACCGTGCTGGTGGAAAGGCAGGCGCAACTGGGCGGCTGGGCCGCCCAACTGGTCAAGCGCGTGCCCTCGCGGCAACCCTACGCCGATCCCCAGGACACGGGTGTGGCCGAACTGGTCACCCTGGTCACGAAGAACCCAATGATCAAGGTGTACCTCAGTTCGACGATCGGCGAGACCAGCGGCGCGCCGGGCCGCTTCTCCGTGCAGATCGCCCAGGAAAGCGGCGCCATGGCCACCGAGGACGTAGGCGCCATCATCCAGGCCACCGGCTTCACGCCCTACGACATGAACAAGCTGCCGGAGCTGGGCGCCGGCAAGAGCCCGAACGTGGTGGACCATCTCGGCCTCGAGAAGCTGGTCAGGGCTGCGAAAGACGATGGGAGCGGCACGGTCAAGCGCCCCTCGGACGGGGCCGAAGTGAAGAGCGTGGTGTTCATCCAGTGCGCAGGCCAGCGGGATGAGACCGGCACGCACCTGCCCTACTGCTCGGGCCACTGCTGCGCGACCTCGATCAAGCAGGCCATGTACTTCAAGGACGCCAACCCGGACGTCGACACGGTGGTGATGTACACGGATCTGCGCGTGCCCGGCACCGGCGAGGACTTCTACCGCAGCGGCCAGCAGAAGGGCGTCATCTTCACCAAGGGCAAGGCCTCGGGCGTCGAGCCGAACGGCAATGGCTGCAAGGTGAGCTTCAAGGACCTGATCCTCAACGAGGACGTCACCATCGATGCGGATCTCGTGGTGCTCGCCACCGGCATGGTGGCCAACTCCGGCGTGAATATCGATATCCCGGAGGAAGAAGTCGCCAAGATGGAAGTGAAGCCGGTGTCCATCCTCAACCTGAACTACCGTCAGGGCAAGGACATGCCGCAGTTGAAGAACGGCTTCGCCGACTCCCACTTCATCTGCTTCCCCTACGAGACGCGCCGCACCGGCATCTACGCTGCCGGCCCGGTGCGCCGCCCCATGGACATCGCTCAGGCCCTCGAGGACGCCACCGGCGCCGCCATGAAGGCCATCCAGGCGGTGGAAAACGCCAGCCTGGGCCGCGCCGCCCATCCGCGCGCCGGCGACCTGTCCTTCCCGACGGCGCGCCTGGAGGGCTGCACCCAGTGCAAGCGCTGCACCGTGGAATGCCCCTTCGGCGCCATCGACGAGGACGAGCGGCGCTTCCCCCTGTTCAACGAGAGCCGTTGCCGGCGCTGCGGCACCTGCATGGGCGCCTGCCCGGTGCGCGTCATTTCCTTCGAGAACTACTCGGTGGACACGGTCGGCATGCAGATCAAGGCGGTGGACATGCCGGACGAGTTCTCCGAGAAGCCGCGCATCCTGATCCTCGCCTGCGAGAACGACGCCTACCCGGCCCTCGATATGGCGGGCATGCAGCGCAAGACGTACTCGGCCTTCGTGCGCGTCGTGCCGGTGCGCTGCCTGGGCTCGGTCAACACCATCTGGATCACGGATGCCTTGAACGGCGGCTACGACGGCGTGATGCTGATGGGCTGCAAGAAGGGCGCCGATTACCAGTGCCACTTCGTCAAGGGCTCGGAAATGGCGAGCTACCGCATGAGCAAAGTGGATGACACCCTCAAGCAGATGGGCCTGGAGACCGAGCGCGTGGCGGTGTACGAGGTTGCCATCACCGACGTCGAGCGCGTGCCGCAGCTCATCAACGACTACGCCGCCAAGATCAACGAGATCGGCATGAGCCCCATGAAGGGCTTCGCGTAAGGGCAAGGAGCGAAAGATGAGCGAACAAGCCGCAGCCGAACGCAACGAACGTGCCGCCAACGCGGCCCGTTACCGCAACGACTTCCTGAAGGAAGTCGAGGCGAACGTCGAGGAAGGCCACTGGGTCAAGATGTGCATGCAGTGCGGCGTCTGCGCCGGCTCCTGCCCCTTCGGCCCCAACTGGGCGCATCCGCCGCAGGAAATCTTCATGATGATCCGCGCCGGCAAGCGCGAGGAAGTGCTCACCTCCGACTCCATGTGGATGTGCACCTCCTGCTACAACTGCATCGTGCGCTGCCCGAGGAAGCTGCCCATTACCCACATCATGCACGGCCTGGCCAACTACGCCCACCGCCTGGGGCTCACCCCCAAGGGGCAACCCACGCGCGAGACGGCCAAGCTGTTCTGGAACAACCTGATCAAGAAGGGCCGGGTGAATGAGCTCAAGTTCTCGCTGGCGCTCTACTTCAAGGACGGCTTCGGCCAGGGCATCAAGAACGCCCTCAACATGCAGGCCATCGGCCTGGGACTGATGAAGGCCAAGCGGCTCAACCCCATGGAGATGCTGGGCGGCCATGCCGTGAAGGACTTGGCCGGCTTCAAGGCGATGGTGCAGAAGGCTCGCGAGATCGAAGACCGCAAGAAGGGCTTCACCGCCTAACGGAGAAACAGGACATGGCGAAGAAGGAATACGCGTTCTACCCCGGCTGCTCGTCGCAGAAGGGCGCTTCCTCATCGAACTACCTCACCTCGGTGAACGCGATGTGCGCCAAGCTCGACGTCACCATCACCGAGATCCCCGACTGGAACTGCTGCGGGGCCTCCATCGGCTATGCCGAGGGCGGCGAGTTGCCCCGGCTGACCCTGTCGGCCCGCAACTTCGCCCTGGCGGAGAAGCACCTGCCGGGCAAGGACATGGTCGCCACCTGCGCCGCCTGCTGGCTCGCCCAAAGGGAGGTGAAGGACCGGGTCGACAATACCGCCGAGTTGCTCAAGGAGACCAACGAGGCCCTGGCCGCCGCCGGCCTCACCTACAGGGGTGAGACCAAGATCCGCCACATGGTGGAGGTGCTGATCGAGGATCTCGGCTACGACGCGCTGAAGCAGCCCGTGGTGAAGCCGCTCCAAGGCCTCAAGTTCGCCGGCTACGTGGGCTGCCAGACCAACCGGCCCTTCGGCATCGCCGGCGAGTCCTTCGAGAACCCCGTGTATTTGGACAAGCTGGTCGAGACGGTGGGGGGCGAAGCCGTGCCCTACGACCAGAAAGTCACCTGCTGCGGCGGCGCGCTCGCCTTCTCCGAGCCGGACATGGCGCAGAAGCAGATCCGCGACATCGTCGAATCGGCCTACGACCACGGCGCCGAGATGATCGTCACCCCCTGCCCCTTGTGCCAGGCCAACGTGGAGATCTACCAGAGCGAGATCAACAAGAAGCAGGGCACCAAGTTCAACATGCCGGTGCTCTACTACAGCCAGCTCATGACCGTCGCCTACGGCGGCTCGGCCAAGGAAGCCGGTCTGGACGGCCAGCTCATCAAGGCCTCGAGGCTGGAAGAGATCGCCAACAAGAAGTAAGCGTCCGCCAACCTCTCGCCAAGCCGCCAAGCGCGCAAAGGCTATTTGCTGTCGCAAGCATAGTCATCCTTCGCGCCCTTTGCGAGAGGCTTTTTGCTTTCCACGGCAGTCTCGGGAATTCCCGAGGCATTCGCTCAGGAAATTCCCGATAGCCGGCCGGGGCGGCCGGTGCTTTAATGGGATCGACTGCGGCGGAGTCCTCCCCCTCCTCTGCTTCGCCGCGGTCATGCCGGATGCCGGCGCCATGCGCGGTTCTCCACGCAAGTTTGAGGGCCAAGCTGTCGGCGGGTTTCGAACGCCATGGCGCCGGCAGCCCGGCTCCTCCTAGTCCTTAAATCCGCTCACTGGCGGCCGTGAAGGCGGCAGCCAGTTCGTCGTAGTTGCGGGTGACCGGATACTGGGGGAATTCGCGGATGACGTTCTCCGGCGGGCGGAACAGGATGCCGGCGTGGGCCGCGCCCAGCATGGCCGTGTCGTTGTAGGAATCGCCGGCGGCAATCACCTGGAAATTCAGTGACTTGAAGGCCTTGACGGACTCGCGCTTCTGGTCCGGCATGCGCAGCCGGTAGTCGCTCACGAAGCCCTGTTCGTCCACCACCAGCTTGTGGCACAGAAGGGTCGGGTAGCCGAGCTGGCGCATGAGCGGCATGGCGAACTCGTAGAAGGTGTCCGAGAGGATCACCACCTGGAAGCGCTCCCGCAGCCAGTCGATGAACCTGCCGGCCCCGGCCAGGGGCTCCATCTGCGCGATCACCGCCTGGATGTCGGGCAGGCCCAGCTTGTGTTGCGCCAGGATGGCCAGCCGGCCGCGCATCAACTTGTCGTAATCCGGCTCGTCGCGGGTGGTCCTGGAAAGCTCCGGAATGCCCGTACGCTTCGAGAATTCGATCCAGATTTCCGGAACGAGCACGCCTTCGAGATCGAGACACGCGAGTTGCAAGACACCCCCTGTTACGACGATCCACAGGCCGGAACCACCGGCGCGGAAAACGCAGTTTCAGTGAAGGCTAACCTTTAGGTTATGCCGTAACTAAAACGCCGCATTGTACTATTAAAAGGCCCCTGGGCGCCGCGCGCCCTAAAGGTTCTTTGCCTCCGCGCCGATAGCCAGATAGACGATTTCAATCAATAGGAAAGGGCCCAAGAAATGCTCGCCTCCATGCGCATCCGGCAGAAGCTTATCCTGCTCATCTGTCTCGCCGCCGCCTTACTCGCCGCGCTGGCCGCCTACGCGGCCTTTTCCGAACGTGCCACCATGCTGGAGGACCGGCGCCAGAAAACCCAGGCTATCGTCGAGCTCGGCTACAACGCGATCGCCCACTACGGCAAGCTCGCCCAGGCCGGGGCCATGGACGCAACACAGGCCCGGGAAGCGGCCAAGGCAGCCATCGGCGCCCTGCGCTATGACGGCGAGAACTATTTGTTCCTGCTCGACCTGAAATACAACATGGTCAAGAACGCCGTGAAGCCGGAAACCGAGGGCAAGAGCATGGAGGACCTCAAGGACACGCGCGGCACGCGCATAGTCGTCGAGCTGGTCGAAGCGGCCCGGCGCGGCCGCGGCGAGTTCGTGGACTACCTCTGGCCCAAGGCCACCGGCGAGGAACCGGTGGGCAAGATTTCCACCGGCAAACTGTACGAGCCCTGGGGCTGGGTCGTCGGCTCCGGCATCTACGTGGATGATGTGGCGCGCGCCTTCCGCGCCCAGGCCCTGCTCTTCGCGGCGGCGGGCGCCCTCGCGCTCGCCGTGCTGTTGGGCTTCTCCTTCCTCATTGCCCACAGCATCACGGGGCCGCTGGACGCGCTGCGCGCCACCATGACCCTGATCGCCCAAAACGGCGATCTTTCCCTGCGGGCGAACACGCGGGCCGGCGGCGAGATCGGCGAGATCGGGCGTGCCTTCGACGACATGATCGGCCACTTCCAGTCGGTGATCCGCGAGGTGCTCGCCGGCACGGAGAACCTGGCCGCGGCCACGGCGCAACTGGCCACCAGCGCCGCGACCATCGAATCCAGTTCCGGCGCCCAGAGCGAGGCCGCCCAGTCTGCCGCGGCGGCGGTCGAGGAGATCAGCACCAGCGTCGACCAGATCGCCGACAACGTCGGCCAGACCGCGTCCCTCTCGGACGAGCTGCGCCGGCTCTCCGGCAGCGGCCGCCAGGTGGTCCAGGAAGCCGCTGGCGAAATGCGCCGCATCGCCGAGGCCATTGGCCGCTCCGCCCGGTCGGTGCAGGAGCTGGGGGCCCGCTCGCAGCGCATCTCGGAGATCGTCAACGTGATCCGGGAGATCGCCGACCAGACCAACCTGCTGGCGCTGAACGCGGCCATCGAGGCGGCGCGGGCGGGCGAACAGGGCCGCGGCTTCGCGGTGGTCGCCGACGAGGTGCGCAAGCTGGCGGAGCGCACCAGCCACTCCACCGCGGAGATTTCCGCCATGATCGCCGCCATCCAGGAAGAAACGCAAACGGCGGTGAAGAGCATCGACGACGCCACGGCACAGGCGAACAAGGGCCGGGATCTCGCCATGTCGGCCGACGGCGCGGTGGAGAGCATCGACGCCAAGATCGGCGAAGTCTCCCACGTCATCGCCGACATTGCCCATGCGACCAAGGAGCAGAGCGCGGCCAGCCAGGAAATCGCCCAGAGCATCGAGCGCATCTCCCGCATGGCCGAGAGCAACGCCGGGGAGGTGGGCGAGACGGCCGGGCTGGCCCGCAACCTGGAGGGACTGGCCGGGCGGCTCAAGGGCGAGGCGGTCCGGTTCCGGGTCTAGGGCCCTCAAGGATGCCCGGCGCGCCCGTCCAGGCCGAATCCGGCGGTCCGAGGGGCGCGCCCAAGGCCAACGGAGGCCGTTCTCCCCGGCCTGCCTGGCCGCTCGCCGTCTTTCTGACGCTGTCGGCCTTCGTCGCCTTCATCTGGTATTTCGCCATCAGCGCCCACGAGGCGGCCGTCCTCCAGGAACGCAGCCGCGAGCTGCAGGCCATCGCCGAGCTGAAGATCGATCACATCGCCGAATGGATTGAGGAGCGGCGCCGCGACGCCAGGATCGCCGCCCTGTCGCCGGAGATCGCCGAGGCAATCGATCGCGCCTCACAGGGCGCCCCGGTTCCGCCGGCGGCAGACGTTGCCGCCAGGCTGGAAGAAATCCGGTGGGCCTACGGTTATGAAGCCGTTGTCCTTCTGGATGCCAACGCGCGCCCGCAATTGTCCGCCGGCCTTCTGCGCGAGAACGCCCGCATTGGCCAGCAAAACGCCGCCCGGGAAGCCATGCGCCGCCGGGAAGTCATTGTGGCAGATCACTACAACGATTCGCCGGGAAGCGAGCACATGGACGTGGATGTGGTGGCGCCGGTTGCCGTTCCCGGCCGCGACGGCCCGCGGGTAATCGGCGCCCTGGCCCTGCACATCAACGCCGACCGGCACGTGTTCCCCGAACTGCGCCGCTGGCCCTCGCCGAGCCAGACGGCGGAAGCCCTGCTGGTGGGGCGCGCGGGCGACGAACTGATCCACCTGACGCCTCTGCGCCACCGGGCGGAATTCCGTCTCCGCCGGCCAAGCGGGGATCCGGGCCTGCCGGCGGCGATGGTAGCGCGCGGCCAACACGGCATGGCCGAAGGAACGGACTACCGCGGAATGCGGGTGCTGGCGGCGATCGGGCAGGTCCCCGGCACTTCCTGGGGGCTGGTGGCCAAGGTGGATCGCGACGAGGTGCTCGCGCCGGTGCGGCGCCAAGCCCTCGGCTCGGGAGCGCTGGCCCTGGGGCTGCTCGCGGCCATGGGCTTCGCCACGCGCCTGTGGCGTCGCCGGGCGCAGGCGGAGTTCCAGATCGCCGAGCAGGAAAGCGTCGAGCGCGCGCTGAGGGAAAGCGAGGCCAGCCTGGCCAATGCCCAGGCCATCGCCCACGTCGGAAGCTGGCGCCTGGACATCCAGGCCGATCTGCTGACCTGGTCCGACGAGACACACCACATTTTTGGCGTCCCCCCGAACACGCCCCTCAACCTGGAGCGTTTCCTCGCCTGCGTCCATCCGGACGACAGGACGCTGGTCATCGATGCATGGAATGCGGCGGTAGCCGGCACGCCCTATGACCTGGAGCACCGCATCCTCATCGGGGACGAGGTCAAATGGGTGCGCGAGCTGGCCGAAGTACGCCTGGATTCCGCCGGCCAGCCGGCGATCGCCCTGGGCGCAGTCCAGGACATCACCGACCGGAAGGAAGAGGAGCAGAAGCGGCTGGAGTTTGCCCGCCAGCAGCGCGACACCCTGGTGAAGGAGGTTCACCACCGCATCAAGAATCACCTGCAGGGGCTCGCCGGCCTGCTCCGCCAGCACATCTTCCGCTATCCCGCGCTGAAGGAGCCGGTGGAGGCGATCGTCGCCCAGATCGGCGCCATCGCCATCGTGCACGGCCTCCAAGGCCGGGAGAAAACAGGGGAGGTACGCATCGCCGCCCTGGTGCATGAAATCGTCGCCTTCCTGGGCGGCCGCACCGCCGTTCCGATCAAGGCCGAGGTGCCGCCCTGCGCGACAGCTTGCTCCGTGGCCGATGAGGAAAGCATCCCAGTGGCCCTGATCCTGAACGAACTGGTCACCAACGCCCTGCGCCACGGCTGGGTGAAGCCGGGAGCCGGGGTGAGCATCACAGTGCATTGCGTCGCCGAGGGCACGGCCATCACCGTGCAAAACCCCGGTCACTGTCCGGCCGGGCTGGACTTCGCGGCCGGCAAAGGCCTCGGCACGGGGCTGACGCTGGTGAAATCGCTCCTGCCGCAGTCCGGCGCCACCGTCAGTATCGGCCCCGGGCCGGAGGGCTTGGTCGATGCGACCCTGAAGCTCAGCGCGCCCGTATTGATCCGCTCGGCCCAGTGCCCGGCGACGCGCCAACCCGGTCAGGCGTCGATGCCGTCCTGATCGTCCGCATCCCGCGCCCGGCGCTCGGCGGCCTCACGCTCGAGGCTCTCCAGCCGAATCCGGTAGCGCTCCCGCCGCACTTCGGCCGCCTCCTCGTTCATGGGAATCGTCTGCTCGCCGAAGAGCACTTGGCGCAGGAAGCGGAAGCCGAACAGCATCAACTCCGTGTCGCTGGCGAGGATCTTCAGCAATTCCTCGTCCGGCAGGTCGTAGAGCTGGCCGAAGGGCTCGCTCGCCACGAATTCGCGTAGGCGATCCACGTCGTAGCAGGCCATGAAGAAGAGTTGAAGGCTGCGTTTGGACGGCTTGCCCACGGTCGGGCCCGAGGACTTCTTCTTCAGCACCAACTGGCGCCAGCCCCGGGCGAGCTCGTCGTAGTCCTCCAGCCCCTGCTCCTTGCGGTATTCGTCGATGGTGATCTGTCGCGGCTCGTTGTGGCCGAGGCAGTGCCCCTCCTTCACCAGGGCGTAGGAATTGGTGTCCGTGTACTCGTCCTGCCGGCGCATGGACAGCAGCGCCACCGGGTAGTAGCGGCAGGCGGTGGGCCGGTCCTCGTACACGCTGCAGCCCTCCGGCTTCATGAACCGGCAGGCGGTGCCGTTCTCGACCGGACGGAACTTGACCCCGGCGATCCCGTCCTTCTCCATCTCGTAGGGCACCGTGTATTCCTTCAGGAATTCGGTGGAGGAGATGTCCAGCCGATTTTTCAGCCGCAGGACGTCGTAGGGGGTGAGGGAAATGTCGATGTTGCTGCAGCAGGCATTCCAGCAGGAAATGCCCTTGCGGCAGCGGAACTGGATGACCTTGGAGCCATCGACCATCGCGGGCACGACGGGACTGGCGAAGGGCAGATCGGTCATG
The DNA here is from genome assembly GCA_964479195.1 of uncultured Rhodocyclaceae bacterium. Lineage (GTDB taxonomy): Bacteria > Pseudomonadota > Gammaproteobacteria > Burkholderiales > Rhodocyclaceae > Desulfobacillus. Next base: position 9,871 of record CAYZLI010000087.1, read on the forward strand.
TCGGGGGAACTCATGGGGAACCTCTAGAAACAAACGGGCGCCCCATCGCTGAGGCGCCCGGTCAATACTACAACAGCTCGGCGCTTAGTGCGCGGCCGGCTTGAACAGCTTCGACTTGTCCACCAGGTCGACGTGCTTGCGCTTGAAGCAGGTCCACGCGTGGGTCTTCCTGTCGTAGACCGAGTTCACGAAGCAGTGCCAGTTCTTCTCGTCGACGAAGTTCTTGTCGGTCCGGTAGTAGAAGCCCGGATAGCGGGACTCCTCGCGGAACTGGATGTGCTTCATGTGGGCTTCGGCCGTCAGGATGCGATGGTAGTTCTCCCAGGCACGCAGCAGTTCGTGCAGGTCTTTCGCACGCATCTTGCCCGCGTCTTCCTTGAGCATCTCCAGCTTCTCTTCGGCCACCGCCAGCATCTTGTCATTGGTGTTGTAGTAGGTGGCGACACCGGCGACATACTCGTCCATGATCTTCTGCAGGCGGAACTGCAGCATCTTCGGCGTGATGTAGTTCGGGTTGATGTCGATGGCCGTCGTGTAGTCCTTGTGCTCGAGGAAGTTGCGCACCGGCTTGTAGATCTCTTCGGCCAGTTGCTCGACCGGGGTGTCCAACTCGGGTTTCCAGTCCTTGTTGTCCAGGGCGTACTTGACCATTGCCTTGGAGGCCAGGCGGCCTTCGGTGTGCGAACCGGAGGAGAACTTGTGGCCGGACGCGCCTACGCCGTCACCGGCGGTGAAGAGGCCCTTGACCGTAGTCATGGAGCGGTAGCCCCAGTTCCAGCCGCGCGGCAGGTGGGCCGGCACGCCATCCTCTTCCGGATCGTTCGCGGTCGGCGCGCCAAGGTCTTCGGGCCCCGACACCCAGATGCCGCAGCAGCCGGAGTGCGAGCCGAGCAGGTAGGGCTCGGTCGGCATCAGTTCGGACATCTTCTTCTCGGGCTCGATGTTCTCGCCCACCCAGATGCCGCACTGTCCGATGCACATGTCGAGGAAGTCTTCCCAGGCTTCGGCTTCGAGGTGCTTCACCTCCTTCGGCGTCAGCGTCTCGCGCAGCTTGGCCAGCGCCGTCACGGTATCCATGTAGATCGGGCCGCGACCTTCCTTCATCTCTTTCAGCATGAGGTGGTTGCGCAGGCAGGAGGCGGGAACGGCGGCCTGGCCATAGGGCGGGTAGTCGTTCAGCATCTCCTTGTTCTTGACCATGTAGTCTTCGCCATACGCGTTCGTCGCCTTGGCCTTGAACAGCAGGAACCAGGCGCCGACCGGGCCGTAGCCGTCCTTGAAGCGGGCGGGCACGAAGCGGTTTTCCATCATGGTCAGCTCGGCGCCGGCCTCGGCGGCCATCGCATAGGTCGAGCCGGCGTTCCACACCGGGTACCAGGCGCGGCCCGTGCCCTCGCCCACGGAACGCGGACGGAACAGGTTCACGCAGCCGCCCGCGGCGAGCAGGACGGCCTTGGCCTTGTACACATAGATCTTGTTCTCGCGCACCGAGAAGCCGACCGCACCGGCGATGCGGGATGGGTCGTTCTTGTCGTTCACCAGCTTAACGATGAACACGCGCTCCTCGATGCGGTTCAGGCCGAGGGCCTTCTTGGCCGCCTCGGCAACGATCCACTTGTAGGACTCGCCGTTGATCATGATCTGCCACTTGCCCGAGCGCACCGGCTTGCCGCCGTCCTTCAGGGCGGGGAGTCCTTCGCGAATGGACTCGGCACCGTCATGGCGCACGCCTTCGGCGTCGGTTTTCCAGATCGGCAGGCCCCACTCTTCGAACAGGTGCACCGAGTCGTCGACGTTGCGGCCCAGGTCATAGGCCAGGTCGTCGCGAGTGATGCCCATCAGGTCGTTGGAGACCATGCGGGCGTAATCGGCCGGATCCAGATCAGGACCGATGTAGGTGTTGATGGCGGACAAGCCCTGCGCCACGGCGCCGGAGCGGTCCATGGCGGCCTTGTCCACCAGTTTGATCTTCAGATCGGTGCCGGTCTCGGCCTTGACGGCCTCGGCCCAGCGCATGATTTCGTAGGCGGCCCCGCAGCAGGCCATGCCGCCGCCGATCATGAGGATATCCAGGTCCTCCTGTACAATTTCGGGATTACCAAAAGTTCCTTGAGACATTGCATTCACCCTAATTCGTTGGTTGATCGATCGCTGACTTTTCGTCGCCCGTCCTTACTTGCGGCGGATCAGTTCTTCCGGCTTGCCGGCGCGATACCCGCCCATGACTTCCTTGGTGAACACACCGGGGGCGGTGAGCTCGGCCACTTTGGGCATCGGCTTGCCACCGAAGGGGTCGATCGAACCCTCGGATGTCGTCCGGATCGGGAACTTGAAGCGCTTCAGGGTGCCGTTGCGGAACTTGATGGTCCACATGATCGAATCGGAACCACGCAGGGGCTGCACCGAGCCGCCCAGGGGCACGATGTCCGCGTAGTGGCGTGCCTCGATGGCGTTCTGCGGGCAGATCTTGACGCAGGAATAGCACTCCCAGCACTGCTCGGGCTCCTGGTTCCAGGCCTTCATGGCATGGCCGGTCGACGAGCCGTCCTTGTCCAGCATCATCAGGTCGTGCGGGCAGATGTACATGCAAGCGGTCTTGTCCTGACCCTTGCAGCCATCGCATTTGTCGGTACGTACAAAAGTTGGCATCTTTCCTTCTCCTAAAAAACGACGCCGGCACTGGTATGCCAACGCAATCCTAAAAACCTAGGGGCCGGGTTCACGCTCCGCGTTACCGCGCGGAGTGCCCGACCAGCTTGACCTCGACCTTCTCGGTTAGCCCCGCATAATACTCGCGCAGGATTTCGAGCACTTCCGCGCGGCTGAACTCGTCCGGCACCTCGGCATTTTCCGAGAGCGCCTTGCGCAGCTTGGTGCCGGAGAGCAGCAGCCGGTCGGCGTCGCCGTGCGGGCAGGTGCGGGCCGAGGCCATGCCCCCGCATTTGTAGCACCAGAAGGTCCAGTCGATCTTGAGGGGCTGGGTTTCCAGCGCGCCCTTCGGCAGCTCGTCGAAAATGTGATGGGCATCGAACGGGCCGTAGTAGCTGCCCACACCGGCGTGGTCGCGCCCGACGATGAGGTGCGAGCAGCCGTAGTTCTGGCGGAACAGGGCGTGCAGCAGGGCCTCGCGGGGGCCGGCATAGCGCATGTCGAGCGGGTAGCCGGCCTGGATCACCGTGTTGTTCACGAAGTACTTGTCCACCAGGGTACCGATGGCCTTGGTGCGCACCTCGGCGGGGATGTCGCCGGGCTTGAGCGCGCCGAGCAGCGAATGGATGAGCACGCCGTCGCAGGTCTCGATGGCAACCTTGGCCAGATACTCGTGGGAGCGGTGCATGGGGTTGCGGGTCTGGAAAGCCGCCACCTTGGACCAGCCCATCTTCTCGAAGGCCACGCGCGTTTCCGCGGGCGTCAGGAACAGGGCGCCGTACTTGGCCTTGAATCCGCCGTCCGACAGGACCTTGACCGGACCGGCGAGGTTGATGTCGCCCTGCTCCATGACCATCTTGACGCCGGGGTGCTCCAGATCGGTGGTCTTGAAGACCATGGCACACTCGTGCGCCTTGTCGATCTTGTACTTCTCGGTGAGCGTCATGGTGGCGAGGACGGAGCCGTCGTCCGGGTCCACCAGGGCCACATCGCCGCCCGTCTTGAGGGAGTCGGCGACCACCTCGTCCACCGACAGGGTGATGGGAATCGGCCAGAACAGGCCGTTGGCCATCTTCATGCCGTCGCACACACCTTCCCAGTCGGCGCGGGTCATGAAGCCCTCGATCGGGGTGAAGCCGCCGATGCCCAGCATGATGAGGTCGCCCTTCTCGCGGGAGCTGACCTTGAGTTTCGGTAGTGTCTGGGCGCGCGCCAGCTCAGCCTTGTGCGCCTCGCCCTGCAGCAGCAGGGGCTTGAGTGCACCACCGCCGTGCGGATTGACCAGTGCCATGTGCTTCTCCCCTTCATCCTTTTTGGAATGAACGAAGGCTAGCATTTCCGGCAGGGCCCAATAATCGTTTTATTTTATTGTGAAATAGGGGGGGTCGATTTTTTGCGCTGGATCAATGGAAGGATGCGAAAAACTTGCCAACCGCCACGATTCAATAGGGCCGCTTCTGCTTCGCCTCGTCGGCCTGGCGGGCGCGCAGCTCGCGCAGGCGGGCATCGACCTGGGACTGCTCGTAGAAGTCCCCGTCGCCCGCCTTCTGCGCCAGGGAGAGCTGTTCGATCGCCGCCGGGAGCTGGCCCCGCAGCACATAGACCTCGGCCAGGGCGCGGTGCTGCAGCAGGCGCTTGCCCAGGGCGGCGTAGCTCTTCGCCTGCAGGCCGTAAAGGGCGGCGTCCGCCGGATGGAGCTGCAGCTCGGCGCTCGCCGCGGCCAGTGCCTCCTGGGGCCGGTCGCCCGCCAGCAGCGCCTCGACCTCGCCGTAGGCGAGCGCCCGGCGCTCCGGGTAGCGGGCCCGGGCCTCCCGGTACAGGCGGACGGTGCCGGCGGCATCCCCTTGGGCCCGCTTCACCTCGGCCGCCAGGCTCTCGACCATGGGCGAGGCGGCCTTGAGGCGGCGCAGTTCGCCGATCTGGCGCTCGGCTTCCCGGTGGTTCTTCGCCCGCAGCTGGGCCAGCGCCAGGCCGTAGCGGGCCGCAGCCTCGCCCAGATACTTGCGTTCGCGCAACTGGCCCTCGAACTCGGCCAGCGCCTCGGCGGGGCTGCCCTGGCCCGCCTTCAGCTTGGCGCGCACGAACTGGAACTCGAGCGAGTCCGGCACCTGCCGGTATTGGGCGGTCAGGATGCGGTTCTCCATGTCGGCGATGCGCTCCGTAGTGAGCGGATGGGTGCGCAGATAGCCCGGCGCGTTGTTGTCGTAGAGCCGGCCGAACTTCTGCAGGCGCTCGAAGAAGTCCCCCATGCCGCGCACGTCGAAGCCGGCGCGATCGAGGGTCTGGATGCCCATGCGGTCGGCCTCCCGCTCGAAGTCGCGGGAATAGTTGAGCTGGCTCTGCACGCCGGCAGCCATGCCCGCCGTGAGCGCGGCCTCGCTCACCTGGGAATTGGCGCGGGCGGCGAGGATCGCCACGGCGACCGCCAGGAGCTGGGTCATCTGCGCTTGGCCCTGCTTGCTCATCATGCGCGCCAGGTGCCGCTGCGTGACGTGGGAGATCTCGTGCGCCAGCACGCCGGCCAGTTCCGACTCGGACTGGGCGGCCAGGATCAAGCCGCTGTGCACGCCGACGAAGCCCCCCGGCATGGCGAAGGCGTTCAGCGTCGGGTCGCGCACGACGAAGAACTCGAGGTCCCGGCGCGACTCCGGACTCGCCGCGGCCAGCCGGGTGCCCAGCAGGTTGATGTACTCGTTGACCTCCGCGTCCTCGACATAGGACGGATCGCGCAGCCGGATATCGCGCATGATGGACTCGCCGATGCGGCGCTCCATTTGCGGCGACAGATCGGCGGAGGAGGCCTCGCCCAGGTCGGGCAGGCCCTCGGCCAGCACGGCGGGCGCCAGCGCCGCCAGCCAGGCGAACAGGATGCGAATTCTCATGGTCGGATGATACCCGTTCTTGATTACCAATGAACCTCAGCCAACTTTACGAGCCGGTACGGCATAGGCGG
>CAYZLI010000088.1:0-10598 GCA_964479195.1 uncultured Rhodocyclaceae bacterium
GGCTGGAGGCGCCGCGGGCGGTGCGGCTGCGCACGGCGCTGGAGGCGCTGGGGCCGATCTTCGTCAAGTTCGGCCAGGTGCTGTCCACGCGGCGCGATCTCCTGCCCGCCGACATCGCCGACGAACTGGCGAAGCTGCAGGACCAGGTGCCGCCCTTCCCCTCGGCCCAGGCCGTCGCCCAATTGGAGCGCGTGTATGGCAAGAAGGTGGACGAGGTCTTTGCCCACTTCGAGCCGGAGCCGGTGGCGAGCGCCTCCGTGGCGCAGGTGCATCTCGCCGTGCTGCCCGACGGGCGCGAGGTGGCCGTGAAGATCCTGCGCCCGAACATCGCCGGGGTCATCGCCAACGACATCGCGCTCCTGGAGATCGCCGCCGGGCTGGTGGAGCGGCTGTGGTCGGACGGCAAGCGGCTGAAGCCCCGCGAAGTGGTGGCGGAGTTCGAGAAGCATCTGGCCGACGAGCTGGACCTCATGCGCGAGGCGGCCAACTGCGCGCAACTGCGGCGCAACTTCCTCAACTCGCCCCTGCTCGCCGTGCCGGAAGTGCATTGGGACTGGTGCGCCTCCCCGGTGATGGTGATGGAGCGCATGCGCGGCACGCCCATCTCCCAGGTGGAGGTGCTGCGCGCCAAGGGCATCGACATCCCGCGGCTCGCCCGCGCCGGCGTGGAGATCTTCTTCACCCAGGTCTTCCGCGACGGCTTCTTCCACGCCGACATGCATCCGGGCAACATCTTCGTCTCCGACACCGGGCGCTACGTCGCCCTCGACTTCGGCATCATGGGCACGCTCACCGATGCCGACAAGGACTACCTGGCGCAGAACTTCCTCGCCTTTTTCCAGCGCGACTACAAGCGCGTCGCCCAGGCCCACATCGATGCCGGCTGGGTGCCCAAGCACACGCGGGTGGACGAGTTCGAGACGGCCATCCGGGCGGTGTGCGAGCCCATCTTCGACAAGCCGCTGAAGGACATCTCCTTCGGCAAGACGCTGCTGCGCCTCTTCCAGACGGCGCGCCGCTTCGACATGGAGGTGCAGCCGCAGCTCGTCATGCTGCAGAAGACCCTGCTCAACATCGAGGGCTTGGGGCGCCAGCTCGACCCGGAGCTGGACCTGTGGACGACGGCCAAGCCCTTCCTGGAGCGCTGGATGCAGGAGCAGGTGGGCTGGCGCGGCCTGGTGAGGAACCTGCGCCAGGAGGCGCCCACCTGGGCGGCCCTGCTGCCGCAACTGCCCCGCCTGGTGCACCGCAACCTGAGCGAGCACCCGGCCCAGGCCGCCGGCGCGGACCTGGTCCGGCTGCTGCAGGAGCAGCAGCGCCACACCCGCTGGCTGCAGGTCGCCGTGGGCCTCCTCGCCGCCCTGCTCGCCTTCAGCCTCTACGGCCATTTCGCCTGAAAACGGCGATTCACCACGGCGGCAGGGCCTCTACTTGCCGATAAGCTCCACCGCCTGGGCTGGCGTCACAATGGGGATGCCCATGTATTGACCGCCGAGGTCAAGCAAATGCCGGTCCCCGGAAACGATCAAGTTGGCCTGCGCCGCCACGGCACAGGCGAGAACGTGATCGTCGTCGGCGTCACCCTCGATCACGCGGGGCACCTGCCCGGGCATGACGACGAAGGCAAGGCGCCGCAGCTCCCTTACGATACCGTCTGGCGTGAGGCCGGCCTGGGCCAGGCGCGTGGCGAACTTCTCGCGCGACAGCACATCGAGCAATTCGGCCAGGAGCGTTGGGCTGCTGCACAACTGGAAAGTCTGGGCCCTGGCCCCATCGACCAGGCGGCGAGGCGCACCGCCAGGCGAGATTGCGCCGGAGACCAGCGCATTCGTATCAAGCACCACCCGCACGGTCAGGCGCGCCGGGCGGATCGTTCCCGGCGGGCCGCCTGAATCTCCGCCTCGATCTCTTCATCGGAGAGCGGCGGCAGATTCAAGGCGTCGAGCCTGCCCAGCAATTCGCCCAATCTGGCCCCAGCGGCCGCCCGTGCTTCACGGGCGGCGAGGAACTCGACGAAATCCTCCACTTCCGCCAGTCGCTGCGGCGGCAACTGCTGCAGTTTTTCGAGCAAGCTCGGCTGGATTGAGGCCATCTTCATCTCCTCGAACGCTTTCCGCTGATGCATGAAACGGTCTTCCGAACGGCCGGGCGCGGGTGCCGGTTGTGCGGATGCACACTAAACATTCTACTCCGGCGGGAGGCAATGTCGGTCTCACGGAAGCCTCTGCGGACAGAGCCGCCTCCGGGAGCCACCCCATCGCGGCTAGGGCGCCCTTCCCACAACAGAACGAAACCGGACGCTTCCGCTCTAAGTGGCAAAGGTTTGTTCCCGCCGCGGACACAATCTGTGGCGCAACCTGCCCAGGGAGGCCCACGATGCCCAGCCCGCAACCGCCCCGTTCGGAGCCGCTGCTCCGCCCCGTCCATTGCCTTGGCATAGCCAGCGACCTGGGCACCAGCCTGCCCGGTTGCGCGGAGGCGCCGGAAATCCTGCACCAGGCCGGTTTCGCCGCCGAGCTGTCGCGCACCGGCCGCCAGACCCTGTGGCGCGCCACCCTGGAACCGCCCGCCGCGGGAGACCGCGAGGAGCGCGTGGCCGTCCTGTGCGAGCGCCTCGCCGAAGAGGTCGGAGCGACGCTGGCCGCCGGCGCCCTGCCCCTGGTGCTGGGCGGCGACCATGCCTGCGCCATCGGCACCTGGCGCGGCGCGGCACGGGCGCTGGCCGAACGCGGGCCGCTGGGGCTGATCTGGATCGACGCCCACCTGGACGCCCACACGCCGGGGACCACCCCCAGCGGCAACCTGCACGGCATGCCGCTCGCCTGCCTGCTGGGCGAGGGCGATCCGCGCCTCGCTGCCGGGCCGCCCCTGGACCCGCGCCATGTCTGCGTGCTCGGCGCGCGCAGCTGGGAGCCGGAGGAGGCGGCGCTCCTGGCGCGCCTGGGCGTGCGGGTGATCAGCAACGCGGACGTGCGCCGCCGGGGCCTCGCCGCAGCGCTGGACGAGGCGCGGTGCATCGCCGGCGCCGGCACGGCGGGCTACGGCCTGACGCTGGATCTGGACGCCGTGGATCCACTCGATGCCCCCGGTGTGGGCACACCGGTCGAGACGGGCCTGGCCGCAGCCGAACTTCTTGCCGCCCTGCGCCGGCTGCGCGGCGACCCCCGCCTGGTCGCCCTGGAGATCGCCGAATACAACCCGCGCCTGGACGCCGCCGGCCGCACGGCGCGGCTCGTCGCGGCGGTCGCCGCAGCGGCGCTCGCCCCAAACGCCGAACAGCTCATGGCGCTCGAAGCACGCCACGGCGCCCGCAATTACCTGCCCCTGCCGGTGGTGCTTTCCCGGGGCGAGGGCTGCCACCTGTGGGACGTGGACGGGCGCCGCTACCTGGACATGATGGGCGCCTATTCCGCCACCAGCTTCGGCCATTGCCACCCGCGGCTGGTGGCCGCCCTGGGGCGCCAGGCGCGGCGCCTGGCGGTGACTTCGCGCGCCTTCCACACGGACCGCCTGGCCCTGCTGCTCGCCCGCCTCACGGAGCTGTTCGGCTTCGACCGGGCGCTGCCCGTGAACACCGGCCTGGAGGCGGTGGAAACCGCGCTGAAGGCCGCGCGCAAGTGGGCCTACGAGGTGAAAGGCGTGCCGCCGGATGCGGCCGAGATCATCGCCTGCGAGGGCAATTTCCACGGGCGCTCGATTGCCATCGTCGGCCTGTCCTCGGAAGCCCAGTACCGCCGCGGCTTCGGCCCCTTCCCGCCGGGCCTGAAGCGCATCCCCTATGGCGATGCCCACGCCCTGGAGGCGGCGATCACCCCCCACACGGCCGCCTTCCTCGTGGAGCCGGTGCAGGGCGAGGGCGGCATCATCGTGCCGCCGCGCGGCTATCTCGCCGCCTGCGCGCAGATCTGCCACCGCCATGACGTGCTGCTCATCTGCGACGAGATCCAGACCGGGCTGGGCCGCACGGGGCGGCTGCTCGGCTGCCAGCACGAGGGCGTGCAGCCCGATGCGATCACCCTGGGCAAGGCCCTGGGCGGGGGGCTGCTGCCCGTCTCCGCCTTTCTCGCCCGGGAGGAGGTGATGGGCGTCTTCCATCCGGGCGACCATGGCAGCACCTTCGGCGGCAATCCCCTGGCGGCGGCGGTGGCCCTGGAGGCCCTGGATCTCCTCGTGGAGGAGAAACTGGTCGAGCGGGCCGCGGAGCTGGGCACGCATCTCCTCGCCCGCCTGCGCGCCATCCGCAGCCCCTTGATCCGCGAGGTGCGCGGCCTGGGCCTGTTCGCCGGGGTGGAACTCGCGCCGCATGTGGGCGCGCGCGAAGTCTGCGAGCGGCTGGCCGCCCGCGGCGTGCTCACCAAGGACACCCACGAGACCGTGATCCGCTTCGCCCCGCCCCTCATCATCGAGCGCGAACAGATCGACTGGGCCGTGGCGCAGTTTGCTGCCGTACTGGCGGAGTTTGAACCTAGGGCAAAGCGAGTGGCCTGATGGATGCGCGCACTTTCCTTGCCACCCTGGGGCTTGCCGCCGAGAATCCGGCCGCCTCCTGCGGCGACGGCCGCTGGCTGGCGGGCGAGGGGCGCTTCGAGTCCTTCAATCCGGCCACGGGTGAGCCCATCGCCGGCTGCGGGCGGGCGACGGCGGCGGACCACGAGGCCGTCGTCGGCGCGGCGGTGGAAGCCTTCCGCCGCTGGCGCGAGGTGCCGGCGCCCAAGCGCGGCGAAGTCGTGCGGGCCATCGGCGAGGCGCTGCGCCGCCACAAGGACGCCCTGGGCAGCCTGGTGGCCCTGGAGGTGGGCAAGATCAAGCAGGAGGGCGACGGCGAGATACAGGAGATGATCGACATGGCCGATTTCGCCGTGGGCCAGTCGCGCATGCTCTACGGGCGCAGCATGCACTCGGAGCGCCCGCGCCACCGCATGTACGAGCAGTGGCATCCCCTCGGGCCGGTGGGGGTGATCACCGCCTTCAACTTCCCCGCCGCCGTGTGGTCCTGGAACGCCTTCCTCGCCGCGGTGTGCGGCGACACGGTGGTGTGGAAGCCCTCGCCCAAGGCGCCGCTGACGGCCATCGCCGTGCAGCGAATCGCCGAGGCGGTGAGCCGCGAGCTGGGCCACCCGGGGGTCTTCTCGCTGCTCCTCTCCGACGAGCCGGCCCTGGGCGCGCGCCTGGCTTCGGAGGCGCGCCTGCCGCTCGTCTCCTTCACCGGCTCCTCGGCGGCGGGCCGCCAGGTGGCCCAGGCGGTGGCGGCGCGCTTCGGCCGCTGCCTGCTGGAATGCTCCGGCAACAACGCCATCATCGTGGACGAGACGGCGGACTTGGCGCTTGCCGCCCAGGCCATCGTCTTCGGCGCCGTGGGCACCGCCGGCCAGCGCTGCACGAGCACGCGCCGGCTCTTCGTGCACGAGTCCCGCTACCGGGAGCTGGTGAAGCGCCTCACCCGCGCCTACGCCCGCGTGAAGATCGGCGATCCCCTGGACCCCGCCACCCTGCTCGGCCCCTTGATCGACGAGCCGGCGCGCCAAGCCTTCCTGCTCGCCGTGGCGGAAGCCCGTTCCCTGGGCGGCGAAATCCTCTACGGCGGCCACGCCGTGCCCGGACCGGGCTGCTTCGTCGAGCCCACGCTCATCCGCGCCGCGAACCACTGGCCCCTGGTGCAGCGGGAGACCTTCGGCCCCATCCTCTACCTGATGAGCTACCGCGAGCTGGACGAGGCCATCGCCCGGCAAAACGCCGTGCCCCAGGGCCTGTCTTCCGCCCTCTTCACCAACGACCTGCGCCACGCGGAAGCCTTCCTCGCGGCGGCGGGCAGCGACTGCGGCATCGCCAACGTGAATATCGGCACCTCGGGCGCCGAGATCGGCGGCGCTTTCGGCGGCGAGAAGGAGACCGGCGGCGGGCGCGAGGCGGGCGCGGACGCCTGGAAAGCCTACATGCGCCGGCAGACCAACACCCTCAACTGGGGCGCGGGGCTGCCGCTCGCCCAGGGCATCCGCTTCGATCTCGGCTGAACCGCTGCCGGCCCGCCGCGCCGGGACACACGCGGCTTCGCTATAATCCGCCGGTTCGCGCCCAGAGAAATCGACATGCTCATCTGGTTCGTCGTGCTGTACATCGTCGCCTCCATCGCCATCGGCCTTTATGCCGCGACCAAGGTGAAGGACTCGCGGGACTACGTGGTGGCCGGCCGCAGCCTGCCCTTCTACGTGGTCGCCGCCATGGTGTTCGCCACCTGGTTCGGCTCCGAGACGGTGCTGGGCATCCCGGCCAAGTTCATGGGCGACGGCCTGGGCGGCATCCTCGAAGACCCCTTCGGCTCCAGCATGTGCCTGATCCTGGTCGGCCTGTTCTTCGCCGCCCGGCTCTACCGCATGGATCTGCTCACCATCGGCGACTACTACCGGGCGCGCTACGGCCAGACGGTGGAGGTGCTGACCAGCCTCGCCATCATGGCCTCCTACCTGGGCTGGGTCTCCGCCCAGGTGGTGGCCCTGGGCCTGGTGTTCAACGTCATCGGCGGCGACGCGGTCAGCCCGCAGCAGGGCATCCTGCTGGGCGCCGCCATCGTCCTCATCTACACCCTGTGGGGCGGCATGTTCTCGGTGGCCTGGACCAACTTCTTCCAGATGCTGGCCATCATCGGGGGCATCCTCTACATCGGCTGGCTCCTCGCGGATAAGGCCGGTGGCGTGGGGGTCGTGGTCAACCATGCGCGCGAAGCGGGCAAGTTCGAGTTCTGGCCCAAGGCCACGGCGCGCGACATCCTCTGGTTCGTCGGTGCGTCGGTGACCATGATGTTCGGCTCCATCCCCCAGCAGGACGTGTTCCAGCGGGTCATGTCGGCCAAGACCGAGCGCATCGCCGTCACCGGCGCCGTGGCCGGCGGCGCCTTTTACTTCTTCTTCGCCTTCGCGCCGATCTTTCTCGCCTACTCGGCGCTGCTGATCGACCCGCAACTGGTGGAGGGCCTCATCGAGAAGGATGCCCAGCACATCCTGCCCAATCTGATCATGACCCACACGCCCATCGCGGCGCAGATCGTCTTCTTCGGCGCGCTGCTCTCCGCCATCATGAGCACGGCCAGCGCCACCCTGCTCGCCCCTTCGGTGACCTTCACCGAGAACGTGCTCAAGCACATCCTCAAGCGGAACCTGTCGGACCGGCAGTTCCTGCTCACCATGCGCCTGGTGGTGGCGGTGTTCGCCTGCGGCGTCACGGTCTTCGCCCTGAATTCCGAATCCTCCATCTACGAGATGGTGGGCAATGCCTACAAGGTGACCCTGGTGACCGCCTTCATCCCCCTGGTGACCGGGCTCTACTGGAAGCGCGCGAACACCCAGGGCGCGCTGTTCTCCATCGCCCTGGGCCTCGCCGGCTGGCTGCTGATGGAGGCGCTGGACCCCGAGGGCATCATGCCGCCGCAGTTGCTGGGCCTGCTGCTGGCCGCCGGCGGCATGGTGCTCGGTTCGCTGCTGCCCCAGTGGGTGGGCCGGCCGGTGTCCGCGCCGGCGGCCCATGGCCACCATGCGGCAGCGGCGACCCATCACGTGGCGGACCGACCCCACGAGCGCTTCTGATGCGCCGCGGCGCGTGACCCCGGCAATGGAGCACCCACCGCCCGCCCACCTGGCCCGCTATCTCGCCGCCGCCTACGGGCTACTGGTGATCTACGCCAGCCTGCACCCCTTCGCCGGCTGGCGGGACAACGGGGTGCCCCTCACCGCCTTCCTCGAAGGCGCCTGGCCGCGCTATTACACGGTCTTCGACCTGGCCATCAATGTGCTCGCCTACATGCCCCTGGGCTTCCTCCTGGTGCCGGCCCTGCACCCGCGCCTGCCCCTGGCCCTGGCCGCCCTGCTCGCCGCCCTGGCCGGCACGGGCCTGAGCTTCTCCATGGAGCTGCTGCAGAACTTCCTGCCCAGCCGCGTGCCCTCCAACCTCGATTTCGCCTGCAACGCCGTCGGGGCGCTCGCCGGCGCCGTGCTGGGCATGAACTGGGGACGGGCCCTGGCCGACGGCGGGCGCCTGCACGAGCTGCGCAACCGGCTGTTCACCGCCGGCAAAGCCACGGACTACGGCCTCGTGCTGCTCGGGCTGTGGCTGCTCACCCAGCTCAACCCCGAGCTCCTGCTCTTCGGCACCGGCGACCTGCGCGCGCTCCTCGGCCTGGAAACGCAGCCCTACTCGGCCGGACTCTCCATCGTCATCGAGGCGGGCGTGGCGGCGAGCGGCGTCCTCGCCGCCGGGCTGGTCGCCGCGTCGCTGCTCAAGCGGGCGAGCGGCCGGGTGCTCGCCGGCCTGCTCGGTTCGGCCCTGCTCGTGAAGTCCTTCGCCGGCGCCCTGCTGGTGGATGCCGCCCAGTTCCTGCAGTGGGTCACGCCGGGCAATGCCATGGGGCTGGGCGTCGGCGCGGCTGCCTTGGCTCTCGCCCTGTACCTGCCGGCGGCCGCCCGCCAGGCGCTCGCCGCCCTGGCCCTGCTGCTGGCCACGGCCCTGGTCAACCTGGCGCCGGACAACCCCTATCTGGCCGCTTCGGCGGCCGTCTGGCAGCAGGGGCACTTCCTCAACTTCAACGGCCTCACCCGGCTGGTGTCCAGCCTGTGGCCCTTCGCCGCCCTGCCCTACCTGATGCTGCGCCGCCCGGGAGAAATGTCATGAGCACCGACGACCTGACCGACTTGCGCGACCGCCTGCGCGCCTTCGCCCGCGAACGGGAATGGGACCGCTACCACACGCCGAAGAACCTGGCCATGGCGCTGATCGTCGAGGCGGCGGAGCTGGTCGAGCATTTCCAGTGGCTCACGCCGGAGCAGAGCCACGAGCTGCCGCCGCCGAAGTTCGAGAAGGTGCGCGAGGAAGTGGCCGACGTGCTGATCTACCTGATCGAGCTGGCCGACGTGCTGGACATCGACCTCGCCGCCGCGGCGCACGCGAAGATCGCCAAGAACGCGGCGAAGTACCCGGTGGAAGCGGCCCGGGGCAACGCCAGGAAGTACGACGAACTCTAGCCTCGTGTCCCGGAAATAAATGCCGTTCGGCCTGAGCTTGTCGAAGGCCACTCGTGCTTCGACAAGCTCAGCACGAACGGTCCTGCGGATCCGTTCGATTCCTCCCTAGTCCTTGCCTGGTCCCGACTGGAGGTAGCGCCCGTCGTCGATGGTCGTGACGGTGCCCGCCACCACCCCCGCCGAATTGAACGAGACGTGGAAGACGCTGCCGAAGCCGCTCATCGCGTCCCAGTAGCGGTAGTCCCAGACCAGCTCGCCCTTGCGCGGGAATTGGCTCTCCAGGTAGGGCTGCCCCAGCAGCCGGCGCACCTCGTCCTTGGTCGTCTTGCCGACGACGACGCGGGAGAAGACCTCGGGGGCCATGACCTGCTCGATCTTCTGCAGCCGGCCGTCGGCCCCCATATGCACCATGAAGGTCCGCCGGCCCTCCGGGTGGCGGGCGTACTCCCAGGTGGCGCTGCCGTCGGCGGCTTTCCATACGGTGGTCGGCTCGCCCATGGCGGCGCGGATCTGTGCGGCCCCGTCCACGCCGGCCCGCAGTCCGGCCCCGTCGCCGGTTGCGCAGGCGGCCAGCCCGGCCACCGCAATGCCCAGCAGCCAATGATTCCCCATCATCGCACCTCCATTGTCGCTCAGTTCATGAACCGCCCTTTTCCCTGCGGTCCGTCATAAGTGCCCTATCCTTTGGACCGCCGGGAGCCAGGGCCGGTTTCCCCGCCTCGCCCGGCTATAATTATCCCTTCCCGAGGAGCCTGCGCATGAGCTATTTCAAACACCACGTCTTTTTCTGCTGCAACCAGCGCGAGCCCGGCGCCACCTGCTGCAACAACCACGGCGCCAGCGCAATCCGCGACTATGCCAAGGACCGCATCCGCGAACTGGGCCTGAAGGGGCCGGGCCAGGTGCGCATCAACTCGGCGGGCTGTCTCGACCGCTGCGACGACGGCCCCGTGCTGGTGGTCTATCCGGAAGGCGTCTGGTACACCTACGTGGACAAGTCGGACATCGACGAGATCATCGACGAACACCTCGTGCACGGCCGCATCGTCGAGCGTCTCAAGATATGACTACCTTCCCCCCGCCCCCCTTCCCGAGGAAGGGGGTGACGGCGGTTCCGCCGCATGCGCGGCTTCCGGGTCGTTGCTTGCCGCCTCCTTGGGGCGGCCCGGCGGAGGCGGCCTGACGTGAACGCCGCCCGCCCCCCCGCCGCCGAGCGCCTTGCGCTGCCCGGACCGGCGGGCGCCATCGACACGATAATCGAGCCGCCGGCCCAGGCACCGCGCGGCCTCGCCCTGATCGGCCATCCCCATCCCCTGTTCGGCGGCACGGCCGAGAACAAGGTGGTGCAGACCCTGGCCCGGACTTTCCGCGACCTGGGCTATGTGGCCCTGCGGCCCAACTTCCGCGGGGTCGGCGGCAGCGCCGGCCGCCACGACGAGGGCGAGGGCGAGACCGAGGACATGCTGGCCGTGCTCGACTACGCCCGCGGCCGCTTCGGCGCTCAGTTTGGTGCTCAGTTTGGTGAACTCCCCGTGGCCCTGGCCGGCTTCTCCTTCGGCGCCTACGTGCAGACGCGGGTGGCCCGGCGCC
>CAYZLI010000088.1:10698-11952 GCA_964479195.1 uncultured Rhodocyclaceae bacterium
GCCCTGGCCGGCTTCTCCTTCGGCGCCTACGTGCAGACGCGGGTGGCCCGGCGCCTGCAGGAGGCCGGCCGCCCGGCGCAGCGCCTGGTGCTGATCGGCACCGCCTCCGGCTTCGTCGAGGGAGCGCGCCGCTACGAGACGGGCGCCGTGCCCGCCGATACCATCGTCATCCACGGCGACCTGGACGAGACGGTGCCCCTGGCCAACGTGCTGGCCTGGGCGAGCCCCCTGGAGCTGCCGGTGGTGGTGGTGCCCGGCGCCGACCACTTCTTCCACCGCAAGCTGCACCTCATCCGCCAGATCGTCTCCTCGGCGTGGAAACCCTAAGCCCCCCGCCGCCGGGCCGCCCCAAGGCGGGGCAGCCAGCCCGCTGCGAGCGCAGCGAGCCAACGTCACCCCTTTCCTCGGGAAAGGGGGCGGGGGAAAGGTCTCCGCTTGCGGTCTCCGGGCTGCGCAAGTCCTACAACGGCGCGGAAGTGGTCGCCGGCGTCAGCTTCGAGCTGAAGCGCGGCGAATGCTACGGCCTGCTCGGGCCCAACGGCGCCGGCAAGACCACCACCCTGCGCCTGGCCCTCGGGCTCGCCACGCCGGATGCGGGCGAGATCCGCCTGTCAGGCCTGGCTGTGCCGCGGGAAGCCCGCCGGGCGCGCCTGCGGGTGGGCATCGTGCCCCAGATGGACAACCTGGACCCGGATTTCACCGTTGCCGAGAACCTCCTGGTCTATGGCCGCTACTTCGGCTTGGCGGACGCGACCGTGCGGGCCCGCATCCCGCAACTGCTGGAATTCGGCGGCCTGAACGGGCGGGCGGACGCCCGCCTCAACACCCTGTCCGGCGGCATGAAACGGCGCCTGACCCTCGCCCGGGCCCTGGTGAACGACCCGGACCTGCTGATCCTCGACGAGCCCACCACGGGCCTCGATCCCCAGGCCCGCCACCTCATCTGGGAGCGCCTGAAGCGGCTCTCCCAGCAGGGCAAGACGGTGCTGCTCACGACCCACTTCATGGACGAGGCCGAGCGCCTGTGCCACCGCCTGGCCATCATGGACCGGGGCCGCTTCATCGCCGCCGGCGCGCCCCGGGAAATGATCGCCGGGCACATCGAGCCCCAGGTGGTGGAGGTCTACGGCGAGGACGCCGCCGGCTGGGCCCAGGGCCAGGCCGCCAACTTCACCTCGCGGGTCGAGGTGACCGGCGAGACCGCCTTCTGCTACCTCGCCGATGCGCGGCCCCTGCTGCACCACCTGGAGAACC
>CAYZLI010000088.1:12052-15472 GCA_964479195.1 uncultured Rhodocyclaceae bacterium
CTGCTGGGCAACCTGGCCGACCCGATGATCTACATGCTGGGCCTGGGCTATGGCATCGGCACGCTGCTGCCGGAGGTGGGCGGCATTCCCTACCTGGCCTTCCTCGCCGCCGGCGCCGTGTGCTTTTCCACCATGAACAGCGCCACCTTCGAGACGCTCTACTCCGGCTTTTCCCGCATGCACGTGCAGAAGACCTGGGATGCCATCCTCAACGCGCCCATCTCCCTGGACGACCTGGTGCTGGCCGAACTGGTGTGGGCGGCGAGCAAGGCCAGCCTCTCCGGGGTGGCGATCCTGGCGGTGGCCTGGGCCTTGGGGCTCGCCACTTCGCCCCTGTCGCTGTGGGCGCTGCCGCTTATATTCCTGGTCGGCCTCACCTTCGGCGCCCTCGGGCTGATCATGACGGCGCTGGCGCCGAACTTCGATTTCTTCATGTACTACTTCACCCTGTTCATCACGCCCATGACGCTGCTCTCCGGCGTGTTCTTCCCCGTGGAGCAGTTGCCGACGGCCTTCCAGGCCATCGCTTCCGTGCTGCCCCTGTCCCATGCCGTGCGGCTCGTGCGTCCGCTGCTCCTCGGGCAGGTGCCGGGCGAGGCGCTCGGCCACATCGCCGCCCTGGCGGCCTACGCCGTGGCCGGCTTCTGGCTGGCCCTCGGCCTGGCCCGGCGGCGCCTGCTCAATTAACCGGTAAAATTGCGCCCATGGACACCCTCCTGGTCCTGACCAACCTGCCGGATGCCGCAAGCGCCCAGAAATTGGCGCAAACGCTGGTCGAGCAGCGCCTGGCCGCCTGCGTGAACATCCTCGCCCCCTGCCGCTCCGTCTACCGCTGGCAGGGCAAGCTGGAGGCGGCCGACGAGGTGCCGCTGCTCATCAAGACCAGCGGCGCGCGCTATGCCGCCCTGGAGGCGGCCATCCGCGCCGGCCACCCCTACGAACTTCCCGAGATCATCGCTGTCCCAATCCATAAGGGATTGCCAGACTACCTGGCCTGGGTCGCAGCCGAGACGGCCGCCCACCAATAAGTTCATACACATGACGCGCCGCCTTCTTCTCCTGCTCAGCCTACTGCTGCCGCTCGCCGCCGTCGCGGCCGACGAACTGCTCGAGGTGGACAAGGCATTCCGCTTTTCCGCCCGCGCCCTGGACGCGAAGACTCTGGAGCTGCGCTGGGACATCGCCGACGGCTATTATTTGTATCGCGACAAGTTCAAGTTCTCGCTAGAGCCGGTCGAGGCGAAACCCGGCGCAGCACAGTTTCCGCCGGGCAAGAAGAAGATGGATGAGTTCTTCGGCGAGGTGGAAACCTACCGGGGCCGGCTTGCCGTCAAGCTGCCGATCGAGGCGCCCTCGGGCCTGGAGGCGGTGACGGTGAAGGCCACGTCGCAGGGCTGCGCCGACCAGGGGGTTTGCTACCCACCCACCCCGCAGACGGCGAAGGTCGTGCTGGCCGGCTTCACGCCCGCCCCCGCCGCAGGGCCGCCCCAAGGCGGGGGCCTCGTAGAAACCGCGAGCGTAGCGAGCCGTAGTGACCCCCTTCCGCGGGAAGGGGGGCCGGGGGCAGGTGATGAATCCTCCCGTCTGGCGGCCCTGCTCAAGCACGCCAGCTTCTGGCTCATCATTGCCACCTTCTTCGGCGCCGGGCTCCTGCTGGCCCTCACCCCCTGCGTCTTCCCGATGATCCCGATCCTCTCCGGCATCATCGTCGGCCACGGGCACAACATCACCCGCTGGCGCGCACTGGCCCTGTCCGCGGCCTACGTGCTGGGCATGGCGCTCACCTACGCCATCGCCGGGGTGGCCGCCGGGCTGTCCGGGTCGCTCCTCTCCTCGGCCCTGCAAAACGCCTGGGTGCTGGGCGGCTTCGCCCTGGTCTTCGTCCTGCTGGCCCTGTCCATGTTCGGCTTCTACGAGCTGCAGCTGCCGGCCTTCCTGCAGAGCAAGATGTCGGAAGAGGCGAACCGTCACCAGGGCGGCTCGCTGCACGGCGTCGCCCTGATGGGCGCCCTCTCGGCGGTGATCGTCGGGCCCTGCGTCGCCGCGCCCCTGGCCGGGGCCCTGCTCTACATCGCCCAGACCAAGGACGCGGTGCTGGGCGGCACCGCCCTGTTCGTCATGGCCCTGGGCATGGGCACCCCCCTCATCGCCGTGGGCGTGTCGGCGCGCCATTGGATGCCCCACGCCGGTCCCTGGATGGAGGCGGTGAAGAAATTCTTCGGCGTGCTGATGCTGGCGCTGGCCATCTGGCTGGTCGCGCCGGTGATCCCGCCCACGGCCCACCTGCTGGCCTGGGGGGCCCTGGCCATCCTCAGCGCCATGTACCTCAAGGCGATCGACCCCCTGCCCGCCAACGCCCACAACTGGGCCCGCTTCTGGAAGGGCATCGGCATGATCCTGCTCCTGGCCGGCGCCTCCCTCATCGTCGGCGCCCTGGGCGGCGCCCAGGATCCGCTGCGGCCCCTGAGCTTCCTGCAGGGCGCCACGGCGGCATCGGAAGCGCCGCTCAGGTTCGAGCGGGTGAGGACGGCGGCGGAGCTGGACGCCCGCCTGCAGGGGGCGACGCGGCCGGTGATGCTGGATTTCTACGCCGACTGGTGCGTCTCCTGCAAGGAGATGGAGCGCTTTACCTTCGCCGATCCGCGCGTGGCGGCCAAGCTGCAGCAGATGACCCTGCTGCAGGTGGACGTGACGGAGAACAGCGAGGCGGACAAGGAGCTGCTCAAGCGCTTCAGCCTCTTCGGCCCGCCGGGCATCATCTTCTTCGACGGGCAGGGCCGGGAAATCCCCGGTCAGCGCGTCATCGGCTACATGCCCGCCGGTGAGTTCCTGAAGAGCCTGGACGCCGCCCTCGGCGCCTGATCCGGCTCAAACACGGCAGGGCGGATCGCGGGTAAAATCCGCTGTTCTGCATTTTCCGTACGCTCAGCTCACCGTGTTTTCCGGAATCGTCGCCGCCACCGGCAGGATCACCCATCTCTCCGCCCATGAGCGGGGCCTGCGCCTGACCGTCGAGGCGCCGGCCCTCGACCTCGCGGACGTGGCCGTGGGCGACTCCATCGCCCACGGCGGCGTCTGCCTCACGGTGGTCGAGAAGTCGGGCACGTCCTACCAGGTGGACGTCTCCCGCGAGACCCTGGACTGCACGGTCGGGCTGGACGCCCCCGGCGAGGTGAACCTGGAAAAGGCCCTGCGCCTGTCCGACCGCCTGGGCGGCCACCTGGTCACCGGCCACGTGGACGGGGTGGGCGAGGTGCTGAAGTTCGAGCCCATCGGCGAGAGCCACGAGCTGGTGGTCCGCGCCCCGAAGCCCCTGGCGAAATACATCGCCCGCAAGGGCTCCGTCACGGTGAACGGCGTGAGCCTCACCGTGAACCGGGTCGAGGGCGCCGATTTCTCCATCAACCTGATCCCCCACAC
>CAYZLI010000089.1:0-4188 GCA_964479195.1 uncultured Rhodocyclaceae bacterium
CTGCAGTTCCGCGACGCCAACCTGAAGATGGTGTTCGAGGCGCTGTCGCGCACCAGCGGCATCAACGTCCTGCTGGACAAGGACGTGAAGTCCGACCTGAAGGCCTCGATCTTCGTCCAGGACGTCTCGGTGGAGGATGCGATCGACCTCATCCTGCTGCAGAACCAGCTCGAAAAGAAGGTGCTCAGCGACAACACCGTGTTCATCTATCCGAACACGCCGGCCAAGCTCAAGGAGTACCAGGACCTCAAGATCAGGAGCTTCCACCTGACCAACGCCGATCCGAAGCAGGTGCTGAACATGATCAAGACCCTGCTCAAGACCAAGGACATCTTCATCCACGAGAAGACCAACTCCATCGTCATGCGCGACACGCCCGACGCCATCCGCCTGGCGGAGAAGCTGGTCGCCGACCAGGACATCGCCGAGCCGGAAGTCATGCTGGAGCTGGAAGTCCTGGAGGTGGCGCGCTCGCGGCTGATGGAACTGGGCATCAAGTATCCCGATTCGCTTTCGCTCACCTCCACCGGCACTTCCAGCGGCAACGGCGGCTCCGGCGACGGCACGCCGGCCCAGGCGCTCACCTTCGGCCAGTTGAAGAGCCTGGCCCTCAACGACTACCTGGCGAGCCCGCTTACCCTGGGCCTCAATCTCAAGCTGGAGGACGCCGAGAGCAACCTGCTGGCCAGCCCGCGCATCCGCGCCCGCAACCGGGAGAAGGCCAAGATCCTGATCGGCGACCGGGTGCCGGTCATCACCAACGCCATCACGCCGGTGGCCACCGGCGCGCCCGTGGTGACCGGCAACGTCCAGTACCTGGACGTGGGCCTGAAGCTGGAGGTGGAACCCGACATCCATCTGGACAACGAGGTGGCCATCAAGGTGAACCTCGAAGTGAGCTCCATCATCAAGGAGGTGCAAAACGACGTGTCGGGCACGCTGGCCTACCAGGTGGGCACGCGCAATGCCTCGACGGTGCTGCGCCTGAAGGACGGGGAGACCCAGATCCTCGCCGGGCTGATCAACGACGACGACCGCAAGGCCGCCTCCAAGGTGCCCGGCCTGGGACAACTGCCCATCCTCGGACGCCTGTTCTCCAGCCACAAGGACGACAACCGCAAGACGGAGATCATCCTGTCCATCACCCCGCGCGTCGTCGGCAATCCGCAGATGCCCGATGCGCGCGAGCTGGAATACTGGGCCGGCACGGAGTCCAGCCTGCGCGCCAGCCCCCTGGGGCTGCGGACCTTGGGCAAGGTGGACATGAGTGCAGCCGGCGGCGCGGCTCCCGCCGCGGCGGGCACGGGACGGGCACGGCCGGCGGGGCCGAAACCGGCCACCCCCGCCGCGGGGAGCGCGCCGGGGGCGGCGGGCGGCGCCCCCCTGGTGCTCTCCTGGCAGGGGCCCAGCCAGGCGAAGGCCGGCGACAAGGTCAGCCTGACGCTCAACGCCCAGACGGCCCAGGCGGTGAGCAGCCTGGGCCTTCTGGTGAGCTACGATCCGACGATCCTGTCCGCCGTCGATGCGCTCGAGGGGGACTTCCTGAAACGCGACGATCGCCAGTCGAGCTTCAACAAGAGCATCGACCAGGCGAGCGGCCAGATCCTGGTGGACCTATCCACGGCGAACGGCGCCACCGGCTCGGGCAGCGCCGTGACCCTGGTCTTCGAGGTGATCGGCACCAAGGCGGTCTCGCAGGTTGCCGTGAGCCGGATCACCCCGTCGGGGGCGGGCGGCGAGGCGCTGGCATCGTCCGCGCCGGAACCGCATTCGATTACGGTGGGGCAATGATCCTGGAAACGGCATTCATCTCGCAAAGACGCCGAGAACGCGAAGGCAGGGCGAGGCGTATGCCCGGTGGCGCATTCGTTTCCGTCTCCTCCGCGCCTTTGCGTCTCCGCGAGAAATCGTCTGAAGCATTTGTGCCGATGCGCGGCTTCACGCTCATCGAGCTGGTGATCACGGTGGCGATCATCGGGTTGCTGGCGAGCATCGCGCTGCCCATGGCGGAGCTGACGGTGCAGCGGCACAAGGAGCAGGAGCTGCGCCTGGCGCTGCGGGAAATCCGCAGCGGCCTGGACGCCTACAAGCAGGCGGTGGATGAGGGGCACATCGCCCACTCGGCGCAGCAGTCGGGCTATCCGCCATCGCTGAAGGCACTGGTGGAAGGCGTGCCCGATGCCCGGGACCCGGACCGCAAGAGCCGGATCCACTTCCTGCGCCGCATCCCGCGCGACCCGATGTTCGCGGATCCGGCCCGGCCCGACGAGGAGACCTGGGGCAAGCGCAGCTATGCGAGCGGCCCGGACGCGCCGCAGCCGGGCGAGGACGTATTCGACGTGTATTCCCTGTCCGAGCGCATCGGGCTGAACGGCATTTCCTACAGGCAATGGTGAGAACAAGGTATGCACAGGCGCGGCTTCACGCTGATCGAGCTGCTGGTGGTCATGGCGGTGATCTCGCTGCTGCTGACCTTGGCCATGCCGCGCTATCTGCACAGCGTGGAAAAGGCCCGGGAAGCCGTGCTGAAGGAGAACCTCGCGCTGACGCGCCAGGCCCTGGACAAGTACTACGGGGACACCGGCAAGTACCCCGAGACGATCGACGCGCTGGTCGCCGGAAAGTACCTGCGCAGCGCCCCGCTGGACCCGATCACGGACAGCGCCACGACCTGGGTCGTCGTGCCGCCGGACGCGCCGGAGAAGGGCGGGGTGTACGACGTGAAAAGCGGCGCCGAGGGCAATGCCCTGGACGGATCGGCTTACAAGGACTGGTGATGAGGACGGGCAAAGAGGTGGGGCACAATGAGGCGCCAATCCGGCGCAATACGCTTCGCTATTGCGCCCTACAGGCTGCGGCCGATTTCGGCGTAGGGCGCAATAGCCGCTTGCGGCGTATTGCGCCGGATGGCATTCATGCGGCGCAATGCGCTGCGCTTCTTGCGCCCTACGCCTATGCCTGCCAAAAGGGCTTCACCTACATCGGCCTGCTGCTCTTCATCGCCGTCATGGGCGTGGTCCTCGCCGCCACGGGCGAAGTCTGGCAGGTGGTGCAGAAGCGGGAACGGGAGCAGGAGCTGCTCTTCGTCGGCGACCAGTATCGCCGCGCCATCAACCTGTTCTACGAGAACACGCCCGGCCAGGGCCGGCGCTATCCGCTCAGCCTGGAGGAGTTGCTGAAGGATCCGCGCCACCCGGGCACGCAGCGTTATCTGAGAAAGATCTACGCCGACCCGATCACCGGGAGCATGCAGTGGGGGCTGCTCAAGGGGCCGGGCGGGGAGATCTTCGGGGTGTACAGCCTGTCCGCCGACGAGCCGCTGAAGAAGGGCGGCTTCAGCCGCGCGGACAGGAGTTTCGCAGGCAGGACGAAGTACTCGGAGTGGGTGTTCATGCAATCAACGGAAAGTTCCGCGCGGCGCCGTTGAAGCGAATGAGTGGCCGTGCATAGACGTCATTGGAGAGGAAGGCGGGGCAATCATGGAAACGAAACAGCGCATTCTGATCGTCGAGGACCACACGCTGCTCAGGGCCGGGCTGCGGGCGTTGCTGTCCCAGGATTCGGACATCGACATCGTCGGGGAGGCGGACAACGGCCGTGACGCGATCCGCGCCGTCGGGACGCTGTCGCCCCACCTGGTGCTGATGGACCTCACCATGCCGGGAATGAACGGCATCGAGGCCATCACGGACCTGAAGCGGCGCTACCCGGACACCCGGGTGCTGGTCCTGACCATCCACAAGACCGAGGAGTACATCCACGAGGCCCTGCGCGCCGGCGCCGACGGCTACATCCTCAAGGACGCTTCCCACGACGAGCTGCGGGTGGCGATCCGCAGCGTGCTCAACGGCAAGACCTACCTCAGCCCGGACATCTCCGGCAAGGTCATCAACGGCTACCTGGGCACGGGCAAGCTCGCCAACGCGACCACCGCCTGGGACACCCTGACCCACCGGGAGCGGGAGGTGCTGAAGCTCGTCGCCGAAGGGCACCCCAACAAGTACATCGCCGATTACCTCTGCCTCAGCGTCAAGACGGTGGAAAAGCACCGCTCGAACCTGATGAAGAAGCTCGACCTGCACAACGCGTCCACGCTCACCGCCTACGCCATCGAGAAGGGGCTGGTGGCGACGTAGGATGGTCGCAGAGGCCGTTCATGGTTCGACAGGCTCACCACGAACGGCCGGG